>NZ_JBXASF010000018.1:0-99746 GCF_058809015.1 Caulobacter sp. GW821-FHT11A05 | reverse complement strand
CAAGCATCGACTTGACCCGCTCGCAAAGTGTCAGCCATGTCCCCGAACAGGTGTCCGCTATGTCCCCGGGCTGAACACTTGTGCCTAGGATCCCGGGCTCAGCCGCGACAAGCCCTGCCCTGGAGGCGCGGCTGCGCCTCCACCCCACCGTGAGAGCCAAGCGGACAGCGGGATCCTAGGCACAAGGCCTAGGATGACGATAGCGGGAGGGGGGCTGGAGCGAGACCCCGCCCTACAGCAGGGCCGTCACCGCCGCCCGCGCCGCCGCGCCCAGTTCCGGATGCTGCAGCGCATAGGCGACGTTGGCCCGCAAGAGGCCGATCTTGTCGCCGCAGTCGTAGGTGACGCCGTCGTATTCCAGGGCGTGGAAGGGCTCCAGCGCCATCAGCCGGACCATGGCGTCGGTCAGCTGGATCTCGCCGCCGGCCCCTTTGCCCTGGTCGGCCAGCAGGCTGAAGATTTCCGGCTGCAGGATGTAGCGGCCGGAGATGAACAGGTTCGAGGGCTCTGTCCCCAGCGGCGGCTTCTCGACCATGCCGGTCATCCGGTTGAGGCGGCCGTCCTGGCCGTCCAGGGCGACGATGCCGTATTTGTGGGTCTCGCCCGCCGGGGCCGGTTCGACGACGACGATGTTGCCGCCGACCTGCTTGTAGGCGTCCATCGCCTGGGCCAGGGCGGGGCGCTCGGCATGCATCAGCATGTCGGGCAGCATGACGGCGAAGGGCTCGTCGCCGACGATGTCGCGGGCGCACCAGACGGCGTGGCCGAGGCCCTGCGGCGACATCTGGCGCACGAAGCTCATCTCGCCAGGGCGGGGCAGGTCGGCCAGCACGGCCTCCAGGATGTCGAGCTTGCCCTTGGCCTGGAGCTGGCTTTCCAGCTCGATGTGGTGGTCGAAATAGGCCTCGATGGCTTCCTTGCCGCGTCCGGTGACGAAGACGAAGTGCTCGATGCCCGCCGCCCGGCCCTCGGCGATGATGTAGCTGAGGATCGGCCGATCCACGATGTTGAGCATTTCCTTGGGCGTCGTCTTGGCGCCGGGCAGCACGCGCGTGCCCAGGCCCGCGACCGGAAGAACGGCTTTGCGGACAGGTTTCATGGGAGATGAGGTATCCGAAGGACGATCACAATTCCAGCCGGGACGGAACGCCGGGGTTGGGTGGCGGTTCTGGGATCATAGCGCTGGAGGAGCCGCCCATGAGAACCTTCCTGACCATTGCCGTCGCGGCCGGAACGACCCTCGCCCTGATGGCCTGCGGCAAGCCGGCGACGCAGGCTCCGTCGGCCCCCGAGACGACGACCGCGCCGGTGACGCCTTCGGACAGTCCGCCGCCGCCGAACGATGCGACGACCCTGCCGCCAGTGGCCAACCCGCCACCGACCGACCCGACCAAGGTCCCGCCGGACGTCATCGCGCCGCCGCCGGGTGAGACGCCGAAGGGGCAGTAACCCCAATCCGACCATCCCGACGAAAGTCGGGACCCAGCTGGCAAGCCGCCAACGGGTTCAGCTCTGATCAGCACCAGCGTCCGCGATGCTGGTGGACACTGGGTCCCGACTTTCGTCGGGATAATCGGTTGTGGGGTGGGGCCAGCGCCCCCTATTCCACCGTCACCGATTTCGCCAGGTTGCGCGGCTGGTCCACGTCCGCACCCTTCTGCACCGCCACATGGTAGGCCAAGAGCTGGATCGGCGCGGCGAAGACCAGCGGGGCGATCAGGGGATCACAGGTCGGGGCGACGATGACGTCGGCGCCTTCGGGGGCGTGGCGGGCGCCGGCGGCGTCGGTGATCAGCACCACCTTGCCGCCGCGGGCGACGACCTCGCTCATGTTGCTGACCGTCTTCTCGAACAGGGCGTCCGAGGGGGCGATGATGATGATCGGGGTCTCTTCGTCGACCAGGGCGATGGGGCCGTGCTTGAGTTCGCCCGCCGCATAGCCCTCGGCATGGATGTAGCTGATTTCCTTCAGCTTCAGGGCGCCCTCATAGGCCAGCGGGGCCATCGCGCCACGACCCAGGTAGAGCACGTCGCGGGCCCGGGCGATCTTGGGGGCCAGGGCGGTGACGGCGGCCTCGACGTCGAGGGATTCGCCGACCAGGCGCGGGGCCTCCAGCAGGATGCGGGCGAGGTGATGCTCCTGCGCCTCGTCGATGCGGCCGCGGGCGGCGGCGGCGGCGACGGCCAGGGCGAGCAGGGCGGTGACCTGGCTGGTGAAGGCCTTGGTCGAGGCGACCCCGATCTCGGGGCCGGCGTGGGTCGGCCAGAGGACGCCGGCCTCGCGGGCCATGGTGCTCTCGTGGCTGTTGACCACGGCGGCGGTCTTCAGGCCCTTGGCCTGGCACCAGCGCAGGGCGGCAAGCGTATCGGCGGTCTCGCCCGACTGGCTGACGGCGATGGCCAGGGTGCCCGGCGTCACGGCCGGGTCGCGGTAGCGGAACTCCGAGGCGATCTCGACGTCGCAGGGCAGGCCGGCCAGGCGCTCGAAGGTGTAGCGGGCGATGGAGGCGGCGTAGAAGGCGGTGCCGCAGGCGACGATCTGGATGCGTTCAACGGTCTTGAAGTCGAAGTCACCGGGGGCCTTCACCTTGCCGTTCACGGCGTCGAGGTAGGCGGTCAGGGTGTGCTGGCAGGCGTCGGGCTGCTCGTAGATCTCCTTGACCATGAAGTGGCGGTGGTTGCCCTTCTCGACCAGGGCGGCCGAGGCGCTGACCAGCTTCACGGGCCGGGTGACCGGCTGGCCGTCCTCGTCGAAGATGCGGGCGGTGGTGTCGTCGATGGCGACGTAATCACCCTCTTCCAGGTAGACGACCTTGTTGGTGAAGGGGCCGACGGCCAGGGCGTCGCTGCCCAGGAACATCTCGCCATCGCCCTCGCCGACCACCAGCGGGCTGCCGCGGCGGGCGCCCAGCACCAGGCGGTCGTGGCCCTCGATCAGCACGGCCAGGGCGAAGGCGCCGGTCAGGCGGTCGAGGGTGGACTTCAGGGCGGTGAGCGGTTCGTCGCCGGCCGCGATGCGGCTGTCGATCAGCTGGGCGATGACCTCGGTGTCGGTGTCGCTCTCGAAGCTGCGGCCGGCGGCCTGCAGTTCGGCCTTCAGCTCGGCGAAGTTCTCGATGATGCCGTTGTGGACCAGGGTGACCTTGCCGGCCTTGTGCGGGTGGGCGTTGGGGACGTTGGGGACGCCATGGGTGGCCCAGCGGGTGTGGCCGATGCCGACCGTGGCGGTCAACGGTTCGGCGACCAGCACCTCCTCCAGGGCCTTGATCTTGCCCTTGGCGCGACGGCGCTCGACCTTGCCGCCAACCACGCCTGCGACCCCAGCCGAGTCATAACCCCGGTACTCGAGCCGCTTGAGGCTCTCGATCAGCCGCTCGGAGACGGAGCTCTTGCCGACAATGCCGATGATGCCGCACATGCTGGGGACCGTCCTGTTTCACCGATAACGCGAAGGCGCCATTAGCACCGCCCGGCGCCGGCGGGGCATGAAAATGCGTTGCAGACTGTTGCGTTAAGACTTTTCGTTCCGAAACAGACTGTCGCCAAAAGTTTGTTGGCGATCGGCGCGGCCGGATGCAAAACGCCTCCGATAAGAGGGACTTATGGCCAAACGCTCCTATTTCGGCACCGACGGCATCCGCGGCCGCGCCAACAGCCATCCGATGACGGCGGAGGTGGCGCTGCGCGTGGGCCTGGCCGCCGGCAAGCTGTTCCGCACCGAGGCCGACCGCCGCCACCTGGTGGTCATCGGCAAGGACACCCGCCTGTCGGGCTACATGATTGAGCCGGCCCTGGTCGCCGGCTTCACCAGCATGGGCATGGACGTGCGGCTGTTCGGGCCGCTGCCGACGCCCGGGGTGGCGATGATGACCCGCTCTATGCGGGCAGACCTGGGCGTCGTGATCAGCGCCAGCCACAACGCCTTCAGCGACAACGGCATCAAGCTGTTCGGGCCGGACGGCTACAAGCTCAGCGACGCCCGCGAGGCGGAGATCGAGCGGCATATGGACGAGGGCCTGCAGGAGAACCTGGTCGGTCCGACGGAGCTGGGCCGGGTGCGGCGGATCGACGATGCGCAGGCGCGCTACGTCGAGATCGTCAAGGCGACCTTCCCGAAAGCCCTGAACCTCAACGGCCTGCGCGTCGTCGTCGATTGCGCCAACGGGGCGGCCTACAAGGTGGCGCCGGCGGTGCTGTACGAGTTGGGCGCCGAGGTCATCGAGATCGGGGTGGAGCCAAACGGCTTCAACATCAACGAGCTGTGCGGCTCGACCCATCCGCAGACGATGAGCGCGGCGGTCAAGGAATACCGCGCCGACATCGGCATCGCTTTGGACGGCGACGCCGACCGGGTGACCATCTGCGACGAGAACGGCGTCGTCGTCGACGGCGACCAGATCATGGCCATCGTGGCCGGGGCCTGGGCCAAGGCCGAGAAGCTCAGCGGCGGCGGCATCGTCGCCACGGTGATGAGCAACCTGGGCCTGGAGCGGTTCATGACCGCCCAGGGCCTGACCCTGGAGCGGACCGGGGTGGGCGACCGCTATGTCATGGAGCGGATGCGCTCGGGCGGCTTCAACCTGGGCGGCGAACAGTCGGGGCATGTGATCCTGTCGGACTTCTCGACGACCGGCGACGGGCTGATCGCGGCTTTGCAGGTGGTGGCGGTGATGGTCCAGACCGACCAGCCGATGAGCGCCCTGGCCCGCCAGTTCGAGCCGGTGCCGCAGCTGTTGGAGAACGTCCGGTTCTCCAAGGGCGCCAAGCCGCTGGACAACGACAAGGTCAAGGACGCCATCCTGTCGGCGGAGGCCAGGCTGAACGGTTCGGGCCGGGTGCTGGTGCGGGCCTCGGGCACCGAGCCGCTGATCCGGGTGATGGCCGAGGGCGACGACGAGGCGCTGGTGGCCCAGCTGGTCGGGGAGATCGCCGGGGCGGTGAAGGCGGCGGGGTAATCCTCCTCCGACCCGCAGGGCGGGGGAGGGGGACCGCCGCCGAAGGCGGTGGTGGAGGGGGCAGCGCCGGCGGGGCGGGCTGACCCTGAACGCTGTCGTTGCGACCGCGCCAGAACGCTCTTCAACCCCACGGGCCGGCGCTGCCCCCTCCACCACCGGCCCTGAAGTCGGGCCGGCGGTCCCCCTCCCCCGTCGCTTCGCGCCGGAGGAGGAACTGTCACGGCCGCAGCGCCAACAGCGCGAAACTCGCCAGCCAGTGCTCGCCCATGTAGTCGCCGGCGACGTGGTCGATGGCGCTGGCCAGGTGGCGGGCGGCGGCGTCGCGGGCGACCGGGGCGGCCGGGTGGCCCTCCGGCAGGGCGGCGGCGATGTTTCGCCAGCACCAGGCGCGGCTGAGGTTCAAGCCATCCAGGTGGGCGATCTTGCCGTCGGTGCGGTCGCTGACGGTGGCCGGGTGGAACAGCGCAGCCGGCAGGCGTTCGGCGGCTCTCGGTAAGAAGCGGTCGAACCAGGCGGGGAAGTCGGCGCCGAGGACATGGCGCATGGCCTCGGCCTCCATCAGGGCCGGGGAGAGGAAGTCTTCGCCGGAGGGTTCCCAGGCCTGGCAGTCGGCGTCGTCGAGGTGCCAGCGGCGCAGGGCGGCTTTCAGCAGGGCTGACAGGTCGTGGTCGTCGACAGCGTCGGCGTATTCGAGGGCCAGGGTGATGGCGAAGGCGGTGCTGGAATGGACGCCGGTGCGGACCGGGTAGGTGGCCAGCGGCAGGTAGGCGTGGAAGCGCTGGACGAAGCCGTCGGCCAGGGGCCGCAGGTGGGCGAACCAGTCGTCGTCGTGGCGCAGCAGCTCGGCCTGCAGCATCAGGAGCCAGCCCCAGCCGTAGGGGCGCTCGAAGCCGCGTGAACCGGGGCGGGCCAGGTAGGCGGTCTCGACGGCGACCTTGGCGGGGGTGAAGGCGTCGTCGAACAGGGCGCGGATGCCGGGGGCCTCGGGGATGTCGGGGTAGAGGCGCAGCAGGGTGGCCAGGGTCCAGTAGCCGTGGACGCAGCTGTGCCAGTCGTAGCTGCCGAAGAAAATCGGGTGGAAATCCTGGTGCGGCGCGACATCGGCGGCGCTCGCGAACACATGATCGGCCTTGTGCGGCCAGGGCTGGCGGACGTGGCCGAGCGCAATGGCGGCAAATTTCGAGGCCGTCTCGGCCGAAAGCTCAGTAGACGAAGACATACATCAGCACGGTGTTGGCGATCAGCAGGATCAGGGCGGTGGGGATCTGGGCCTTGATGACGCCGTAGCGGTCGGTCAGCTCCAGAAGGGCGGCGGGGACGATGTTGAAGTTGGCGGCCATCGGGGTCATCAGCGTGCCGCAGAAGCCCGACAGCATGCCGACGGCGGCCATGACCACCGGGTCGCCGTGGAAGGTCCCGACGATCAGCGGCAGGCCGATGCCGGCGGTCATCACCGGGAAGGCGGCGAAGGCGTTGCCCATGATGACCGTGAAGATGGCCATGCCGAAGGTGTAGGCGACGACGGCGAGGATGGCCCCGGCCGCGCCGCTGGACGGCAGGCTGGAGCCGGCGAAGGCCCCGATGATCTGGCCCACCCCGGCGGCGGCGAAGACGGCGCCCAGCGCCGCCAGGGTCTGGGGCAGCAGGGCGGCCCAGCCGACGGCGTCGAGCAGGCGGCGGCCCTCCTGGGCCGGCACGGTGGGCCGGGGCCGGATCATGATCACGGCGATGACCAGGCCGGTGAGGATGCCGAGGATCAGGGAGACCAGGGTCGCCTGCTTGGGATCGACGACATGGGCGCCACCGATGGTCCAGGCCTTGAAGACGAAGGTGCCGACCAGGGTGACCAGGGGGATGACCAGGGCCGGGATGAACAGTTTTGCGCCGAGGCGGGCGGCGCTTATCCGGCGCTCTTCCGGCGTGGTGGTGTTGGGCTTGCCTTGGCCAAGCGCGCCGAAACCGGCCAGGCCGGCGAGGGCAAGGACCAGGACGCCGTTGGCGAGGTCGCCGATGTAGGAGCCGACGAGGAAGCTGACGGCCAGCAGGCCCCAGAAGGCGAGGTTGCCCCAGCGCTTGGGGTTTTCGCGGTCGAAGGCGCCGAGCAGGGCCATGGCGGCGAAGAAGACGCCGCCGATGACGTAGAGGACCGGCAGGCCGATCATCGGGTCGGCTCCGCTTCGTTCAGTTTCGCGATCTGGCCGTCGAGCCGCCAGAGGCGCACCCCGTGGATGACGAAGGCCAGCACGGCGGTGGGGATGGCCCAGACCGACAGGGCCAGCGGTTCGACGACGATGCCGTTCTGCTCCAGGAAGCCCTTGATCAGCAGGATGGAGGCGATGGCGATGAAGATGTCCTCGCCAAAGAACAGGCCGACGTTATCGGTGGCGGCGCTGAAGGCGCGGATGCGCATGCGGGCCTCCTGGCCGAGCGGGCCGAGTTTGGCCTCTGCGGCCCCCTCGGCCATCGGGGCGATCAGCGGGCGGACCATCTGCGGATGGCCGCCGAGGGAGGTGAGACCGAGAGCCGAGGTGACCTGGCGGACCAGCAGATAGAGCAGCAGCAGGCGGCCGGTGGTGGCGCCCTTGATGGACGCCACCAGATCGCGGGCCTTTTCCTGCAGGCCGGCCCGCTCGAGCAGGCCGATGACCGGCAGGATCATCCAGGTCAGGGTGATGTAGCGGTTGTCGTTGAAGGCCTTGCCGAAGGTCTCCAGGGTCTGGATGGCGGCGGGCAGCGGGGCGAGGCCGGTCGACAGTCCAAAGGCGATGCCGGTGGCCAGGGCGGCGGCGGCCACGACCAGCAGCGGATTGAACCGCGCCACGAAGCCGGCGACGACGACGGCGATGCCGATCAGCGGCCAGAGGGACATGAGGGGCCTCCCGTTGCGGGCGTCACAGTCGCCGGAGTCTGATCAGGCGTCTACCGGCGCGTCCTCGTCGAGGTGGCGCAGGGGCGAGAAGGTGAAGACGCAGGCGACCAGGCCGATCATCAGCAGGCCCGGAACGAGGATGGCGGTGTGCGGGCCCACGGCCTTGGCCAGGAAGCCGTAGGCGGCCGCGCCGAGCGGCCCGCCGCCCATCAGGCCCAGGGTGAAGACCGACAGGATGCGGCCCCGGCTGGCGGCCGGCGCGTACTGCTGCACCAGGCCCCGGCCGAGGGTCATGGCCACGCCGCCGCCCAGGCCCCAGACGAAGTTGAGGACGCAGAGCACCGGGAAGGGCACGGTGACCGAGCAGGCGATCAGGACCAGGCCGCCGCTCAGCAGGGCGGCCATGTAGACCAGGCCCTTGCGGCGCAGGTGGCCGAGCCGGGTCAGGGTCAGGGCCGAGATCAGCGAACCGACCCAGAAGCAGAGGCTGAACAGGGCCAGCGCGGTGGCGATGTGGGTGGGATCGGGGTCGTTGGGCGGGAAGTAGCTCTGCACGATCAGCGGCAGCAGCACAAAGAAGCTGCCCATGAAGCAGATGCCGACGAACAGGGCGCAGACCACCACCGGGGCGATGATCGGCGAGCCGAAGGCGGCTTTCAGGCCGCCGGCGATGTCGGCGGCCATGCGGCGGATGAGGTGCCCCTCGCCGCGCTCGGCGACATGGGCCGGGCGCGGGCGCAGGGAGATGGCGGCCAGGCTGGCGGCGGCCATCAGCCCGGCCAGGCTGAGCAGCATGCGGCCGACCCCGACGAAGGGCGCCAGGGTGGCGTAGGCCATGCCGAGGATCTGGGCCCCGAACTGGGCCAGGGAGGCGAAGTTGACGGCCCGATGGACCGACCGCGCGTCGTCGCCGGGCGCGACCAGGCTGAGCAGGCTGTCGCGGGCGGGGATGGCGAAGGCGCCGATGGTTCCCACCGACAGGGCGTAGAAGATGACCAGGCCATAGGTCAGCCGGCCGCTGATCACCATCAGGCCGAGCGCCGTGAAGGTCAGGACGCTGAGGGCGCAGGCGATGGCGACGATGCGGCGCGGCGGAATGCGGTCGGCGGTGAAGCCGCCGATGAGGATCAGCAGGGTGGTCGGCAGCTGCAGGCACATCTGGGCCAGGCCGAAGCGGATCTCATCCTCCTGCAGGACGACGCGCACCAGGTAGGGAAACAGCACCAGCTGCACCCCGAAGGCCAGGAACCAGGCGCCGTGGGTGAACAGATAGGCCCCGAAACGCGGCGAGGGGACGGGGGCTGGCTCTGGCGGCAAGGGGATTCTCCGGCGGCCAGACTCCATGAGGCGCGGGGCCGGCGCAAGCGCGACCCTTGTCGAAGCGGCCAACCATTATACCGCGTCGCGACGCCGGAAGGGACGGTCATCGTCCTTAGGCCAGTGAAATCAGCGGGTTGGGGTGGTCGGCGGGTTGGTTGGGACGCTGTGAAGGTAGCCCCGGACGTTGGCCATCGGGTTGGTCGCCGGTTGCCGAAGGTTGGCCGGCTTGTGCCCGGCCTGGGCACTCCCTCGCGGCCCGGGTCGGCGAAGGGCGGTTTTGGCTGGTGAATATGTCTAGACATATTCACCAGCCTGTCGGCATGCGCCCGCCGTGGCGTGGTCGGGCGCCCGCATGCCGAGGCGCGGCAGCGCCAGAATTTCTATCATGGCGCGCCGACCTCAGGCTCGCCTGGCCGCGGGGCCTGATCATCCCAGCGGAGGTTTCCGTTCACGGAAACTAATCATCCCGTGCAGAACTTCTGGAAGGCGAGAGGCGTCGTCCTGGCCTAACCGTGGCTTGGATACAGCGGAGCATTCCATGGCCAGCAAGGCGTCCAGCCGTTTCATTTCCGGGTTCGGGGTCCAGGTCCTGGCGGCGATGGTCGTCGGGCTGGGGCTGGGCCTGCTGGCGCGCGGCCTGGGCGACGAGGTCGGGCAGCAGGGCTGGTGGCTGGCCGAGACTCTGCGGCAGGTCGGGGCGATCTTTGTCCAGCTGTTGCGGGTCCTGGTTCCGCCGCTGGTGTTCTGCGCCATCGTCGCCAGTGTGGTCAGCCTGCGCGACCTGAAGAACGCCGCCGGGCTGGTCTGGCGGACGCTGCTGTGGTTCGCGGTGACGGCGCTGGTCGCGGTGGTCATCGGCCTGGCGCTCGGGATCCTCCTGCAGCCGGGCCTGCACACCAGCGTCGCCGCCGACCTGGCCGCGCCGCCGAAGTCCACGGGCTCCTGGCTCGACTTCCTGACCGGCCTGGTCCCGGTCAACATCCTCGGACTGACGGCCTCCACCAGCATCACCAACGGCGCGGCCAAGACCGGGCTGTCGTTCAATGTGCTGCAGATCGTGGTGCTGGCCCTGGTGGCCGGCGTCGCCGCCCTGCGGGTGGGCGAGGCCGGCGAGGCCTTCCTGCGGTTCAACGCCTCGGCCCTGGCCATCGTGCGCAAGGTGCTGGGTTGGGTGATCAGGCTGACGCCGGTCGGGACCGTGGGGCTGATCGGCTATGCGGTGGCCCACTATGGCTGGGACACGCTGCAGCAGCTGGGGGTGTTCAGCCTGGCGGTCTATCTGGGGCTGGGATTGGTGCTGTTCGGGGTCTATCCGGCCCTGCTGTTGCTGCATGGGCTGAACCCCTTGCGGTTCTTCGCCGGGGCCTGGCCGGCGATCCAGCTGGCCTTCGTCTCGCGCTCGTCGATCGGGACGTTGCCGGTGACCGAGACGGTGACCCAGGAGCGGCTGGGGGTTCCCAAGGCCTATGCCGCCTTCGCCGTGCCCCTGGGGGCGACGACCAAGATGGACGGTTGCGCGGCCATCTATCCGGCCATCGCGGCGCTGTTCGTGGCGCAGTTCTACGGCATCGCGCTCGGACCGACCGAGTACCTGCTGATCGCGGCGGTGTCGGTGCTCGGCTCGGCGGCGACGGCCGGACTGACCGGGGCGCTGGTCATGCTGACCCTGACCCTGTCGACCCTGGGTCTGCCGCTGGAGGGGGCGGGCCTGTTGCTGGCGATCGACCCGATCCTCGACATGGGCCGCACGGCTGTGAATGTGGCGGGCCAGGCGCTGGTCCCGACGCTGGTGGCCAGGCGGCAGGGGATTCTGGACCAGGCGGTCTATGACGGGGTGGCGGAGGGTGAGGGGCTGGTTCCGGCTTCGGCCTAGATCCCCTCAACGACCGCTCAGCCCAGCATTCGCCGGGATGAGCGGTAGAAGGAGGGCGCCTACTCCCGCCCGATGCTCGAATACTCGAAGCCGCGGCGGCGCATGTCGTCGGGGCGGTAGATGTTGCGCAGGTCGACGACGACGGGGGCGTGCATCAGCAGTTTGACGCGGTCGAGGTCGAGGGCGCGGAACTCGTCCCATTCGGTGATGATGACCACGGCGTCGGCGCCCTCGACGGCGTCGTAGGGGCCGTCCTTGAAGTCGATGCCCGGCAGCATCTGGCGGGCCTCATGGCCCTCCGGGTCATAGGCCTGGACGGTGGCGCCCATGGCCTGCAGGGCCGGGACGATGTCGAGGCTGGGGGCGTCGCGCATGTCGTCGGTGTTGGGCTTGAAGGTGAGGCCGAGGACACCGATGACCTTGCCGGTCAGGTCTTCGGAGCCCAGGGCCTTGGCGACGCGGGCGGCCATGGCCTTCTTGCGGCGGTCGTTGACGCGGACGGTGGCCTCGACCAGCTCGATCGGGGCGCCGGCGTCGCTGGCCGTGCGGACCAGGGCCAGGGTGTCCTTGGGAAAGCAGCTGCCGCCATAGCCGGGGCCGGCGTTGAGGAACTTGCCGCCGATGCGGTTGTCCAGGCCGATGCCCTTGGCCACCTGCTGCACGTCGGCGCCGACCGCTTCGCAGAGGTCGGCGACCTCGTTGATAAAAGTGATCTTCAAGGCCAGGAAGGCGTTGGCGGCGTATTTGATCAGCTCGCTGGTGCGGCGTCCGGTGAAGACGATCGGGGTCTCGTTGAGGAACAGCGGCCGGTAGATCTCGGTCATCACCTCGCGGGCCTTGGCGTTGTCCGTGCCGACGACGACGCGGTCGGGCCGCTTGAAGTCGTCGATGGCGGCGCCCTCACGCAGGAACTCAGGGTTGGAGACGACGGCGAACTCGGCGTCGGGCCGTATTTCGCGGATGATGCGCTCGATCTCGTCGCCGGTGCCGACCGGCACGGTGGACTTGGTGACGATGACGGTGAAGCCGTTCATCAGGCCGGCGATCTCCTCGGCGGCGGCGTAGACGTAGGAGAGGTCGGCGTGGCCGTCGCCGCGGCGCGAGGGGGTGCCGACGGCGATGAACACCGCGTCGGCGTTGCGGACGGCGTCATCGGCCTCGGTGGCGAAGAACAGCCGGCCGGCCTTGACGTTGCGGGCCACCAGGTCATCGAGGCCCGGCTCGTAGATCGGCATGATGTTGTCATGCAGCCGGGCGATCTTGCCGGCGTCCTTGTCGATGCAGCAGACGGTGTGGCCGAAGTCGGCGAAGCAGGCTCCGGACACCAGGCCGACGTAGCCGGTGCCGATCATCGCAACACGCATGGAAGTGTCTCTGTGTTTGGGGCGTGGACGCCGCTTTTATGGGCGGCTTTGAGCATGACGTGGGGTGAGAGGGCAACCATAGGAAGGGTGGGGTGGTGCGGGTTGGCGGGGAGGGTGGCTTTTGGGCACTCCTGGCTCGGTCCTTCTCCCGCTTGTCGGGAGAAGGTGGCCCCGAAGGGGTCGGATGAGGGCAGAGCGGAAAGGGAAGGCTAGCGACTGCGCTATCCGCGCCAGAACGCGCGCAATCGTCTAGGCCGGTGCTGCCCTCATCCGACGGCCTTCGGCCGCCACCTTCTCCCGACAAGCGGGAGAAGGGAATGTCGCGCGCGGCCTTCAGATCTCTTGATTATACTTCCCAACCTGCGGGTAGGCGGCCAGCCTCGGCTTCACTTCCTTGTGGAACAATGCCCGCATGTCGTCGGCCGAGCGGGTGCTCTCCACGACCACAACGATCTCCGGCTTGTTGGAGCTGGCGCGGACCAGGACCCAGCTGCCGTCGTCCAACGCCACGCGGACGCCGTTGACGGTGATGACCTGCGTGATCCCGCGGCCGAGGATCTCGCCGCCCCTGGCGGCCAGGGTTTCGTACTCGCTGACGATGCTTTGTACGACGCCGTATTTTTCCTCATCGGCGCAGTGGGGGCTCATGGTCAGGGAGGTGTAGGCGACCGGCAGGGCGTTCTTCAGGTCGCTGAGTTTCTTGTCCGGGTTGCGGTCGAGCATCGACAGGATGGCCGCCGCCGCGGTCAGGCCGCAATCGTATCCCCTGCCCAGCGGCTCATTGAGGAAGAAGTGGCCGCTCTTTTCGAAGCCGGCCAGGGCGCCCAGTTCCGCCGACTTGCGCTTGATGTAGCTGTGGCCGGTCTTCCAGTAGACGGTGGTGGCGCCGTTGGCCTCGAGGATGGGGTCGGTGGCGTAGAGGCCGGTCGATTTGACGTCGACGACGAAGGTGGCGCCCGGGTTCAGCGGGGCCAGGTCGCGGGCCAGCATCAGGCCGATCTTGTCGGCGAAGATCTCCTCGCCGGTGTCGTCGACGACGCCGCAGCGGTCGCCGTCGCCGTCGAAGCCCAGGGCCAGGTCGGCCCCGAATTCCTTCACGGCCTTGCTCATCTCCTGGAGCATCTCGTGGTCTTCGGGGTTGGGGTTGTACTTGGGGAAGGTCCAGTCGAGCTCGCAGTCCATCTCATAGACCACGGCCACGCCCATGCGGCGCAGGGCGTCGGGGACAAAAGCGCCGGCGGTGCCGTTGCCGCAGGCGGCGACGACCTTCAGCGGGCGTTTGATGCTGGCGCGGCGAGCGACGTCGGCGATGTAGCGCTCGTGCATGCCTTCGATGCGAGTCAGCTTGCCGCCGTCGCGCGGTTTGAATTTGGCGCCGAGCACGATGTCCTTGAGGGCGCCCATCTCGTCGGGGCCGAAGGTCAGGGGGCGGGCGGCGCCCATCTTCACCCCGGTCCAGCCATTCTCGTTGTGGCTGGCGGTGACCATGGCCACGCAGGGGGCCTCAAGGTCGAACTGGGCGTAGTAGGCGGTGGGCGACAGGGCCAGGCCGATGTCGAGCACCTCGCAGCCGGCCTCGATGAGGCCAAGGCTCAGGGCCTGCTTGATGGTCAGGCTGTAGCTGCGGAAATCGTGGCCGACGACGATGCGGCGGTGGCCGAGGGACTGGATGTAGGTCCCCAGGCCCAGGCCCAGGGCCTGGATGCCCAAGAGGTTGATATCCGGGCCGAACAGCCAGCGGGCGTCGTACTCGCGGAATCCCGTGGCCTTGACCAGCGGCTCGGTCTCGTAGGCGACGGTGTTGGGGACGAGGTCGGCGCGGGGGAGGAAGGGCATGCAAGGACTCGGGAGCCGTTTTCTTGGACGGCTCCTATAGCGCGTTGTGGCCGAGGTCGTCAGGGGCCATCGGTCATCCCAGCGGCCGCACGTCATCGACGTCGTCGAGGATGCTTTCGGGCGGTCCGGGGTCGTCCGGCAGGCGCGGCGGGCAGGTGGGTGGCGGGGTGGCGTCCAGTTCGCGCTGCATCGCCTGGGCCGACACGGTGTGGCCCATCCTCTTGTCCGTAATGTCCTTGGCCTGCGGCCCGACCGGGTCCAGCTCACCAAGGTCGCTCAGAAAGTCGTCGAGTGTCTTGCGGAAGCGGGCCTCATAGTCGGCCCAGCCCGCTTGCCCTCGTGGCGGCGGCGTCCCGGCGGCGCAGGCCTCGGCGGCCCTTTGCACCAGCATTCTCAGGTCCATCAGGCGCTCGAAGGTGGGCTGGAAGCGCTCCTCGTACTCGGCCAGGGAGCCGATTTCCTTGAGGGGGGCGATGGTGAGCGGGATTGTCTCGCCGGCCGCGAGTCGTGGGTCCATCGCGCCAGCAGGCGGTGGGGCCAGCGGAGCCGGCGGCGGGGTGGTGGCGCGCAGGTCGGGCGGCGGCAGCGGCGCCTCCTTTTCGCGTTCGGGCGCGGCCGGTCCGGGGTTGCTGGCAAACGGCAGCCGGGGGCTGTCGGAGCCGTCGGAGATGTAGACCCGGTCGGCCGGGACCGGCGGGCAGTCCTCCTCGGTCTTCAGCGGGTTGAAGCCGAAGACGCCGGGCGCGGTCTCGGTCATGGTCATGAGGAAGGGCACGGTGGTGACGGGGTCGCCGCCCGGTCGCGTGATGTGGATGACGAAGGTCATGGGACCGGAGCCGGGCGGGACCTTGAAGGCCATGAAGGCCTCGCGGGCGCCGTTGCTGGCGTTGGAGAAGCCCATCTGCTTCCACATGCCCGTCGGCGCATCGACCTTGCTGAGCACGCCGGGGATGGAGAACTTGCCGCCCTCGGACCAGCCGCCTTCCTCGTGCTTGACCAGGCTGCCGTCGACGTAGGTATCGCGGGTCCAGGAGACGGTCAGCTTCCACTCGCCCCACAGGTCGCAGGGGCCGACATCGAAGGGGGCCTGGACCTGGTGGTCGCCGCTCCGTTCGAGGAAGGCGGTCTGGAAGGTGCCCTTGTCGGGCGATTTGGCGATGTTGGCGAAGACGTTGACGACATCGCCCTTGCCGCGTTTGGCGCCGACCTTCAGCGACACCCCGGTCAGGGGATCGGTGAAGACGGTCATTTCGCTGTCCTTGATGCGACATTTGTAGAGGGTCGGGCCGTCCCCCCCGCCGCCGCCACCACCGACTCCGGCCGCGCCGAGCAGGCCGCCGACCAGCATGCCGCCGAGCTTCTTGGTCAGCTGGGCGCCGGAGCCGACCTTGCCGTTGGAGCCGACGGTGATGGGCTTGCGGCCCTGTTTGGGCGGGCAGGGCTTCTTGCCGTCCGGAGCGCGGGCGGGGATGACGCCGACGCCTTCGGAGACCGGCGCGGCCGGCGGCGGGGCGGGGTCGCCGGTGGCGACGCGGGTCTGCTCGCCCGGGCAGGGGAGGATGGGGATGGCCAGGATGCGCTGGTACATGGCGTTGATGGCCGTGGACTCGGCGGTGGCCGTCTCGGCGATGGGGCCATAGGCGGTCTGTTCGGCCCGCACGGCCGCCCAGCCGGGGCCGCCCTCGTTCTTCATGTAGTCGGTGAACATGCCGCCGAGCTTGCCCAGGTGGGCGGTGGCGGTCTGGGCGTTGGCTAGGCTGGCCTTGGCGGCCGGAGTGTAGACCTCGTTCATGTAGGCGACGCGGGCGAACTCGTCGCAGAAGCTGGCCGGCGGTTCGAGTTTGGCGACCGGCAGCAGGCTGGGGCGGGTCAGGTCCGGGGCCGGGAGTTTCGGCGCGGCGGCGGTCGGTGGGCCGGTGGTCGCCAGTTCGTCCGGCTTTGTCTGCGGCCGGCAGATCTTCTCGCACTCGAGGGCGGCGGCGCGGGCCGCCTCCAGCTGCGGGGTCAGGGCGTCGAGTTCGGCCTTCAGATGGGCGAACCGCTGCTCGATGGGGATCTGCGCCGCCCGGTGCGAATGCTTGTGCTCCTCGGACTGCACTCGCATCTGGTTGAGGATGCCGCTGACCCTGTTGGCCAGGTCGTTGTAGCGGTCGGCCTTCTGGCGGCACTCGGGGCAGACGCCGGTGAACAGCCGGGGCGAGGCGGGCACGTCGAAGCCGGCGCCCAGGGTGTCCGGCGGCGGCTTCATGCGCGGATCGTAGAAGCCGCCGGTCCGCACGCCGTCGAGGTTCCAGCGCTCGCCGCGCCAGGGCAGGCCCTCGCCGTTGAACTCGTAGAAGCCGATCACGTGGCCGCCTTTGACGATCTCGGCGGAGACGATGATCTCCTCGCCATAGGGATCCTTGCCGTAGAGCGGGGCCCAGGTGGCGCCGTCGACCAGCTGCGGGCCGATGGTCTCGAAGACCTTGCCCTGCTGGGTCAGGGTGATGGGGCCGGTGGGCTTGCCGTCGGGACCGAACTCGACCCGGTGGGTCGGCACGTCCTGGCGATTGTAGAAGACGACCCGGGCGCTTTCGCCGAGCGCGGTCTCCTCGGCGTAGCTGGCGGAGATGAAGCTCTCCACCGTGCCGGGCGGCTTTGGCGTCTCCTCGACCCAGGTCTCGATGGCCTCATCGAATTTCCGGATCTGCTCGGCGTTGCGGGCCCGCATCTCTTCCCAGCGGGCGTTGGCCTCGTCGGAGGCCTTCTGGGCGGCGGCGTCCTCGGCGGCCTCGACACGGCGCTGTTCAGCCCGGGCGGCTTCGGAGCGCTGGCGAGCCTCGGCGCGCCGTTCGGCCTGCTGCTGGGCCCGGCTCTTCGGGGCGCCGCCCTGGGTCGCGGCGGGCGGACCGCCCTGGCCCCAGGCCAGCGGCGCGAACAGGCCGGCCAGGACGACGGCGAGGATGGCGAGGCTGGGCAGGCGCGTCATGAGACCTCCGGGTAAGCCGGCGGGAACGCGGAACTGGACTGATAACGAGGTTATACCGCCTGGCCGGCGGCGGCTAGGCAGCGCCCTAGACGACTCCGGCGCTGAGCACATCGTGGACGTGCAGGACGCCGACCGGCCGGCCGTCATCAACGACGAACAGCACGGTGATGCGGCTCTCGTTCATGATCCGGGCGGCGTCGGCGGCCAGGGTTTCGGCGGTGACGGCCTTGGGGTTGCGGCTCATCACCTCTCCGACGGTCTTGGACGAGAGGCCGTCGAAGTTGCGGCGCAGGTCGCCGTCGGTGACCACCCCGGCCAGCCGGCCCTCGGCGTCGACCACGCCGACCACGCCGAGGCGGCGGGCGGTCATCACCTCCATGGCCTGGGGCATGGGCATGTCGAGCCCGGCCAGCGGGGCCTCGGCCAGCTTGTGCATGAGATCGCCGACCGTGCGCAGCATGGCCCCCAGCTTGCCGCCGGGATGGAAGACGTGGAAATCCTTGGGCGTGAAGCCGCGCCGCTCCAGCAGGGCCACGGCCAGGGCGTCGCCGAGGGCGATCTGCAGGGTGGTGGAGGTGGTCGGGGCGTGCAGGTCGCCGGTGACCTCGGGCGAGTCGGCCAGTTTCAGGACGACGGTTGAGGCCTTGCCGAGCGCGCTGTGCGGATTGGCGGTCATGCCGAGCAGCGGCAGGCCGAAGCGGTGGCAGTAGGCGATGATGTCGGACAGCTCGCGCACCTCGCCGGACTTGGAGAGGGCCAGCACGACGTCGGCGTCGCCGAACATGCCCAGGTCGCCGTGGCTGGCCTCAGCGGCGTGGACGAACATCGCCGGGGTGCCGGTCGAGGCCAGGGTGGCGGCGATCTTGCGGCCGACATGGCCGCTCTTGCCGATGCCGGTGCAGACCACCCGGCCCTTGGAGGCGAAGACGATCTCGACGGCGCGGGCGAAGTCCTCGCCCAGCTCGGCGGCCTGTTGGTCGAGGGCGCGGGCCTCGGTGCTCAGCACGCGGCGACCGGCCGCCACGGGATCGATGTCGCTCATTGGGCGGTGCGGAGTCCTGCGGCTTTGGCCGGGGTGATCGGCTCGTGGCCGAACGGGGCCGGCGAACGGGCGCCCTGGCCCTGCGGCCAGACCATGGCCAGCATGATCATGCCGGCGGTCAGGGCGATGGCCAGGGGATAGAAGAAGCGGTCACGCATGGGTGGGGTTTAGCCGATTTCGCGGCGAAGGGCAGGGGTCTTAGAGGACCGTCATGACGCCCCGCCGCAAGGCGGCCGCCGCCAGATCCTTGTCCAGGGTCGCGATCGGCAGCCCCAGGCGAAGCGCCAGTTCAAGGTAGGTGGCGTCGTAGGTCGTGAGGCGCTCGTCGCGGGCCAGCGCCAGCACGTGGCGATGCGCCGAGCCGCCTGCCTCATGGTCGAGCACGATTGGAAGGCGGCCGAGGCGGAGCACCCGGTCATCGACCTGGCCCGCGGCCAGTCTGCCGCGTTTCTCCGCCTGCAACAGGACGTTGGCGACCTCGAGTTTCCACAAGGCGGGCGCGTGGGCGCCGGACTCGACAACCTTGTCCAGCAGGGCCTCCGTATCGACTGTCGTCTCATCGTCGAAGCACCAGGCGAGGGCGACGGACGCGTCGATCACCCGCATCTCAACGACGGCCTTCGTCGCGCAACGCCTTCCAGGACAGACCGCCCAGGGAACTCTTCTTGCGCAGGGCGCGGAGTTCGTCAGCCGCCTTGCGCGCCCGCGCCGTGTCGATCGCTTCGGCGGCCACCAACCTTGCCACCGGCCGGCCATGTCGGGTGATCGTCACCTCTCCGCCGGCCTCGACTTGATCGAGCAGGGCGGAAAGCTGTGTCTTGGCTTCGAGAACACCGACCGAGGTCATGAAGCGGCTCCTGATCTGACCAGAATATAGACCAGAAATGGCTGGAGCGCTACCGCGCTTGACCGCCGGACGTCTTCGCCTTAGCCCACCGGCCCATGGCTACCCTCATCCTCCTCCGCCACGGCCAGAGCCAGTGGAACCTCGAAAACCGCTTCACCGGCTGGGTGGATGTGGACCTGACGGCCGAGGGCGAAGCCCAGGCGACGCATGGCGGCGCCCTGATCAAGGCGGCCGGCATCCATGTCGACAAGGCCTACACCTCGGTGCTGACCCGGGCCCAGCGGACGGGCGCGTTGGCGATGGCGGCGGCGGGGCAGGAGGACCTGGCCTTCACCAACGACTGGCGGCTGAACGAGCGCCACTACGGCGGGCTGACCGGGCTGAACAAGGCTGAGACGGCGGCCAAGCATGGCGAGGCCCAGGTGACCATCTGGCGGCGCAGCTACGACGTGCCGCCGCCGCCGCTGGAAGCGGGCGGGGAGTGGGACTTCTCGAAGGACGCGCGCTACGCCGGCAAGGCCATCCCCGACACCGAAAGCCTGAAGACCACCCTGGACCGGGTCGAGCCCTACTGGACCGCCGAGATCGCGCCGCACCTGAAGGCCGGCGAGACGGTGCTGGTGGCGGCGCATGGCAACAGCCTGCGGGCGATCGTCAAGCTGCTGTTCGCGGTGCCCGACAGCGACATCGTCGGGGTCGAGATTCCGACCGGCAACCCGCTGGTCATTGAGCTGGACGGGGATTTGAAGCCGACCTCAGCGCGGTATCTGGACGCGGACCGCGCGCAACCCTTGCCGGCGATCTGAACCACACTCCGCTCATCCCCGCGAGATGATGGATGATTTATACTATGTTGTTTTTTAACGAGAATTTTTGACCCAATATGCCTGTGTAGGAATTGTGTAGGTAGATTGTAGCCATCGACCCTACACAGATATCAATCCCGGCTCGTTCAGGCCAATCAATCGCGATCCTTGTCCACAAGGATCGCGCGCCTTCCCATCGCCTCCTGGCGCAAAGCTGGGCCAAACGGGGTCCTCATAGGCTGATCGGCCAATCCGCCGTCGCCACGCCAGCTGCTATGCGAAATCGGTCGAAGGCGGTACGCTCGCCTCTAGAACGCAGAGGCGGTCGATGAAATTTCCGCTTGTCATATACCTATCGCGATCCCGAGTGGCGGCCCTTCCTTCGAAGCAGAAGCGGCGACCTTGGTTCTCCCTGGATAGGTTGAAGGCCTCACTCGACATCGGATTAGCACCGAAGATTTCCGTTTCCGGTGAGTGGTCTAAGGATGGAATGGACGGGTCTCAGACACATGGCCAGTGGCCGCCAGCCGACGCTCCAAACCTCGTTGCAGAGATGGAGTCGATTTTAAGCGCGAGCGGTCGCATCGGCAGCGAGGAGGACCTGAGGAGGGGCAATGCATTTCCCACCTACAGAGTCTCTGGGCTGTTCAAGTTTGTCGGCGGTTGGGACTTGAATCGTCTTCTGACCGACCTGGAGCCGTCTCTGCCTGCACAACTTGTTGCATTCGGCACGGATCAACGGTTCGAGCTCTTCCTTTCTACCGAAAATCTCCTCGGCGTGAGGAACGTGGGCGGGACTAGGTCCTTTAACAGTTCGGCGGCCTCGGTGCTTCTGAGGTTCGCTACTGGGCCCGGCTATCCAATCACCGGGCTCTTCACTGCTGAGCGCGGCACTTCCGACGATGGCTTGGCGCTGCGTTCACTCTATTTCGTTTCGCTTTGGGACGCTCTCAGGCCTTGGGCAACAGACTATGCACCGCTGCTTGAGGGGCTCGAAGAGTCAGTGCGGGCCACCTATGGCCCCGAAGGTGGCAAAGCGGTCGGCGCGCGGCTGCCGTTTCCCGAGACCAACCCGCTGGTGAACAACAGTGAGTGAAGGACTCTCGTCCGACATTAATATTCCTCTGCCAGCATGATCGTCATCGTCCGACAGGTCCGCGCGTTGTCGGTGGGGTCCTCCGCGCCATGAGGCGTACCGCGCTCTAGGTAGTCGATCTTCCAAAACACCCGTGTCCCCTCGATGTCGAGCGAGCCAAAGTCATGCTCACCGTAGGGATCGTTGCCGGGCAGGAACTCCGCAAAGTTCATGGTGCCGACCAGCGCCGACCAGGTGAATTGCGGCCCCATGGCCTGCACGCCCTGCGTCACGAGCCATAGCCCGTCGAACTTCACCCGGCTGAGGTTTGGCCCCAGCCGTCGGAACTCGTCATTGAGGGCGGCGATGTTGGCGGACCGAGAGTTAGAGGGGGTCATTTCTGACCCCCGGCAGCTTCGCTGCGGATCTTTGAACCACAGCCACATGCGCAAAGGTGTGCGGCAGCACCATAGTGCTCCGCAACGTAGAGAACGCCGGGCTCCAGTACCTTCGGCATGGACTGGACGCGTTGGAGCCGGAAGGTCATTCGATCTCCACGTCGCCGACGTTCTTCATGTCGGCGATCTCAAAGAGCATATTAAAGAGCGGCTGGTCGGAGTGGTAGAAGCCGCGAATCTGCTTGTAGCGGATGACCGCCAAGCAGGCATTGAGGGCGTTCAACTCACCAATCTGGATGTTGGTTTTGTAGAGATTGTCCGGATCGCTAGTGACCTCGGCCCAACCTTTGTCCATCACCGCCTGGGCCTTGTCGGCCGGGAAGTAGGTCGTCCGCATCATCCCGTTGAGGCCAACGCCCTTGCGCTTCAGGCCCATGCCGACGTCGATGAAGGGGATCCCCAGTTCGATCAGCAGTTCGAAGATGACCTTACGTGCCGAACCTTTATCGACGCAGACAAAGGCGAAGGTGACGCCCGCCAGGTCGTCCTGGCTGGTGGCATCGATGTACTTCGCCTGGAGATTCAGGCCATGGCGGAAGTTGGTGTACCGCTCTCGGTAGACCTGCGCCTTGGGCTGCTTCAGTTCCTCCTTCGTCAGCCGGCCGGGCGCGCGGAAGGTGTTGTGGACATGGAAGACATCCCCGTCGAAGCCACGCACTTCCTTCACCGGCGTCTTGACCATGAAGTCGAGCAGGTAGGCCCCGGTCCCGCCAAGGCCGATGACGGCGACCACTTCGTCGTCGAACTTCGCGGCGAGGTCGCCGATGGCCGCGCGACTGGTGAGCGTGTCCTGGAATTTGAAGATCGGGTGCGCGCCGCCGCTCGCCACCTCGCGGAACGTAAGGGGGTCATCACCGAACTTCTCCATGGCCGGCCCACCGAGGACCGCCGCGTAGGTTTCGACCTTTTCGAACAAGTCGACGTAGTCGCGGAACTGGCCGTTGGGCTTGGGCTTGTGGGAGAACTGGAAGTTGACGACAACGTCAGCGCTCACGTCGCTCAGCGTGAGCGTCGCCGCACCCGCCCCAAGGTTCGGGATCGGCTGGCCGTCCGTGCCGTGGGGCAGGTCGCCGGCCCACCAGACCTGATGGTTGTCCATGCGCACGCTGAACTCGTCTTCGAAGACGAGCTTTGCGACGATGGCCCCCCGTTGCGACGCGCCGCTGGCGTCAAGGTGGGGGATGTCCCGCACGATGAGGTACGGGCGGCGGGACGCTGCAGCATTGGGTCGACAAGCGATATCTCGCAAATGCTGGTCTCATCGAGGTCCATATCTACGACGCCGACGATCAGGTTGCTCCGAAATACAAAGCCCAGGTCGATGCCGTGAATGCGCGGGGTACAAGCGACATCGGCTTTCTGACCAGCAAACGAGAATTGGAAAATTACATTCACCCGGATGCAATTCTTGCCGAATTCGCTTGCAACATCGCCGTCGACGATTGGTGCGATGTCCCCGACCTGGTGGCCGAACAGGTTCACGTGGTAGGCGGCGGTTTGGCCGCCTGGATCGACGTTGACGAGGCGGCGAAGGGCAAGAAAGTCGGTAAGGCGAAGAAGCGGCTGAATACGAGCGCTATGGCTCGAATGACGCTAGCCCACCTGCAAGCACGTGATGCAGCTGGTGATGTTTTGTCTTGGCTCGGTGCGATCCGTGATCGGGCGGGAAATTAGCCCTCCTAGCGTTGGATAGGGCCAGGCGGCGGATTGCGCGCCGGTGAGGCCAAGGGCCTTTGGGCAGGACTGCATCCGGCTCATGCTGGTTTGAAGCCTGCAGTTGGACAACGTCGCAGAAATTGGACTGGAGCCACATCGGCCATTGCGGCTTCGAAGAATTCGCGAGAACTAAACAAAGGCCCCAATTAGAAATACCAAACACGGCACCTTGGAGAGCCGGCCATGGCCACTCGACAGCTTGATCTTACACAGCTCGCCGCAAACCTGAGATCGTCCGGTCGCCACACCAATCTGGCCGCAACAATCGAGCGGCACATGCACCGCGCCTCCCGCTTTGCCGATCTGCTGCACGCAGCAGAACTGACAGATTTGCTGTCAACATTGAGGGAAGAGACCGGAGCGGGGCGGTTTACGGGATTGGATCGGGACGCGATCAACGCCCAAGGGGCAATCCTCGCTCAGGCGATAATTTTGTATGCTAGGTCGACGACACAAGGGGATAAAGGGCGGCACCAACAGCTGAATATTCAGAAGGGACTGACGCCCGCTCAGCGCCGAGACCATGCTGAAATTTTAGAAGTGCGAGACCGCGTAATCGCCCACTTTGACGCAGAAGAGAAACAGGATTGGCACAGCGACCGCCTTGTCCTCCTCAAGCACGACAATGGCGATTGGGAGTACGGCGCTCCATATTCGAGGACCACATACCGAGCTGACATACATCAAAAGCTGAAGTCGCTCCTCGGTACTGTTGTGCCACACGTAAAATCTGCGAATAGCCAGGCCTTAAACATCCTCAACAATGCGCTCGAAGCCGCTGTGCGAGGCGATCCGTGCCTGGATGCGGAAATTGATGCCATACCGTTTGACCGCACCGCCTTCTACGGCTCTAGCCCGCAGGCGGAGGAGATAGGGAGCATCTTGGACAAGGGGGATGCCGGCGAACAAATATGGAGCGCGGTGAGCAGAAGCTGAAAGTTGTAGAGCTGATCCACCGACCCAGTGAAAACATTTTCGATAAGAATGAACAAGAATTCGCAACAAATATTAGTGCGGATACTATGAAGTCACTTGCTAGTGTGGTGGGCCTTGGCTACTTTGCTTCTAATTGTCATACACGTTTCTAAATTGCGTTAAGTTTACCATCAATATTGAGGCAACATTTCTGACTATGAGACAGTTGACGATGCGATAGTCGCGCTGGCACAGATTTCACGATCTGGGGAGGCAGCACTCTCGGCTGAGGAGCTTGCCGAACTTATCAGAGCGGCGGGACCGGTGCTGTCGGCCGTAGTTGAATTGCGCAGTCAGGTGCGGGCAGAGCCGGCAGGGCCAGTGGAGCGGCGCGCCCCTTATCCGGGTCTGCGCAAAGCGCCCGATCCGATCGGCTTTCTCAAAGACGCGTATGGAGAGGAGATCGCGGCCGGACGCCTAGGGCCCGGTCAGCTCAGCATTGTGGACAATCGGCTGTATAGCGCCCTTCGCACACAGCTGCGAAAGGATCACCAAGGGGAGTCTATGCGGGGGCTCTTCGCCGAGGCAAGGACCATGCACATCACGACGCCCACCAAGGTGGCGTCATCGAGTTGTACGATCCGAGCGGCAACGCTGCGCCAGCCTGTGCATCCGCTGAATTGCTTGCCAATTGCGCGAGCCAGATGGCGCAACTCTAATGCCGCGCCGAGGCAGACCACGATTTTGCCGATTAGCGACACTGTCTCCACAGACAACCCAACTCTCCATCGCAGGGCAGCTTCTGTGGGATCGTTTGGTCGCTAGAATTTTGGACGACGCATCCGACCGACACAGCGAAGCCGCTGTCTCATTCGAAATGCCGTCGTCCCAGGGATGGTCAGGGACCGCGGGCTCTGAAGGAATAATTCCTAACTCCTAGCTCGACCGAGGAGCCCAAAAAACAGTAGGCGGAGCCATCCACATTCCGCCTAGTGTCCGACCAGGAAAAGCCTGGTTCGGCCCGAGCACAGCGCCCGGGTGGTACAACCAAAGCGCCTAGCCGGGGCGATGGTTCCGAGCAACTGAGCTAGGTGCCGAAGAGCCACCGCAAAGGAGGTCGCGTCGCAAGGTGGGTGGCGCAACTCATGACGATGGCGATCATCTGCCCCCGCTGACGCGGGCAGCCTCTTAGCAAACAGGGTGTCGGGGCGCGGCCCCTGACCTGGGCTACGGGACTGGTCCCGTTCCGGTGCCCCGCGCCGGACCCTCCGTCGGGGTGAAATGGGGGTGACGTAAATCCCCTCCCGACCCCCACCGCCAATGTTGCGGCGATGCACCATTGGCGGATTTCCGACGCCGCACTCGACCGATGGGCGAGGAGAAAGTTGGGTGCACATCCGCAGGATGTATAAGTGCACACATCCAGACTTTCTTCCGTACCGTCGCTCGGCAGGCGTTGGTCACGCATGGGGGTTGGGTATGGCTATCTATCACCTCCGGCTGAAGGTGATTTCGCGGTCGCTCGGTCGGGCCTCTGGCCCGGGCGGGGCGACCCGACGTTCTGCGCTTGCCGCTGCCGCGTACCGTTCGGGGGAGCGGCTCTTCGACAATTCGCAGGGCCAATGGTTCAGCTACGACAAGCCGGACGTGGTCCATACGGAGATCCTCTACCCGGCTGGCGCGACCGTCGCCTGGGACCGCCAAACACTGTGGAACCTCGTTGAGCGGTCGGAGAAGCGCGGCGATGCCCAGCTGGCGCGAGAGGTGGAGATCAGCCTGCCGAGGGAGCTTCCCCGGACCGAGCGGATCGACCTCGTTCGCCGGCATGTGCAGGAGCACTACGTCGCCAAGGGGATGGTCGCCGACATCGCCGTCCATGAGCCGGAGGCTTCGGACGGGCTCGAACAGCCACATGCGCATGTGATGCTCACCATGCGCCGGCTGGACCCGACGACACCGACTGGCTTCTCGGCGAAGAAGGAGCGCGACTGGAACGAGCGCGAGGAGGTCATGGAGGCGGTAAATGAGGCGCGCAAGCGCTTCAACGATACCGGCCTCGAGGTCGACCGGGACGCCCTTGAAGTGGCCGAGGCGCTGCGCAACGTGAACCAGTGGCGCGCCGCCTGGGCGGCCGACTGCAACCGCGCGCTGGAGGCGGGCGGGTCCGAGGCGCGGATCGACCATCGCACCCTGGAGAAGCAAGGCATCTTCCGCATGGCCGAGCCCTATCTCGGCCTGGCCAAGCACCTGATCGAAGGGGCGTACGATCATATCCGCCTGCGGGTCGCCGCGTAGAGGATCGGGATGGAGTTGCGCAGCACCTGGCGGGTGGCGTCCTCCCAGAAGGCGTCGCCGGAACGGCCGGCGTTCGGGTTGGTGAGGCGCGCGGCGTCGAGGATGCGCATCAGGCATTCGACGACGCTGCCCAGGCCGGCCATGCCCTGGCGGGCGATTTCATAGGTGATGAAATTGAAGCCGCCGCCATGCTCGCCGAACAACACGACCGAGTTCGCTCGGCCGTGCTTCTTCGCGTAGCGAAGCCACAGCCCGACCTCGTCGGGCTTGGCGGCGAGCACCAACCCGCCCATGCCGGCGCGCAGGTAAGCGGCAGCCAGCGCCTGACCGCTGCCGCTCGTCTTGCCGGAGCCAATGCCGCCGAAGATGTGCACGCCCTGGCAGGCGTCGCGCAGGGTGAAGCGGTCCCCTGACGACAGCTGCAGCAACGGCGTGTCGAGCTTGCTGACATACCCCATCCTCTCCATCCTGCGATGGCTCTGGCTATCAGCCAGGATGGCGGCCGGGGAAGCTGTCATCGGCTATCGCAAGGGACGTGCGGAGGCCCTGGCCGAATACGCCGAGCGCAAGGCGCAGCGGGAGCTTGGCGGGTCCAACTAGCCGCGCCCGGCCATCGGACCCCACACCCGCTGCGCGAAGGCTCGCTCCTCCTGGCCGACGGCTTGCTGATAGATGGCCGTCGTCTGGGGCTTGGCGTGCCCCATCCAGCGCTGGGTCAGCGTGGCGGGAACGTTGTTCTCGGCATTGGCGATGCCGAACCCATGGCGCAGGCCCTTCGGCGTGGCCTGCGGCCCGGTGATGCCGGCGGCCCGCATCACCGCTTTGACCCGCCGCCAGGCGGTCTGGCGGCTCCAGGGCCAGAGCGGCGCGGCGGGCCTCGTCCCACCGGGCATGGCGACCAGTTTCGCCATCAGCTCTGCGGGCACCGGCACGGCGCGGAAGATACGCTTCCGCCGCTTCAACGTGCGGAAGATCACCCGGCCGGTCTCGGCGTCGAGGCGGTCCGGGGTGAGAGCCAGCGCCTCACTGAGGCGGCAGCCGGTACAGGCCAGGAGCCAGCAGAAGGCAAAGCCCTCGCTGTCGAGCCCGGCGGCGGCGTCGAAGAACCGCCGCCGCTCGCTGTCGCACAGGTACTTGCGGTGTCCCTGCGGATCGAAGAGCCGCGTGACATCCGCATCAAACGTCAGTCCCGTCACTAATCCTCGCTCCCGCGCAACCGTATGGGCCATACGGTTGCAAGGGGTCACTGCCTAAGCAGCGAAGTTTGTTGAGTTATCTTGAAAGTCCTCGCCGACGAGTGACTTTCGGTCCCGCCACATAAACCAATACAATCAACGGTGAATTCAGCAATTCCCGCAACCGTATGGCCCATTTTGTAACTTCGACCGGTCGATTTCTCGATCCGGTGATGCAAAATGGCCAAGGTGAGCTTGTTCGTGGTCGCTCTGGCGGTCGCGGCTCTGTCGGCGACAAGCGCCGAGGCGCAGCCGGCCTCACCTTCAAACCGGCCCGCCTACCAGATGCTCTACGAGGCGGCGATGAAATGCTTCATCGCCAACGGTATCGTTTTTGGCGATCACCGTGACGCCGGCGACCGTGCCAAGGCCGATTATTACGAGCGACAAGCCGCCCATTCGTTCGACATGGCGTTTCAAGCAGGACGCAAACTCGGCCTCACCGATCCGCGCATTCAGAGCGATTTCGACCAGACCCAGTCCCGTGAGCTTCCGCTTATGCTGCGCGATAGTGGCTACTTCAAAAAGGTCGCGACCGATTGCAAGGCGCTGAAGCTCATGTAGTCGTCAAGCGCGCCCCTGGCTTGCCGCCTTCCCGGACCCGCTTGCTGTGACAGTGCGGATCGCTTCACCGCTGTCGCCGGGGGCCATGCCGCTCTCGCGGATGAGGCTAAGCAAGTCGGGCGGCAAGCTGGCAGCAGCACCGCTGCCAGTTTCCTCTACAGCCGCAAGCCGTTCTTCCCGCTGCGCAGCAACGCCACCGTTGCGCTCGCTCGCCAGCGCCAGTTGTTCCTCCAGCGGACCCTTGGCCGCCTCCAATCGCGCCAGGCCTGGGCGGTAGTCCGGGCTGCGGTCGGCGCCATGCGCGCCGGCATCGCGCAACTGTTCTTCCGAGAGCTTGAGGGCGCGGAGATTGCTCTCCGGCGTATCCTCGGCGAGTGCCTGCTCGATGGCGACGCGGCGCTCGGCCTCGCGTTTCCGGTAGGCCTCTTCTTCCGCCGCCGAGGCGAAGGTGAGGTAGGGATCGAAGATTTTCTTCTCATAATAGTCGTCGACGAACCCGGAAACCGTCCGGTGCGCGGCGGCGCTCGCGGCATGCAGTCGTGCGTCAGCCGCCTTCGTTGAAGCGGCGGCGGCAGCTTGCGGCAGGGTCGCCTGGGTGGCGGCCACCGCCGCGAACACCTCGGCCCGAAGGGCGGCCAGGCCGCCGGGGCCGGCGTTCGCAATACGGTGCTCAAGCCTGCCCAGGGCGTGGCGCTGCGCTTCGGCCATGGCGAGTGCGTCCGAGCCGACCCCGAGGGCTGCGCCGTCTCGCATGTTCTCGATGAAGAGGGTGAGCCCGTCCTGCGCTCCCGCCAGCTTGGCGGTCAGCTCGTCGCGGAGGCTAGCCTCCGCGTCATCGGCTCTTGGCCGATGACGGTCGTCTGTAATCTCGGCGTCGATAGACTACCTGCATCCTGAGTTCGCCCCCACATTACCATGGCGGTCGTTAAGAACTCGTTAACCAACATGAACGCGATGAGTCCGGCCCGGTGGCGTTAAAAGCGCCCAAAAATTGTGCGGAGTAAAATAATTCACAGCTGATCCACAGCAATTATCGCCCCTCGTGCGGGCCGCTGCGGGACTTCCTCCTATCAACCTTTTCCGAGAAGGGCACCGGAGGCGTCTGATCGGGCTCCCGAGGGATGAGCTTTGCGCGCGGAGCGATCTCAACTATTGGTTCATATAGTTTATCGAGTTGTTTAATTTTCTTGCCAGGCATGTGGTTACTCCAAAATTAGTCTTCCTTCTTTTCAAATCTACATTAGCATTGTAAAAAATTTACTGCGGGTTTGCAACAAAACATTGCTCTAGTGTTACCACTGAGGCGGCTAGATCGTGTCGCAAAACCTCCAATTTCGCCAATAAAGGCGACACATTTTGCTCGCATTGCAATCGCATGCTCTCGTAACCATATTCAGCGTCGGCTGACTTGCGGCGCTGACGGGCCCGCGCGGACCATCGGCGGGATGCTGACCCAAAAACCACAGTTATTTGGGATCGAAATTTGGCCGGCTGACGTTCTCACTCATCTCTTGCTTAGGAGTGCAGAGCCCGCATATACACACTTTTACGTGAGTCCCTCGCTCGGCGGGGGGCCGGAGGTTACGGTTGTGAAGAAGACGCAAGCTCCCCAAGGCGAACTCTATGAGCCGAAGGTCGAGATCGCCCCTCGGGGGCCGATCCCCCCGCTCGAAGAATCTGCGGCTTATAAACCTCTCGCCAACAAGCGTGATGCCGATTTGCTGGACGCCAAGGCGCGCTTCGGCGCCCAAGCCCAGGCCGATTTGCGCGAGCGGCACGACCGTCTCGTTGCATCTATGTTAAGCCGGAAGTAGCTTGGCGCATCATACAACTTGAAAGCGCAGCGGACTGACGATAGTCGGTAAGAGACTGCGCTGCTCGGGGGGCACTATTGTCATCGTTTTTTACGGATCGCGCGGAAGGCATTCGCCTTCTCGAAGAGCAGCTTCTTGAGCTATCCAAATCACATGCACGACGCCTCCAGGTACCCTTGAGGCTCGAGCCCAATTTGGTCGTTCAGGCCTACGACGCCGCGATCAGCACGGCGATGTTCCACAAGATCGACCTCAAGGAACTGAGCCACCGCAAAGAGCTGGCTCACTTGGGTTTTTGGGTTGCCGAACTGAAGCCTATTACGATCAGCCCGCCGCAGCGGCCGCGCTATTTCGTAGAAAAGGCCACTTTAGCCATCCAAGAAGCCGTTCAAGGCAACACTGCGGCTCTCACACAGGGGAGCAGCCTTGTCCGCGCAAACAGAAAATACACTGCGGCCGAAGACAAGTACGTACAGACTGCAGCGTTCCCGATCTGCGAGTACATCGCCATGGAATTCATTCAGTCGATGATGAATTCCGAGTTCCTGCGAAAGCAGTCGAAGGTCAAAGATACCGGTATCACCAAAATGCATGCCGAGCGGAACGAATATTTCAGTTCCGTGATGATGGACCAAGAAGTCTTCGGCGATATCGTGAGCGGGCTGCGTTTTCACATTTTTACGCCAAGATCCTTTGCAACGTTAATCGAAGCCGTTTTCGCCTTCCAGGGGGGATAGGTGTTCACTCGTCTGCTACTCGTAGTGGCTGGCGTGCTCTCGATGGTTCCGGGCCTGTTTCTCGGTAGCCATTTTGAGGCCTATTACGTGGTGCTCGGCGCTGTGCAAGTTGCAATTGCTGGCCTGTTCGCATTGCGTGGTCGAAAAGACCAATTCAACATCTCACAGCGTGACCCCAAGTGGGTGGTTACTTTTCGCAATTTTATTGCCAGTGACGTCAAGCTGTCTGCCTTCTACGGTATTCTCGGTGCGCTAGCGGTCGCCGTCGGCGTTGTCTTCCATCCGGCTGAGCAAAGTGGGGTGCCGCACCACAAAGCGGAGCCCCCGCCACTCAACCAAACAGTGCCAGGTCCAAAGGGGCCAACGAACGAAAAGGGGGTTGCGACGGTCGATCCGCGTGGCAACAGCGATCGGAAGAAGCCCTGAGCCTATCGGCCGGCCTAAGAAGGGGCGGCTTGCGCCGCCCCTTCGACCTAGCGATTCCACAGCAAGCTGTGTTCGCCATCCTCGCCCTCGAACAGCGCCGCATAGATCGGCGCGGTGAAGCTGGGATCATCCAGCTTGATCGAGACGAATGAGCGCTTGTCCTTGCTGATCTTGTTCCAGCCCGCGCCGACCTCCAAGTCGCCAGCGTAGACCCGGAAGTCCGGGGCGCTCTTCGCCGTCGTCTTGACCGGTCGAATGGTCACCCGGGCGGTGATCGCCAGGGTGGCGATGGTGCCGGTGAAATTTTTGCCGTCATGCGTGAAATTGCCGATATTCATAGTGTCCTCCTTTGGTTGCCGACGCCGCACCGCGCGGCCTCGTATGCGCATCCTCAGGAGCCGCGGGAGCGGCGGGCTCACGCCGCAGGCGGTACGTGAATTTTGCAGCGAAGCGGGCGCGAGGAATGGCGTAGCCAGGGGACAATTCTCGTTGAACCCGACGCCCAAGGCCCCACCTTGCGCGACTTACGAGGACGCCGTGTGGCGGCGAAATCCAAAGGCTGGCCAGGACGATTTCCGGCAATGCCCGTGATGGCACAGACCCTCGCGTGCCCTTGCGCCCATGACGAGCGGCTGGAGGAGTTTACCGAGCAGGCCGATCCTGCAAGGCGGCTCGCTTCCGCGCCTGACGGCTTGTGCAGCTCCGCCCCGCGTGGCGGTGCAAGCAGCCTGTTCCGAACCGGCCAACTGCTCGGTCGGGCCTCCTCATCCGTCGCGCATGGCGCGCGCGGGCAACAAAGGAGGATCTATGACATGCACGGACATCAGCACAGTAATCGGCGCGCTGGCCGCCTTGGTCGCGGCGCTCTCACGGCTCGTATGGGCGATAAGGCGGCGGGTTTAGGGGCTCGCCGTCTGGCGGCGAGCGGAGCGCCAACGTGGGCGTACTATTCGCAGGGTGGGGTGAGAGCGCCTGCTTTAGCCGCCCAGGCTGGGCATAAAAGACCCCCTGCGCGAGGCTGTCGCAAACAGGGGTCATTTTTCGTCCAAGCCAACAGGACTCATCAGTGCCCGGGACTCAGCCGAAAAACAGAACGCCCCAGTGGAAAAACGACGGGGTGAGATATCCGACCGCCCAGTGGATCAAGATTGTTCCAACAGTGGTCTTCACTCTCAGGCTCCCAAGTTGAAACACAACCTCGGTGCCACCCAACGCATTCACTAGGGAAAAAAGCCGAGTTCCGTAGGCGGCAACCCGTTTTCGTCGCCGAGCTATTTGGCGGGAATTGGGACGCCGTCGTTGAGAACATGGGCCTTCGTCCATGTTTGCCTCCTTCCGGTTGATTGCCAGTCGGGAGGAAGCAGACACTCTCGATATCGAGGTGGTGATGATTGTGGCGCGCCACAATGCCATCTGCCCGTGTTAACGCTGATGTGACTGATCACCGGTCGCCGGATGTAATGAAAGATGATCGACCCAATCGCCAGCGACCGGGCACTCAACAGGTTCGGCGTCCCGACCTGTCTTCATGTGCCCATTGGCGCGGTCAACGAGCAGGCGATCACCGACTATGTGGGGGATATCGTGCAGGTGCTCTCCGGGCGCGGAGCCCGCACGGCGTTCCTCGTCAGGGCCCACCCGGCCCCGCCAATCGACACCCAATATCCCATTTGGGATCATCCCAATTCGGCGATCTTTCACCAACCTCTCCAGGTGTGGGTGCACCGGGCCTACGGCCGTTATCGGCGAGCCTACCGCCGGGCATTTCCCGACAAGGATATTCAAGACCTGGTGCTGAGCCACGCCCTGAACCGCCGCATCGCTGAGCTGAAGGGATTCGACTTCATCCGGCTGACGCCGACCTCGCGCGCGGCAAATTCCAGCAGCGCCTTTTCAGAAAACTGGGGCGCCGCGCTGCATAGCGAGGACTCCCAGATGAAGGCCAACCGGCGGCTGGGCGCATTCGTCCAGTACGCCGATCTCACCGACCTCATGCTGATGCTGGACATGAGGCTCGGCGGCGGCGTCATGGACGCCGTGAATGAGGGAAGCAAACTGATCAAGCCGCGCCCGGCGGGCGCGTGATTGAGCGAAGGCCTTGCTCTGCCCATCCCAGATGCCGGCGGCAGCTGGGCCAAGCTGCGGAAGACGCGGGCAAGCGGGTCGCATCGAGGCTCGACGCGCCTTTGATCCACTTGCCCGCTTCGTCATTTCGCCGATTCAGATGCGCCAGCGGCGCATCGGCAAAGCTGACAGGAAGGGAAGCCCGCCGTCAGTTCCGGCGCAGCGAGGCTCGCTGCTTGTTTCCGGCCGGACTGCGGGTCGAGGATTTGCCCTGTCGGCGCGGCTCCGTCGCTTGACGGGTGGAGGCTGCCTTGGCGTGCTTGGCGTTCTGCTCACTTACATCGTCTGCGATCCCTTCCGGGTCCCATCCGGCCATGCCTTGCAGAACGCGGTCAGCATGTTTGATGGTGTTCACGTGGCCGTAGTGGTCCTCGATCATCTTGACCGATGTCCCCATTTGTTCGGCCAGGAAATACACGTCGACGCCTTCGCCAAGGCGGAATGTCGCGTAGGTATGGCGGAAGCTGTAGGTCGAGCGCAGCGTGCCGCCCGCGCCGAGGCGAAGGCCGGCGCGGGTCAGCAAATCATCGATGAGGTGCTTGTAGAGAGACTGGCTCGGCTTGCCGTCGATGGTCGTGAAAACGCGATCATCGGGCTGGGTCGCCTTCGAGATTTTGCGGATGCGTTCGAGGTAGTCGCCCACGCTCTTCGGGGCGACGAGGTTGCGTGATTTTCCCTTGCCCTGGACGAACAGCACGACGATCTCGCGGCCGTCGCGATCCTTCGCCGGCCCGATATCGCGCCAGCGCAGGTTCTTCAGCTCCGAAGGCCGCATGCCGGTGTTACAGGCAATGAGGATCATGTTGTACGTGACGGTGCGATACCACGTCGCCGGCGCGGCGTTGGGCTCGCCCGCCGTGTTCGATCCAATCCATTGGCGGCCGACGCTGTGCAGTTTGCGGTACTCTTCGACCGTGAACTCGTCCCGCCGCATCTTCTTGAGCTTGGGGCGTTCGTCGTAGCGCTGGCTTGCCGGGACGTAGCGCTTCTTGATCGCGAAGTTCATGATCGCGGCGAAAATCGACATTTCAAAACGAATGGTGGCGTCGCTGACGAACGGCACGGGCGCGGCGAGCTTGGATGCAATGGCTGCCTCCACGTCCGCCGTCTTCGACGGGCGGGCGCGGAAGCCCCGCGACGTGCGCGACTTCTCTCGCATCGCGCGTTCCTGAGCGACCAGCTTGCCGGCAAGCTCCGGCCCGACCTCGCGCACGCCGTTGCGGGCGCTGCGGCCCTCGCCGTTCTCGCGGCGCCATGCGGGATAGCCCTCCCAAAGCTCGTCGCCGATGCGGTGCACCTGCGTCGAGCCGACATAGTCGTTTAGCGTCTGCTCGATCACCGCCTGCATCTTGATGGGACGCATTTTGCTGATCTCGCCGCGCCGTGAGCGCGCCTCTTGCGTCGCCAGATACTCCCTCGCGACATCGCGGAACGGGCGATTGAAAATCGGCACGTCGTGCTTGATGGCGTAACGCACTTCGCCGTCCTGGTCCCACGCCAGCGAGCGGGCAGCATTGATATCGGGTGTCTTTAGGGAAACCGTCTTGTAGCGGTCCGCGCCCGCGACCCGGACGCGGCAGTACCAGTTCCGGTGCGCCACGTCGGCGCGGCGGAAAAGGATGAGGCCCGGTTTGAGTTCCTCTTTGTCGGTGACGAATGCCATAATTCCCCCCTGTGTAGAAACTGTGCAGGTCGCGGCGCTAAGTCATTGATTTGCCGTACCTGTGCAGGCCTTGTGTAGAGGATCATAGCAAAAATTGTTGAATGTTTCTAGTTATTTAGTAAAAGGCTCTCATCCCAGCGAAAGCGGGGACCCAGGCTTTTTTGTTTTCTGGGTATGCGGCGGGCAAACATCGCGGCCGAACCTGCGCTAAAAACACCTGGGTCCCCGCTTTCGCGGGGATGAGCGGAGTTTAGGGGCCCATGACGGACGAGCAGTTCATGCGGGCGGCCATCGCCGCGGCGAAGGTCAATCTCGGCAAGACCGCGCCCAATCCGGTGGTCGGCTGCGTGCTGGCGCGGGACGGCGTGATCCTGGCCACCGGCGCCACCGCGGCCGGCGGGCGGCCGCATGCCGAGGATCAGGCGTTGAAAGCCGCCGGCGAGGCCAGGGGCGCGACGGCCTATGTCACCCTGGAGCCGTGCGGCGCGCGGTCGTCCGGCGGGACCTCCTGCTCGGAGTTGCTGGTCGAGGCCGGCGTGGCGCGGGTCGTCATCGCCTGTGACGATCCCTCGCCGTTTGCCTCGGGGCGGGGGTCCGAGCGTCTGCGGGCGGCGGGAATCGCGGTCGAGGTCGGGCTGCTGGCTGACGAAGCGATGGTCGAACTCGACTACGCCGCCTGGTTCCTGACCCAAAAGGTGTAAGGCGAAAGTTAAGCAAGATCAGGCATCTGTGAGGGCCAATTGGAGCCCCAGCGCATGAGTGCCGCGCCGGCGTCCGGGCCCAGACGCCTGACGCAAGCCGATGTCGATCTGATCTGCGCCCGCCATGACCGCCTGTGGTCGGGCCGGGGCGGCGGCGCGCGCGCGGTGTTCAGCTTCACCGACCTGACCGGCCTGAACCTCTCCGGCCGCAATCTGTGCGACGCCGATTTCACCGGCGCCCAACTCAGCGAAGCCAAACTGGTCGGGGCCAAGCTCGACAACGCCAGCTTCTTCGGGGCCGACATGCAGGGGGCCGACTTCACCGAGGCCTCGCTGCGCCGCGCCGACCTGCGCGGCTCCTGCCTGCGCGGGGCCAACCTGTCGGGCGCCGACATGTTCGAGGCCGACCTGCGCGAGGGGGCCATCGCCGCCGCCGACGCGGAGAAGGGCCTGCGTATCCTGGAGCACGCCGTGCGGGCCGGCGACGCCCGCGGGGCCAACCTGTCCGGGGCGAACCTGGAGCGGTCGCGGCTGTCGGGTGTGGTGGCGGTCAAGGCCGACTTCAGCGACGCCATCCTGAAGGACGCCAAGCTGGTCCGCGCCAACCTCAAGCAATGCTCGCTGGGCGGGGCCGACCTGTCCGGGGCCGACCTGTCCGGGGCGGATCTGTCGGGCGCCGACCTGCACGACGCCATCCTGGTCGGGGCCAAGACCACCATGTGGAAGGTCGACGGCGCCGACATGAAGGGCGCCCTGACCGACAAGGCGGCGGGGGCCCCGGTCTCCGACCTGCCCTATGAGAAGATGATCCGCGACCACGCCCGCTGGTGCGAGACGGCCGGCGCGGCCGGGGCGCCGTCGAAGTTCGACGGGGCGGACCTGCGGGCCCTGGGCTCGCTGAAAGGGCTGAACCTCACCGCCCTGTCGGGCCGGGCCGCCGTCTTCTACGGCCTGAACCTGGAGGGGGTGCAGCTGCAGGGCGCCCACCTGGAGGGGGCCGACCTGCGCAACTGCAATCTGCGCCGCGCCGACCTGCGGGGCGCGCGGCTGGCCGGGGCCAAGCTGTCGGGTTCGGACCTGCGCGAGGCCCAACTGGGGCCGTTGATGATCACCGCCGACCGGCTGCTGCCGGTCGACCTGACCGGGGCCCAGCTGAAAGGCTCGGACCTGGCCCGCTCGGACATGCGCCAGGCGCGGCTGAACGGCGCCGATGTGTCGCGCGCCAACTTCACGGGCGCCCAGACCAAGGGCGCCGACCTGACCGACGCCATCCGGGCCGGGGCGCGGGGGCTGGACTGGAGTCCGCTGAACGCGCGCTGAGCCGATTAAGCTTAACGCTTCGGCGCCCAATGTTCGGCTAAACTCGGGCCCTTCTGATTCGGACCTTTCGGGGGGAAGGGCTTTGGTGACCTTGACCAACTCGCCGATGACCGGCCGGCGCCGCCTGACCCAGGGCGAGCTGGACATGATGGTTGCGGCCCATGAGCGTTTCCTGGAGGGCAGGCCGGGGGGCAAACGCGCCTCCCTGCGCTTCCTCAATCTGTCTGGCCTCGATTTCGCCGGCCGCAATCTCGCCGACGCCGACCTGTCGGCCTCGGTCCTCGACGGCGCCCGGATGATCCGCACCCGGCTGGACCGCTGCAACCTGTTCGGCTCGGACCTGCGCAAGGCCAACCTGACCCAGGCCTCGCTGGTGCGGGCCGACCTGCGCGGGGCCTGCCTGCGCGGCGCCAACCTGACCCAGGCCGACCTGACCCAGGCCGATTTCCGGGAAGGGCAGATCGCCATTCCGCATCCGCAGAAGGGTCTGAACAGCCTGCGCCAGGAGCCGCGCATCGGCTCGGCCGACGAGGCCATCTTCACCGGCGCCACCCTGGACGGCTCGAAGTTCCATGGCGTCTCCGCCTTCGCGGCCGATTTCACCGACTGCTCGCTGAAGGGGGCGACCCTGACCGGCGCCAACCTGAAGGACGCCAACCTGGTCGGGGCCGACCTGGCCGGGGCCAGTGTCGGGGGCTGCAACCTCGAGGGCGCCGACCTGTCGGGGGCGGTGCTGTCGGGGGTCGACACCTCGACGGCCAAGATGAGCGGGGCCAAGCTGGCCGGCTCCCTGTCGGGCCCGACGCGCGAGGCGCTGACCGCCGCCGTCGCCTGCCTGGAGCGGCTCAAGGCCAACCACGCCTGGTGTGAAACGGGCGGCAAGGAAGGAACCCCCGCCAAGATCGACGGCGCCGACCTGCGGCCGCTGGGCGAGGCGATGAAGGGGATGCGGCTGACGGCGCTCAGCGCCAAAGGCGCCTGCCTGGTCGGCATGAACCTGGCCGGGGCGCAGCTGCAGGGGGCCAACTTCGAGGGAGCGGACCTGCGTGGGGTCAACCTGCAGCGGGCTGACCTGCGCGGCGCCAAGCTGGCCGGGGCCAACATGACCAAGGCCGACCTGCGCGGGGCGGCGATCGGGGTGCTGCCCCTGGGCCCCGGCCGTGAGAGCCCGGCGACCTTGAACCAGGCCTGCCTGCGCTACGCCCACGCCCAATCCGCCGACCTGACCAGCGCCATCCTCGACGGGGCCGACCTGCGCGGCGCCAACCTGACGGGAGCCAGGCTGGTCTCGACCAGCTTCCGCGACGCCGACCTGGCCTCGGCGATTGGGCTACAGCAGCAGTAGGACGCCTTGTCGACGTCCAAAGAAAAAGGGCGGCGCTGGGGACGCCGCCCTTTCCTTGGTGAGGCCAGCCTTGGGGCTTAGGCGGCCTTGTCGCTCTCGATCAAAGTCGAGGCGGGGGTGGTGTTGATGGTCACGGTGCGGGGCTTCAGGGCTTCCGGAAGCTGACGCTCAAGGCTGATGGCCAGCAGGCCGTCAGCGAGGTTGGCGTCGGTCACCACCACATAGTCGGCGAGCTGGAAGCGGCGCTCGAAGTTGCGCTCGGCCAGGCCGCGATGCAGGTACTTGCGGGGCTCGTCGTTGGCCGCCTTGCGGCCGGTGACGGTCAGCAGGTTTTCCTTGACCTCGATGGCCAGTTCTTCCGGACGGAAGCCGGCGACGGCGATCTCGACGCGGTAGGCGTCTTCACCGGTGCGCTCGATGTTGTAGGGGGGATAGCCCGCCTGGCTGTCCTGAGCGGCCGCCGAATCCAGCAGGGTGGCGAGCCGGTCGAAGCCGACGACGGAACGGTACAGGGGCGAAAAATCGATCGTACGCATGGTCAGTCACATCCTTCTTTGCATAAGCAAGGTTGCGGTTTCCGAGCTCTCTGGACGACCCGAATGGCCTCGTCCGCGAACCCGTGAAGGCCCGATTGCGGCGCCTTCGAGGTCTAAATTGGTGAGCGCCTGTTTGGTTTCAAGGGGCAGGGGAACAGGGTTTCGCCGACCCAAATGGAGGGATAGGGTGCCGCTTCGTTTTCGGGGAGAGACGGCATGATCGCGCGACGCACGGCATTGGCTTTGATGGGGGCCACGGCCCTGGGCGGCGGGGCCGCCTTCGCCAAGGACAAGACCGACGAGGCCCTGAAGGCCGCCATCGCCGGGCCCCAGCGCGGCGCGGCGCATGTGGCCCGCGACCCGCACCGCCATCCCTACGACAGCCTGGTGTTCTGGGGGCTGAAGCCCAGGCAGACGGTGATCGAAATCAGCCCCGGCAGCGGCTACTGGACCGAGATCCTGGCCCCCTACGCCAAGGCCACCGGCGGGACCTATATCGCCGGCGTCGCCGACCTCGGTAATCCCGCCCTCTCGGAGGGGGCGAAGAAGGGCCGGGCCAGTTTCGAGGCCAAGTACGCCGACAAGGCGGTGTTCGGCGACATCGCCTACGCCAACTTCGGGCCCAAGTCGGCGCCGCTGGGAGCGCCCGGTTCGGCCGACCTGGTGATCACCGCCCGCAACGTCCACAACTGGCTGGGCGGCGGCATGCTGGACAAGGTGATGGCCGACTTCTTCGCGGTGCTGAAACCCGGCGGCATGCTGGGCGTCGAAGACCACCGGGCCGACCCGCTGCCGCAGGCCGACGGCGCGCCGACCGGCTACATGTCGACCGCCTTCGTCGTCGCGGCCGCCGAGAAGGCCGGTTTCAAGCTGGCGGCCAAGAGCGAGATCAACGCCAACCCCAAGGACGACAAGGATCACCCCTTCGGTGTCTGGACCCTGCCGCCGGTGCGGCAATCGGCCCCTCGCGGGCAGCCTGACGACCCCAGCTTCGATCACACGCCCTTTGATTCCGTTGGAGAAAGCGATCGCATGACGCTTCGCTTCGTGAAGCCGAAGTAGCCACGGGATTTTGACGCGGCCGCCCATAGCCGCTATGGGCACGTTCGCGAGCGCGGGGGCGATCCTTGAAGTGACGGTACGCATGCGTTCAGAACTCCTCCTTCCGTCGCGCCGGGCGCTGCTGGCCGGCGCGGCCGGCCTGGCCCTGGCGGGCTGCGGCCAGAAGAAGGAAGAGGCCCCCAAGGGCGATCCCAAAGCCGCCGAGATCGGCAAGGTTTCGACCATCGCCGACGCCGTGGCCGGCGACTGGCGGGCCGCCGCCGACAAGGCCCGCGACGCCTGGCGCCATCCGGTCGAAAGCCTCGCCTTCTGGGGCCTCAAGCCCGGCCAGACGGTGGTCGAGTTCTGGCCCGGGGCTGGCTGGTACACCGATATCCTGGCCCCCTTCCTCGATGCGACCGGCGGTAAGCTCTACGTCGCCAACCTGGAGGCGACCGACCCCCAGGCGGCCGAGGTGGTCGAGGCCTACAAGCGCAAACTGTCCGACAACAAGAAGGTCTATGGCGCCGTCGAGGTCACGGCCTTTGGCCCGACCAGCGGCCCAGTGGCCCCGGCCGGAACCGCCGATCTCGTGCTGTTCCTGCGCAATCTGCACAATTGGATGGCGGCCGGCATCGCCGACAAGGCCTTCCGCGACGCCTTCGCCGCCCTGAAGCCCGGCGGCCTGCTGGGCATCGAGGAACATCGCGGCATCCCGGGCGCTGTACAGGACCCGCTGGCCGCTGACGGCTATGTGCAGCAGGACTATGCAATCCAACTGGCGAAAGAGGCAGGATTCTTGCTGTTGGCCGACAGTGAGATCAACGCCAACCCAAAAGACGACAGAAAGCACCCCTATGGGGTATGGACCTTGCCGCCGACCAGACTGTCCGCGCCGCGGGGCCAGCCGCCCAAGGCGGGGTTCGACCACGCCAAGTATGATGCGATCGGCGAGAGCGACCGCATGACCCTCAAGCTTGTGAAGCCGAAATGACCGTCAGCCGCCGCGTCCTGTTCTTTGCCCCGCTCCTGACTGTGCCGTTGCTGGCCCAGCCGGCGGCGGCGGCGACGCGGGAGACCGACGTCTCCAAGGTGTTCGTCTTCCTCGACAACTTCCTGCGCATGACCCCGGCCGAGCAGGCCCGGCTGAAGGTCGACTTCTACCTGACCCAGAATGGCAATCCGCCCAAGGGCGTGAAGGCCTGGTGGATCGACAAGGACGGCAAGCGCACCGACGTGCCGATCGCCGCCGACGGCCGGTTCGAGAAGGAGCCGAACCTGCGCCAGCTGACCGACAAGTCGAAGATGGTCTTCGAAGGGCCCAGCGCCAGCGGCTATTCGGTGCGCATCGGCCTGGTCTGGGGCTCCAAGCCGGCGATCGAGATGGACGCCCACCAGGTGGCGGGCTGCCTCAACGACGCCAACGCCATCGTCAAGAAGGCGGCCGGCAAGTTCGGCCTGGTGGCTCCCCGGATGGTCCAGGTGGCCTTCCCGGGCGGCGGGGCCGGCACGGCGGTAATGGCCGACGGCAGGAGCGCGCCGCTGCCGATGTTCAAGGGCTCTCCGGCGTTCAACCCCACCGCCCTGTCCGGCGCCGCCAGGCTGCGCTTCACCAAGGCCCCGATGCGGATGGAATTCGCCGGACCGAAGCACTCGGGCGTGGTGTTTGGCTAACCTCCCTCCCCGAATTGGGGAGGGCAGACGCGCGGTTACGCGCGTCGGGTGGGGAAGTCGGTCACTGGCTTTTGAGGTGATGCGCTGAGAAGCCTTACCGGGCGGCGGTGGTTACCCACTGCCCCACCCGGCCTTCGGCCTGCCCTCCCCATTCGGGGAGGGAGGATCAGAGCTGCTCCTTGTAGCCGTCCAAAATCACCTCGTTGCTGACCGGCGGCTTGCCCAGGCCCAGCTGGTCCATGACCATTTCGGCGCCGCTGGGCAGCAGGGCTCGGTCGATCTGGGCGTCCGCCTCCCACAGCCGTGAGCGCATCAGCGCCTTGGGACAGTGCAGGAAGGCCTCCTCGACGGCGACGCGCAGCAGCAGCCGGGGCAGCTTGCCGAACTCGGGGAAGCGCGCCAGCAGGGCCGGATCGTCGGTGGCCGTGACACTGCCGTTGACCCGGTAGACGTCGTCGACGCCGGGGATCATGAACATCATGCCGATCCGCCCGGGACCGGCCAGCAGGCTGCGGATGACGTCCAGGCGGTTGTTGCCCGGCCGGTCGGGCAGGAACAGGGTCCGCTCGCCCTCCAGCTTGACGAAGCCCGGCTCGCCGCCGCGCGGGGAGACGTCGATGGCCCCGTCCGGTCCGGCCGCCGAGACGACGCAGAACGGCGACAGGGAAATGAACTTCGCGCCGTGCGGATCGACCCGGTCCAGCACCTTGGCCTTCACGATCGGGCTCATCGGCTTGTACAGGCGGTCGAGGTCTTCCAGCGTCAGGTCGGCCATCTGCGTCTCCTGTTGCGAATGAGTCTCAGCGTAAGCGAAAGTGTCGCCCCCGTCACTTTTTTATCGGCTCAAACCGCTGTTCGCTTGCCCGGACTGCGGGGCCAAGCTATCGCTTTGCCGCCGGACAACTAGGGAGAGCGGCTATGACGACTCTGCAAGAAGTGACTGATCGCGTGAAGGCCGCTGTTGGCGAGGACTCGGGCCTGGGCAAGAGCCTGAAGTTCGACCTGAAGGGCGACGGTTTCATCCACATCGATGGCGGAACGGTCACCAACGAAGACGCGCCTGCCGACCTGACCATGACCATTTCGCTGGCCGACCTGCTGGAAATGGGCGCGGGCAAGCTGGACGCCACCATGGCCTTCATGAGCGGCCGTCTGAAGCTGTCCGACATGGGTCTGGCCATGTCGCTGCAGCCGAAGATGGGCGCCCTGTTCGCGCGCATGCAGTAGGCGCCGGACCGCATTTGAGTTTCGCGGGCGGCGCGGAGGGGGTGACCCTTCCGCGCCGTTCTGCTTTCTTGGTTCAGGGGAGGCCGGGGGGCGTTCCGCCATGAGGCATTCGATGACCACCACCCGCCGCGCCGCCCTGACGGGCCTGATCGCCCTGCTGCCGCTCGGTTTTGCCGGGCAGGCCTTCGCCAAGTCGAAGGCCATCGAGATCGGCAAGCTGTTTCCCTATCTCGACCTGTACCTGGGCATTCCGGCCGCCGACCGCACCCGCTTCACCATGGCCTATTTCTACAAGATGGAATCGGGCGGGCCGCTGACCCTGACCCTGGTGGCCGCCGACGGGACACGCACGCCGCTGCCGCTGGGCGCCGACGGGCGGGTGATGCGCCTGCCGACCCTGGCCGACATCAAGGCCAAGGCCAAGATCGAGATGGCCGCGCCGGAAAACTCGAAATTCAAGGGCGAGCTGGCCATGCTGGCCAAGGTCGCCCCGGCCGCGACGCTGAGCGCCACCGACCTGGCCGCCGCCGTCAGCCAGTGCCAGGCGGCCATCAAGGCCAAGGCCGGGCTGATCGGTTTCGCCGCCCCGAAGATCAAGCGGGTGGTGCTGCACGGGGCCGGCTCCGGCACGGCGATCGACGCCAAGGGTGTCGCCAAACCCTTGCCGATGGCCAAGATGGGCCCCGCCTATGACCCCGAACTGATGCCGGGCGTCGTCACCCTCAAGCTGGCGCGCGCGCCCAGCCGCATCGAACTCGACGAGCGCCCGAAGAAATGACCCTGGCCGCCCCCCTGCTCGACATTCCAGAGGCCCCGGTCCCGCCGAACGGCGTGGCCGAATGGTTTCGCGGCGCGGGCGGGGCGCGGCTGCGCGGGGCGATCTTCACGCCGGACGGCCCCCCTTCTTCTGGAGCGACGAGGGGTTCGGTGCTGCTCAGCCCGGGGCGGTCGGAGGTCATCGAGAAGTATTTCGAGGTGGTCGCCGAGCTGCAGGCGCGGGGCTTCGTCGTCGTGGTCCACGACTGGCGCGGGCAGGGGCTGTCGCACCGGCTGCTGCCCGACCCGCTGAAGGGCCATGCGTCGGGCTTCGCCGACTTCGTCACCGACTACGGCTGCCTGATAAACCACTTCGAAGGCCGGATGCCACGGCCCTGGCTGGCCATGGGCCATTCGATGGGCGGCTGCCTGACCACCCTGGCGCTGGCCCACGGACATGCCAGGCAGTTCGTCGGAGCCTTCCTGTCGGCCCCGATGCTGGGGCTCCAGACGCCGGGCCGGCCGAAGGGCGTGACGCAGGCGCTGGCCTGGTTGATGGCCCGGGTGCAGGGCGGAAACTACATCCTGGGCAACCCCGGCGATCCGCATGGCGGGCCGTTCGAAGGCAACATCCTGACCCACGACCCCGCCCGCTACGCCCGCACCCTGGCGCAGCTGAAGGCCTGCCCCGAGATGCGGCTGGGGGCCGGCACCTGGCGCTGGCTGGACTTCGCTTTCAGCGCCTCGCGCTGGCTCAGGCGGGACCCGCGGGTGGCGGCGATCGACATTCCGGTGCTGGCGCTCGGGGCGGGGGCCGAGGCCCTGGTCGACAACGGCGACCAGCAGGCCGTGGTCGCCCGCATGCTCAAGGGCGAATGGCGCGAGATTCCTGGCGCCTTCCACGAACTGCTGCAGGAAACCGATGACATCCGCGGCCAGGTCTGGGCGGCCTTCGACGGGTTCGTGGATCGACTGATCCCGAAGGCCTAGTGGGCTGACCGCTTCAGGGTGACCAGCGCCGCCTCCAGGCAGGCGCGGTCGCCGGCGAAGGCGAACTGGCCGCCGTCCGTGCGGGCCGGGCTGCCGTCCCATTGGGTGACGATGCCGCCGGCCCCTTCGATGACCGGGATCACCGCCTCGACGTCCCAGACCTTCAGGCCGGTGTCGAGGGCCAGGTCGATCTTGCCCATGGCGACCATGGCGTAGCCATAGGCGTCGAGGCCGAGGCGCGCCAGCCGGGCCGTGGCGCGCACCTGGGTCCAGGAGCCGAGCTCGGGGCCAGTCAGGATGGCCGGGTCGGTAGTGCAGATGATGGCCTCGGTCAGTTTCGGGCAGGGGCGGACGCGCAGCGGCGTCGACTGCCCCCGGGCCATCAGCCGCGAGCCGGTCGCCGCCCCGCCGATGTAGAGCTCGCCGATGTAGGGCTGGCCGATCGAGCCGAGCACGGGGCGGCCCTCATGGCGCAGGCCGATCAGTGTCGTCCATAGCGGCAGGCCGGCGATGAAGGCGCGGGTGCCGTCGACGGGGTCCAGCACCCAGACGAAATCGGCATCGGCGCGCTCCTCGCCGTATTCCTCGCCGATGATGCCGTGGTCCGGATAGCGGTCGTTGATGAGGGCGCGGATGGCCCGCTCGGCGGCCTTGTCGGCCTCGGTGACCGGATCGAAGACCGTGCCCGGCGGCCCGGCCAGACCCTTGTCCTCAAGGCCGTGATCGGCCCGGAACAGCGGCAGGATGGCGGCGGCGGAGGCGCGGTTGAGCTCGACCAGGAAGGCGTCGAGTTCGGCGAGCAGGGCAGGGGAGAGGGCCATGGGGCGGAGGGGTAAGCCGCCGCCGTTTGGTAGGCAAGCCGGATAATCCCCACCGTCAGAAGACGATAATCCGGAAACACTATATAGATTTTCGGACAACGAGCCGCGCTTCGCCCGCGCAGATCAGCCATCGAAAATCTATATAGTGTCCCCGGATTATCGGGCGCCGTCGGTTGCGGTTCGACCGCGGACGACGCCCGACCTCCGCCTACTTGCCGGTGAGTTCCTTCACCAGGTTCGTCTGCCCATACACCTTGGTCAGCGCCTCGGTGATCGCCGCCGTCGAGACCACCACCGTCCGGTTGACCGTCCCATCATAGCCGTACGCCCCGCCCAGGCTGTGGATGTTGCCGTCGAAGGCGGCGCCGATCACCTGGCCCTTGGCGTCGATCACCGGCGAGCCGGAGTTGCCGCCAATGATGTCGTTGGTGGTGGCGTAGTCGAACACCGTCTCGGCGTTCAGCGACGCCTTCTTGTCGAGCCAGTTTTTCGGCAGGGCGAAGGGGGCCTCGCCGGTGGCGCGGTCGAAGGTCCCGCCGATCTTGGTGAAGGCCGGCACGGTGGTCCCACGCCAGGTCCAGCCCTGAACCTTGCCGTAGCTGAGGCGCAGGCTGAAGGTGGCGTCCGGATAGACGCTCTCGCCGTAGACCGCGAAGCGGGCCTGGGCGATGCGCTCGGCGGCGGAATCGACCGGCGCGGTGACCTGGCTTTCCCAGACCTTCTTCAGCGCCCGACCCTGGCCCTCGGTGGCCAGCACGAACTGGATCATCGGATCGTCGCTGGCTTCCAGGGCCGGCAGGCCGCCGTCCCACAACGCCTTGCGCAGGGCCGGATCGCCCAGCTTGCTGCCGGAGACCAGGCGGGCGGCCAGGCCCTGCGGGCTTTCCTTGCCGAGGATCTTCTTCACGCCGGGATGGTCGACGGTCAGGTATTCGCGGGTCTTCAGCAGCCAGTGCTCGAGCTTCAGCTGGTCGATGGGGGCGACGACCGGGTTGGGCGCCAGGACGCCGCGTTCCATGCGGGCCAGGGCCGCGTCGCTGTAGTCGGCCGAGCGCTCGGCCGCCGGCTTGGCCTTCTCGCGGCTGGCGCGGACCAGGGTCTGGGCCCAGTTGTAGAGGCGGGCGCCGCCGCCGGCCTCGGTCTCCAGCTGACGATATTCCAGCCAGTTATCGCGGTAGGCGACCTGCGCCTGTTCGACGTCGGCCCAGGGATCGCCGAGCTTCGCCGACAGGGCCGGATCGGCCTTCACCTTGGCCCGCAGCTCGGCCTCGGCGGCCCGCTTGGCGTCCATGAAGCCCTTGTCATTGAGGGTCAGGAAGCGGCCGTAATAGACCTTGAAGCCGTTCTCGAGCCCGAACAGGGCGTCGCCGGCGACCCGCTTCTGCTCCTCGCCGCCCTTGGCGTACTCGAGGTAGCGGCCGCGCAGTTCGGAGCGCTGCAGCTGGCCGATCGGGATGGTCAGGTCGCGCTGGGTCTCCAGCTGCGAAACGGTCAGCAGCCGCTCGGTGGAGCCAGGGTTGCCGACCACGAAGGTCGGGTCGCCTTCCTTTGGCGCGGATGCGTTCCACTTGAGGAAATGCTTGCTCTGCACGGGTTTGCCGTCGGCGCCGTAGGCGCGCAGGAAGGCCGCGTCCAGGTCGTAGCGGGGGAAGTTGAAATTGTCCGGGTCGCCGCCGAAGAAGGCGATGTCGAACTCCGGCGCGAAGACCAGGCGCACGTCGGTGTAGCGCTGGAATTTGTAGACCTTGTACTGGCCGCCCCGGTAGAGGCTGATGGCCTGGCAGCGGACGCCGGCCTCGGCCCCGCAGACGTTTTTCTCGGCGGCGCTGGCGGCGGCGTCGCGGGCTTTCACGAAGTCCTCGCCCGTCTTGCCGGCCCCGGCGGCGCGCACCTCGGCGGTGACGTCGGTGATGGAGAGCAGCACCTCGGCCGTCTGGCCCGGGCACTTCAGCTCCTCCTCGCGCAGGTTGGCGCGGAAGCCGTTCTTCACATAGTCGGTGGTCGCCGAGCTGAGGGCGCTGGTGCAGCCGACCACGCAGTGGTTGTTGGTCAGGATCAGCCCGTCCTTGGACACGAAGCTGGCCGAACAGCCGGCGATGCGCACGGCCGACAGTCGCACATGGTCCAGCCACTTGGCGTCCAGCTTGACGCCGTATTCGCTTTCGATCTTGGCGGTGGGCAGGTTGTCGAAGGTCCACATGCCTTCGTCGGCCAGGGCGGGGGTGGCGGCGCCGGCGGCGCAAACGGTGGCGGCGGCGATGCCGGCCATCAACGCGATACGGGTCATAAACGCTCTTTTCTCTGAGGATTGACGGCAGTTTCGTGCGTCTTCCTGCGGCAATAGCGCGCTGGCCTGCCCTCTGGCTAGTTTCTCCGGCTGGCCTTACCCCGATTTAACTTGGACGGATGCGTTGCTTGCGTTCATACCCGCGTTCAGTTCGGGAGGGTTGCAGGCGCCTATGTCGCTCGCTTTGGCTACGCTGATCTACGAATGGCGCCGCTACATGGCCGCCGTCATCGCCCTGGCCTGTTCTGGCCTGCTGGTGCTGTTTTTCATCGGCATGTTCATGGGTATCGGCAAGGGTTTCACCGCCCAGATCGACCGCGCCCGCGCCGACATCATGGTGCTGGGCCCCGGGGCCACGGCGCTGTTCAACGGCGGCCCGTCCGGCCTGCCGCGCCGCCTGATGCCGATCGTCATCGGCCATCCCGAGGTGGTGCAGGTGGCCCCGATCGACGGCTCCGGCGGTCGCTTCCAGAACATCACCGAGATCGATCCCACGGCGCCGCCGGGAACCGTGCCGAAGAACCGCAAGATGGAGTTCGTCAGCGTCAACATCATCGACGCCATCCCCGGCTATGTGACGGTGCCGACCGACTACACCAACGACATGGTCGAGACCCTGCGCCAACCCTACACCGTGGCCATCGACCAGACGGCCCTGAAGCGGCTGGGCGTCAAGCTGGGCGACAAGGCCATCTACAACGGCAAGACGGTGACCGTGGCCGTGGTCACCACCGGCTATCCCAACATGATGCAGCCCACCGTGGTGATGTCGCGCGACACCCTGCGCCTGCTGGGCGAGGCCGACACCGGCCCGCGCGTCGCCCCGCTGATGGTCCAGATCGCCGACCCGGCCCGCGCCGACATCGTCGCGGCCCAGCTGAACAAGCTGGGCGACGGCAAGTTCAAGGCCTGGACCCGCGCCGAACTGGCCGAGGCCAACGAGGGCGCCCTGTTCAAGGAAAGCTTCATCGCCATCATCCTGATCGCGGCGGTGATCATCTCCGGCTTCATCGGGGTGGTGATCACCTGGCAGACCCTGCGCGGGGCGATCATGGCCAACATCAAGGAGTTCGCCTCACTGCGAGCCTTGGGCGTGTCTATGGGCAGCCTGCGGGTCATCGTCATGGAGCTGAGCTTCTGGGTCGGCGTCGTCGGCATCCTGATGTCGCTGCTCCTGACCTGGGGGGTATCGCTGCTGGCGGCCATGGGCGCCCTGCCGATGGCCTTCCCGCCGACCATCGTCATCGCCGTTTCCATCTTCCTGCTGCTCATCGCCATGCTGTCGGGCCTGCTGTCCCTCGGCGTGCTCAAGAACAGCCAGCCCGCGGACCTGCTGCGATGAGCGCGAAGAGAAAGACCAGCAACACGCTGGGCACGGTCGCCCTCAAGGCCACCGGCATCGTCAAGCGGTTCAAGACCGGCAAGACCTTCATCGAGGTGCTCAAGGGGATCGACTTCGACGCCCGCCACGGCGACGTGACCATGGTCATGGGGCCTTCCGGCTCGGGCAAGTCGACCCTGGTGGCGGCGCTGTCGGGCCTGCTGGAGCCCGACGAGGGCAAGGTCTCGGCGCTTGAGGCCAAGAGCCTGTGGGACATGTCGTCCGGGCGGATCGACAAGTTCCGGCTCGACCACTGCGGCTTCATCTTCCAGGGCTTCAACCTGTTCCCGGCCCTGACCGCCAAGCAGCAGGTGATGGCCGCCCTCAAGTACCAGGGCGCCTCGCCGGCCGAGGCCAGCCGCCGGGCGCTGCTGGCGCTCGACGAGGTCGGCCTGACGCCCAAGATCAACCAGCGGCCCTCCGAGCTGTCGGGCGGTGAGAAGCAGCGGGTGGCCATCGCCCGCGCCCTGGCCAAGAATCCCGACCTGATCTTCGCCGACGAGCCGACCTCGGCCCTCGACGGCCAGAACGGCCAGGTCGTCATCCGCCTGTTGCGCCGCGCCGCGACCGAGCATGGCGCGGCGGTGATCTGCGTCACCCACGACCCCCGCCTGGAGGCCTATGCCGACCGGGTGATCCACATCGAGGACGGCAGGATCCTGGACGACGTGCGCCGCACGCCCGATCCCAATCCGCCGTCGCTCTCGCACTGATTTTTCAAGGACGACCCCTACATGCCCGGCTTCCTGCGTAGACCCTGGTTCTGGATCATCACCGTCCTCGTGGTGGTGGGTGTCGGCGGCTTCTTCGCCATGAAGGGCGCCAGCGCCGACAAGAAGAAGAAGACCGAGGCGGCGGCCAAGCTGATCCCGCCTAGCCCCTTCGCGGCCATCGGCAACGGCAAGGCCGACGTCGAGGGCGGCATCATCCAGGTCGCGGCCCGCCGCGGCGGGGTAGTCAAGGCCGTCTACGTCGAGGAAGGCCAGGCCGTCGCCGCCGGCCAGATCCTGGCCCGCCAGGAAGACGACGATCCGCGCCTGGCCGTGGCCAGCGCCCGCGCCCGGGTGGCCCAGGCCCAGGCCCAGATCGGCGTGATGCAGGTCAAGCTGAACGCCGCCCGCCGCGAGTACCGCCGCCTGGAAGAGCTGCAGGCCAGCAACTTCGTGGCCAAGCAGCGGATGGACCAGAAGATGGACGACATCCGCGACTGGGAGGCCCAGATCGTCGCCCAGCGCACCAATGTCGCCACCGCCCAGGCCGCCCTGCGCGAGGCGGAATACGCCCAGGAACTGACGGTCATCCGGGCGCCGATCGACGGCCGTATCGCCCGTCGCTACGCCAACCCGGGGGCCGGCGCCTCGACCCTGAACGTCTCGACCATGTTCGACCTCGAGCCCAACACCGCCCGCATCGTCCGCGCCGAGATCGTCGAGGCCGACATCCCCAACATCCGCGACGGCCAGGAGGTGGAAATCACCCCGGAGTCGGATCCGGGCAAGGTCTACGTCGGCAAGGTGCTGCGCCGGGCCGGAGTGTTCGGGGCCCGCAAGCTGGCCTCGGACGATCCCAGCCAGCGCAGTGACGAGCGGGTGGTCGAGGTGGTGGTCAGCGCCGACGGCGCGCCGCTGCTGGTCGGCCAGCGGGTGCTGGTCAAGTTCATGAAGCCGGGCTTCAAGGCCGGGGCCGTGCGCGCCAAGCCGAAGACCGACGAGACGAAGAAGAAGTGAGCGAGCTGATCCTTCTCCCGCTTGTCGGGAGAAGGTGGCGGCCGTAGGCCGACGGATGAGGGCAGCGCCGAAGGTGGACAGCTTCCGCCTTGGCGCTGCCTTTTCCGTTGAGGCCGGTGCTGCCCTCATCCGACCCGCTTCGCGGGCCACCTTCTCCCGACAAGCGGGAGAAGGAATAGGAGTGAAATGCGCAAACGTCTCGACCTCCTGCTGATCGACCGCGGCCTGTTCGACAGCCGGGCCAAGGCGCGCGCCGCCATCGAGGCGGGCGGGGTCAGCGTCGATGGGCGGGTCATAAGCAAGGCTTCGCAGGCCGTCGAGGAAGACGCCGAGATCGCCGCCGTCGCCGCCCATCCCTATGTCGGGCGCGGCGCCCTGAAACTGGAGCATGCCCTGACCCTGTGGCCGGTGACCGTCGAGGGCCGCACGGTGCTCGACGTCGGCGCCTCGACCGGCGGCTTCACCGAGGTCTGTCTGCTGCGCGGCGCGGCGAGGGTTTTCGCTGTCGATGTCGGCCAGGGCCAGCTGCATCCGCGCATCGCCGAGGACCCCCGGGTCATCGAACTGTCCAGCCAGGACGTCCGCGCCCTCGACACCGGCCTGATCCCCGATCCGCCGCAGCTGGTTGTCTGCGACCTCAGCTTCATCTCGGTGACCAAGGCGCTCGGCCCGGCCCTGGCGCTGGCGGCCCCGGGGGCGGACCTCGTCCTGCTGGTCAAACCGCAGTTCGAGGCCGGCCGCGAGCGGGTCGGCAAGGGCGTGGTCACCGATCCCACCGTCCGTCAGGACTGCCTGGAGACGGTCGCCGCCTGGGTCGCGGCGCAGGGCTGGAGCGTCGAAGCCACCACCGACAGCCCGATCACCGGCGGCGACGGCAATCACGAATTCCTGCTCTGGGCCCGCAAATAGAAAACGGGCCCCGGTTTCCCGGGGCCCGCCTTCATCGTTTCAGGTCAGTCGGCGATCAATAACGACCGCTGGGGCGCCAGTTGCCGTTGCGGTTGCGGCAGACCTCGAACCCGCGCCAGCGGCCGCCACGATATTCCTGCACCCAGCGGCAGTTGTCGCGGCGATAGCTGATGCGCTTGGGATAGCTGGCGCAGCGGGTGTTCTTGCGGCCGACTTCCTTGCCGGCGAAGGCGCCGACGGTGCCGCCCAGCAGGGCCCCTTCGCCACGGTTGCCGTCACCGGCCACCGCCGCGCCCAGCGCGCCCCCGATCAGGGCGCCGGCGACGGTGCCCTTCCGCTCGGATTGCTTCTTTTCATAGTGGCAGGGCGAAGAGCCATAGCCGTAGTCGCGATAGGACTGGGCCGCCGCCACGGTGGGGGCGGTGAAGGCCGGAATGGCCAGGGCGGCCATGGCCGCCAGGGAAATCAGCTTACGCATAACAGATACCTCTCTCTCTGCGGGCTGGCCCGGCCAGGGGGGCGCCGGGGTCGCCTGATGGATGATGAAGACCGGTTCCTGAACGAGGGCTGACCGAGAGGTTCATCGATGTGTCCGGCGTCCATGGCTTGCGCCAGGACGCTCACAGCCATAACAACCTGCCAACCGGCGGGTTCCGCCAGGAGCAAGCCGCTGACCACCACCCGTGACATCGAAATCACACGCATCGGCGCCCAAGGCGACGGAATCGGCGATCGCGTCTTCGTCCCCCTGACCCTGCCCGGCGAAACCGTGCGCGCCCGCATCGACGGCGAGCGCGGCGAGATCGACGCGCTGCTCTCGACCAGCTCCGACCGGGCGACCCCGCCCTGTCCGCATTTCGGCGTCTGCGGCGGCTGCGCCCTGCAGCACTGGACGGCCGAGCCGTATCTGGCCTGGAAGCGCGAACGGGTGGTCGAGGCGCTGTCACGCGAGAACCTGGAAACCGACGTCCTGGCCACCTTCGCCTCGCCGCCGGCCTCGCGCCGACGCCTGGCCCTGCATGCGCGGGCGGCCAAGGGCGGGGCGGTGGTCGGCTTCAAGGAGCGGCGCAGCTGGAAGCTGGTGCCCATCGAGGTCTGCCCGATCAGCGATCCGCGCCTGGTCGTCGCCCTGCCGGCGCTGCGGGCCCTGGCCAAGCCGTTCCTGGAACATCCGAAGTCTGCCCCGACCCTGCACGTCACCCTGACCCGCACCGGCCTGGACATCGACATCACCGGCGTCGAGGCCAAGAGCGGCGGCTTGTCGGCCGACGCCCGGGTGCGGGCGGCGATGATCGCCCAGCAGGCCGACTTCGCCCGTGTCACCCTGGCCGGCGAGGCGGTCTATGTCGCCCGCGAAGCCATCGTTACCCTCGGCCCGGCCCGCGTCGTCCTGCCGGCCGGCGCCTTCCTGCAGGCCGTGCCCCAGGCCGAAGAGGCCATGGCCGCCTTCGCCGTCGAGGCCGTCGGCGGCGCCGCCCGCATCGCCGACCTGTTCTGCGGCGTGGGCACCTTCACCTTCCGGCTGGCGCAGGTGGGGACGGTGCTGGCCGTCGACTCTTCCGCCCCGGCCATCGCCGCCCTCAAGGCCGCCGCCGGCGCCGCGCCGGGCCTGAAAAGCATCACCGCCGAGGCCCGCGACCTGACCAAGCGGCCGGTTCTGGCCCGCGAGCTGGCCAAGATCGACGCGGTGGTCTTCGACCCGCCGCGCGCTGGGGCCCTCGAACAGGCCGGCGAGATCGGCCGCTCCAAGGTGGCGCGGGTGGTCGGCGTCTCCTGCAACCCGGCCACCTTCGCCCGCGACGCCCGGGTGCTGGTCGACGCCGGCTTCAGGCTGGACCGGGTGCTGCCCGTCGACCAGTTCCTGTGGTCGCCGCACGTCGAGCTGGTGGGTGTGTTTTCGCGCTGACGGCGCCTCCCCCATCCTCCCCCGTTTACGGGGGAGGGGGACCGCGAAGCGGTGGTGGGGGCGAGGGCAGGGGCTCTGTCCTCTCCAAGCCTACCCTATTTTCTTCGGCTTCTTCGAAACCCCAGACGCCCGCGCACGGCCTTCGCCCCCTCCACCATCGCCTTCGGCGACGGTCCCCCTCCCCCGTGAACGGGGGAGGATGGGGAGTTCGGCCGCCGTCGGCTCCTCGCCCGTCCGCCAAAAACTGTGCTTCTTGAGCGGGCCGGCCCCAACCGGCAGCGGATTCGCCGTCTCGCTCAGCGGAAACCCGTGCACCGGATTGGCCGTCGGTCCGCGCAGGCCGGCCACGTCGGGTTGCGGCGCCACGGTCTTCACCACCTCGCCGAACAGATCCATCTGGTCGCCGGCCTTGGGCGGAACCTTGAAGGCCGCCAGGTCCATTGCCGGCATCTCACCGTCGAGGCCGAACCGCCGCTTGGCGGCGGCGAAGCGGGCGGCGATCAACTCGGCGACCGGGCCCTCGCCCTTCTGCCTTGTGCCCCAGTCGGCGGTGTAGTCGGCCCCGCCGCGCGTCTGGCGGATCAGCGACATCACCCGCGCCGCCCGGCCCGGATGGTCCGACGACAGCCACTGCTGGAACAGCGAGGAGATCTCGCGCGGCAGGCGGACGACCACATAACCGGCCGTCTTCGCCCCCGCCTCGGCCGAGGCCTCCAGCACCGCCTCCAGCTCATGGTCGTTGAGGGCCGGGATGACCGGGGCGAACATCACCGCCGTCGGCACGCCGGCCGCGCTCAGGGCCCTGACCGCCTCCAGCCGCTTGCCCGGCGTGGCGGCGCGCGGCTCCATGCTGCGGGCCAGCTTGCGGTCCAGGGTGGTGATCGACAGCGCCACCCGGCACAGCCCCTCGGCGGCGGCCGGCGCCAGCACATCGAGGTCGCGCAGCACCAGGGCCGACTTGGTGATCAGGGTGAAGGGGTGTTTGAAGCGGTAGAGGGTCTCGATGACCCGCCGGGTAACGCGCAGCTTGCGCTCGGCCGGCTGGTAGGGGTCGGTGTCGCCGCCGATGTGGATGACCTGGGGTTTGTAGGTCTTCTTCGACAGCTCCTTGGCCAGCAGCTCGTGGGCGAACGGCTTGAAGAACAGCTTGCTCTCGAAATCCAGGCCCGGCGACAGGCCGAGATAGGCATGGGCCGGCCGGGCGTAGCAGTAGATGCAGCCGTGCTCGCAGCCCCGGTAGGGATTGATCGAGCGGTTGAAGCCGATGTCGGGGCTGTCGTTGCTGGCGATGATGGTCTTGGCGTGGTCGGCCTGGATCACCGTGCGCAGCGGTTTTGGCTTGTCGTCCTCGGCCGTCCAGCCATCGTCGAACTCCTCCCGGGACATCGAGAGGAAGCGGCTGGTGTCGTTGGTGCGGGCGCCGCGGCCCTTGGTCTGGAGCGGTATGGGGGGCACGGGCGCAGCATACGCCTCAATGCGAACAAAACAAGAACTGAGATTCTGAACGGATGGTTAATGGCTGGCACGAAGGGGGCACAAGACGCTTTCCAGCCGGCCCGACTGCGGCCATTAACGGGGGATGATTTCCGTGGTGATCCCGACACGCGATGCCGCCCGCACCCTGCCGGTGACCCTGTCCAGTCTGGTCCGGGCGGCCCTGGAGGGGCTGGTCAAGGAGGTGCTGGTCGCCGACGAGGGCTCAAGCGACGCGACGCTGGAGATCGCTGACGACGCCGGCGCCAAGGTCCTGACCGGCGGCGTCAGCGCCGCCTGCGCCGCCGCTCGGGGCGACTGGCTGCTGATCCTGCCGCCCGGGGTGAAGCTGTCGCCCGATTGGGAAACGGCGGCCGCCATGCACATGGCCCGCAGCTGGGAGCGAGCCGGCCGGTTCACGGTCTCCAAGGACGGGCGCCGGCCCTCACGCTGGCTTGCCGAGACCCTGCGCCTGCCGCTGAAAGGCGACGAGGGTCTGCTGATCTCGCGCCGGCTCCACGACCAACTGGGCGGCGAGGGGCGAGCGTTGCTGGGCCGGCTGAGGGGCCGGATCGACCGGCTCGACGCCCTGATCACCCGCTAGAAACGCCCGCCCGCCGGGGGTTTCCGCATTATGTCTAGACATATTCATCGAAGGAAGCGGGGACACATTGAATTGCCGCCGGCGGCATCGTCAGGCCTGCTCCAGCGGTGCGCGGCAATTCAATGTGTCCCCTCTGCGTTGACCTGTCCGCATCACCGACCCATCAACAATCCCCGCCCCGGCGCCTACGCCCTGTCAACGCCGGCGCCAACCTTCACAGCGCTGGTCGCTACCGAATTATCACACTAAATCAGAAGCTTGCGGCGAACGCCCGGCTTCCCAAGGCGGGAGCGTGGTATAATCGTTGACCGCTTCGATAGGCGGGGAGGCTCACCGATCGCTGCGCAGGTCCACCAGCCGGTCATACCGCGCCGCCTGGTCCAGCGTCGGGCTCTGCTGGCCCCACATCCGGCGATAGGTCCAGTATCCGAAGGCCACCTTCTCCACATACTCGCGCGTCTCGCGGGCCGGCAGGCTTTCCATGAACAGCAAAGCGTCGGCGTCCGGCTCCATCCGCTTGCGGGTCTTGATCACCGCCCCGGCCCCGCCGTTGTAGGCCGCCACCACGCGGAACAGGTCGTAGGCGTCGTCGCCGCCCCCCAGGCCCCGCTCCATCAGCCAGGTCATGTAGTCCTGGCCGATGCGCAGGTTCACCGGCGGGTCGAACAGCGGCATGATGTTGTAGAGCAGGTTGTCGTCGCCGGCCGCCTCGGCCGCCGAGGTCGGCCGCACCTGCATCAACCCGACCGCCCCGGCGTGGCTGTAGGCGTAGGGATTGAAGCGGCTCTCCTGGCGCACCAGGGCATAGACCAGCGCCTTGTCCAGCGTGAAGCCGCCGTCGGGATAGAGCTCGGGAACGTCATAGGGCTCGGCGCGGTAGGGGCGGGCCTTCTTCTTGACGGGGGTCGGGCCGGCGGTCGGGCTGGGCGCGACCTGCAGCGGCACCTTGAGGGCGACGATCAGGGTCTGCCAGTCCTTCTGGTCCGTGTCGCTGCGGGCCAGGGCCAGGCCGACGCGCAGTTCCTGGGCGGCCTCGATCGGGCGGTCGATCTGCGCCAGGGCGGCGGCCCGCTGGGCCCGCTCGTCGCGGTCGATCAGGGAGTCGGCCTTGCGCTGATCGCGGGTGGAGACCTGGATCAGCAACGGATTGCGAACCGGCGGGGGCGGCAGATCGACCACCGGCGGCGGCGATGCGGCCTGGCTGAGGGCGATGGTGCGGCCGCCGTCCAGCTCCAGCTTCCGCGTCGCGATCAGGCCGTAGAAGGTATAGGGCGTGCCGGCCGCGCGGCGGAAATAGCCCTGGGCGGCGAGCCGGTCGCCCATCCGCTCGGCGCAGCGGCCGGCCCAGAACCAGGCGGCCGAGCGCAGCCAGTCGTCGTTGCCGTCGTCCTCGGCCACCTTGAGAAAGAAGGTCGCGGCCTCGTTGACCTTGCCCAGGCGCCAGCCGGCCAGGCCGGCGATCCAGGGCTCGCCCGCCGACGGAGCCAGGGCCCAGGCCTCGGCGGTGCGGCCGGAGTAGTAGGCGTCGCGGGCTGCGAAACTGGCGTCGCCGGCCGAGACGTCCGGCCCGGCCTGCATCCAGACGCGGGCGGCGGCCAGGAAGGCGGGGGCCTTGGGCTCGCGGGCCCCGCGCGGCTGCCGCTTCTGGGCCAGGGTGTAGATGCGCTCGGCGCCGCCGAGGTCGGCGTAGTCGCCCAGCCAGTCGGTCAGCTCCGAATAGGTGGCTCGATAGGCGGTCGGGTGCATCAGTTTGACGAACTGGACATGGCCGATCAGCGAACGGTCGCGGACCTTCTCAAGCGCCTCGTCGGCCTCGTCGAAATCGCCGCGGTCGGCGGCGGCGAAGGCGGCGCGGTAGCGGGCTTCATCGGGTTTGGAGAGGGGACCGTCGGCGGCCAGGGCAGGGGCGGCGATCCAGGCGAGGGTCAGCACCGCGACGATCAGCGTCGCAGCCACTCTGAAAAGCCTCACACCGGCTGCAACCATGCCGCAAACCCCCGAACTCGACTTCGCCGGCCCCGATACAGGGTCGAACCCGACAAAAGGTTAAGCGCGGACGGCTTCGAATACCCGAAACCCAAAAGGCCGCATCGCGCTTCAGTGGAGCCCCCACTGCAAGAGACGTGCAGCTTTAGGCAGGGCGTCCCTGGCGATCAAGCCTTTCGGTCAGGGTCAGCAGATCCTGCCACGCCTTCTTCTTGGCTGCCGGCTGGCGCAGCAGGAAGGCGGGGTGAAGTGTCGGCATGGCGGGCAGGTCGAGCGCGCCGTCCGTCGACTTCCACTCGAACCAGCGGCCGCGCATGGACAGGATGCCCTCGTCCCGTTTCAGCACGGCCTTGGCCGAGGCCCCGCCGGCCAGCAGCAGCATGCGCGGCTTCACCAGCGCCACGGCCCGCTCCAGGAAGGGGGCGCAGACGGCCTGCTCGGCCGGCGTCGGGGTGCGGTTGCCGGGCGGACGCCAGAAGACGGTGTTGGTGATGAACACCCGGTCGGTCAGGCCGCCGGCGGCCAGCATCTTGTCGAGCAGCTTGCCGGCCCGGCCGACGAACGGCTGGCCCTGCGAATCCTCGTCGGCTCCGGGCCCTTCGCCGATGACCATCACCGGCGCATCGACGACGCCGCGATAGAAGACCGACTGCCGGGCCCCCTCATAGCGCAGGGGGCAGCCCTCGAAGGCGGCGATGGCCTCGGCCAGCTGCTCGATGGTCTGGGCGGCGGCGGCCATGTCCTTGGCCTGGGCCAGGGCGGCGCTGATGTCGATGTTCGGCACGCCCGGCCGCGCGGGACGGATCGGCGTCGGCGCGGGCGGTGGCGGGGCAGGTCGGGCCCTGGCCTTCAACCGCTCGGCCCCCTCGGCCAGCCGGTCGATGGCCGCGTCGGCGTACAGCGCGTCCACCCCGGCTTCCGCCCAGAAGGCGAGCAGGGCCTCGGCGGCGCGGCGGTCGGAGGCGGGAGTCATTGGAGGGGGAGGATAGGGGGCTTGTGGCTGGCGGTCACCCCTGGTGTCCGGCCTGTCCGGCGACAATCTGGACAAAAGTAGTGAAATTCACTACTTTATCCCTATGTCCGAGATGATCACCGCTACCGACGCCAACCGTCGCTTCGCCGAAATGCTTCGCGAGGTCGATGAAGGAAAGAGCTTTATCATCACCTCTCACGGTCGCCCTGTGGGGCGACTGGAGCCTGTCGGAAAATCGCGAGCGGAGCGGGAGGCCGCCTATCGCCGGCTGCTGGAGCATCTGGCCACCGTGAAGCCAGTCAACGCCGGGCCCTGGACGCGTGATGAACTGTACGAAGACTGACCGTTGCGGATCGCGATCGATACCAACGTTCTGGCCTACGCCGAAGGCTTGGATGGCCCGGTAAGGCAATCCGAGGCGCGCGCTGTGATGCAGGCGCTTAGCGCCCATGACGTGATTGTGCCGACGCAGGTGCTCGGCGAACTGTTCAACGTCCTGACCCGGAAGGGAGGGCGGAGCGGCCCGGCGGCGCTGCGGGAGATAGACGTCTGGCGTGAGGCGCTCCAGATTGCGTCGGCCGACGCGGAGGTGATGTCGGAGGCGCTCGCGCTGGCTGCGGTTCACCGCCTGCAGATCTGGGATTGCCTGATTCTGGCAACGTCGGCCGCGGCTGGGTGCTCGATCCTGTTGTCCGAGGATATGCAAGACGGATTCACCTGGGCCGGGGTCACCATCGCCAATCCGTTCTCGCAACCAGCAAACCCCTTGTTGTCCGCTCTATTCGGTCCCTTTTGACCCCATTCCCGCTTGACCGCCGTTAGGTCGGGTAACGATAAGCACCAAAGAGGATCGAACCGGGGACTGACCATGAGCGACATCGACACGGCCGCCGAAGAACGCGAAGCCATGGAGTACGACGTCGTCATCGTCGGCGGCGGCCCGGCCGGCCTGGCGGCGGCGATCCGCCTCAAGCAGCTGGCCGAGAAGGCCGGGACCGAGGTTTCGGTGGCCGTGCTGGAAAAAGGCTCGGAAGTCGGGGCCCACATCCTGTCGGGCGCGGTGATCGATCCCAAGGCCCTGACCGAGCTGATCCCCGACTGGAAGGAACAGGGCGCGCCGCTGGAGACGCCGGTGACCAAGGACAAGTTCCTGGTGCTGGGCCCGCAGGGCGAGCTGGACCTGCCGATGTTCGCCATGCCGCCGTTCATGCACAACGACGGCTGCTACATCGCCTCGCTCGGCAACGTCTGCCGCTGGCTGGCGACCCAGGCCGAGAACCTCGGCGTCGAGATCTATCCGGGCTTCGCCGCCTCCGACCTCGTCTACCGTGAAGACGGCTCGGTGAAGGGCGTCATCGTCGGCGTCGTCGGCGTCGGCAAGGACGGCGTCAAGAAGGGCAGCTACGAGCCCGGCATGGAACTGCACGGCAAGTACGTCTTCTTCGCCGAGGGCGTGCGTGGCTCGCTGTCGAAGATCCTCATCCAGAAGTTCGACCTGCAGAAGGGCAAGAGCCCGCAGAAGTACGGCATCGGCATCAAGGAACTGTGGCAGGTGCCGCCGGCCAACCACCGCCCGGGCCTGGCCCAGCACACCACCGGCTGGCCGCTGGACATGGACACCGGCGGCGGCAGCTTCATGTACCACTTCGGGGACAACTACGTGTCCATCGGCTACGTGGTGCACCTCAGCTACAAGGACCCCTTCCTCTCGCCCTTCGACGAGTTCCAGCGCTTCAAGCACCATCCGTCGGTGAAGCCCTATCTGGAGGGCGGCAAGCGCATCGCCTACGGGGCCCGGGCCATCACCGAGGGCGGCTACCAGTCGGTGCCGAAACTGACCTTCCCGGGCGGGGTGCTGATCGGCTGCTCGGCCGGCTTCGTCAACGTGCCGCGCATCAAGGGCAGCCACAACGCCATGAAGACCGGCATGCTGGCCGCTGAGGAAGCCTTCAAGGCCCTGCAGGCCGGCCGCCAGGCCGATGAGCTGGTCGAATACCAGGCGGCTTATGAAAACAGCTGGGTGGCCAAGGAGCTGAAGGTCGTCCGCAACGCCAAGCCGCTGCTCGGCATGCTCGGCACGCTGTTCGGCGGCGCCGCCGGCATGTTCGACATGTGGTGCACCCACCTCCTGGGCGGCTTCTCCTTCTTCGGCACCCTTCAACATACCAAGACCGACGCCGCCTCGACGGGCCTGGCCAAGGACTACAAGCAGAAGGTCTATCCCAAGCCCGACGGGGTGATCAGCTTCGACAAGCTGTCGAGCGTCTTCCTGTCGGCCACCAACCACGAGGAAGACCAGCCGGCGCACCTGAAGCTCAAGGACCCGTCGGTGCCGATCAACGTCAACCTGCCCCAGTACGGCGAGCCGGCCCGGCTCTACTGCCCGGCCGGGGTCTATGAGGTGCTGTACGACGACGCCGGCGCCAATCCGAAGTTCCAGATCAACGCCCAGAACTGCGTCCACTGCAAAACCTGCGACATCAAGGACCCGTCGCAGAACATCGTCTGGACGACGCCCGAAGGCGGCGGCGGCCCGAACTACCCGAACATGTAGCTGGGGACCGGTTGCGCGTCGCACCGACGCCAGCCGTTCGGGCGCAATCGCCTGAAGTCGCGCTACCTGTCCCCGATCAGCGCCGATCGGGGACAGGTAGCGCGCTCCAGACGCATGAACACAACTGCCAGCCCGTTTGCGCGCGCAACCAGTCCCCTGGAGACCGAAGCGCCTTGCTCCCGCCACCGATTGGGGCAAGTTACGCACCATGAAGCGCCTTGCCCTCGTCTCCGCCGCGTCCTGCGCCCTGCTGCTCACCGCCTGCGCCACCACCGGCGGGCCCAGCGCCGAGGACGCCGGCCTTCGCCCGGTCCAGGGCTCGCTCGATACGGAGGGCCAGTCGGGCTACGGCCAGTTCCTGGCCGGCCAGAAGGCCCAGGCCGACGGCCAGAACGACGAGGCGGCCAGCTATTTCGCCCGGGCCATTTCGCTGGGCGCCGAGTCCGAGACCCTCAAGCAGCGGGTGTTCCAGGCGGCCCTGTTCTCCGGCGACATCGCCAAGGCCGCCAAGACCGCCCCGGCCGAGGGCGAAGCCTCGGTCATGGTCGTGCGCCTGGGCCTCCTGACCCGCGCCGTCGAGGCCTTGGCCACCGACGACGCCGCCACCGCCAAGGCCATCATGGTCGACCAGACCGTCGGCTTCCCGCACCGCCAGGCCTCGGTCCTCTTGACCCCCTGGGCGGCCGCCGCGGCCGGCGATGAGGAAAAGGCCCTCACCCGCCCGACCCTGCGCGGCGACCGGCTGGTCGAGGTGTTCGGCCTGCTCAGCCAGGCCCAGCTGTTCGAGCGGTTCAAGCGCTTCGACGAGGCGGAGGCCAACTACAAGATCCTGATGGGCTTCGGCGACGCCTCGGCCATCTTCGCCCCCGACTACGGGGCCTTCCTGGAGCGCCGCAAGCGCGGGGCCGAGGCCGTGGCCGTCTACGACACCGCCCTGCAGGCCCGTCCCGCCGATCTGGTGCTGACCGCCGCCCGCGAGCGGGCCGCCAAGCATCGCAAGGCGCCTGCCATGCCGACCGTCCGCGAAGGCGCCGGCCGCGCCCTGCTGATCCCCGCCTCGGCCATGCTGGGTGAAAAGCAGTACCCGCTGGCCCTGGCCTACCTGCGCCTGTCGTCGCGGCTGGACCCGAACCGCGAGGAGCTGTGGGTCGAGCTGGGCGACGTCTACACCGGCCTGAACGACGCCGAGAACGCCCGCTCCGCCTATGCCCAGGTGCGGGCCGGCACGCGTGAGTACGGGACCGCCCGCTCGCGGCTGGCCTGGTCGCTGCAGGCGGCCGGCGACAAGGACAAGGCGCTGAAGATGGCCGCCGACGGCGCGGCCAGCGGCCAGCGCGAGGCCCTGCTGACCTATGCCGACCTGCTACGCGCCAACGAGCGCTATGCGGAGTCGGTCGAGACCATCAGCCGGGTCATCGCCATGGACGGCGACAAGGCCGACTGGCGGCTGTTCTACATGCGGGCCGTGGCGCGGGACCGGGCCAACGACTGGCCGGGGGCCGAGGCCGACCTCAAGAAGGCGCTGGAGCTGCAGCCGGACGAGCCGGAACTGCTCAACTACCTCGGCTATGCCTGGATCGACCGCGGCCAGAACCTGGGGCCGGCCATGGACATGGTCCAGCGCGCCGTCGCCGCCAATCCGCGCAGCGGGGCGATGATCGACAGCCTGGGCTGGGCCTATTTCCGCATGGGCGACTACCGCAACGCCGTCGAATACCTCGAGCGGGCGGTGACGCTGGAGCCGGCCGATCCCGACATCAACGATCACCTGGGCGACGCCTACTGGCAGGTCGGCCGCCAGATCGAGGCCCGCTTCCAGTGGACCCGGGTGGTGCAGCTGAAGCCCGAAGCCGCCATCCAGGCGCGGGCCGAGGGCAAGCTGAAGAACGGACTGCAGGGCGTGAAGCCGGTCGTGGCCGAGCGCTGATGTCCCTGAGCTGGTTCGCGCCCGCCAAGATCAACCTCTACCTCCATGTCGGGGCCCTGCAGGCGGACGGATTCCATCCGGTCAGCAGCCTGATGGCCTTTGCCGACGTCGGCGACCGGGTGGCCGTGCAGCCGGCCGAGGCGCTCGACTTCGAGGTCACCGGGCCGTTTGCCAATGGCCTGGCCATGGAGCCCAACAACCTGGTCCTGCGCGCCGCCTGGGCCCTGATGAAGGTCGCCGGCCAGCCGTTGCCGCCGTTCCGCCTGATCCTCGACAAACAGCTGCCGGTCGCCGCCGGCCTGGGCGGCGGCTCGTCCGACGCCGGGGCCACCCTGCGGCTCCTGCGCCAGGCGCTGGACCTGCCGCTGCAGGACGAGGCGCTCAACGCCATCGCCGCGGAGCTCGGCTCGGACGGCGTCGCCTGCCTGTGGGGCGAGACGGTGATCGGCGAGGGCCGCGGGGAAAAGCTGGTCCTCGCGCCGGGGATGCCGGTGCTCGACGCCGTGCTGGTCAACCCGCGCGTCGCCTCGCCGACGGGGCCGGTCTACCGCGCCTATGACGAGGCCGGCGCGCCGGGCGACGCGATGCGGCCCTGGCTGCCGGAAACCTTCGAGGATGCGGTCGAGGTGGCCGCCGTCATGGCCACCTGCCGCAACGACCTGGAAGCCCCCGCCGTCGCCCTGACCCCCGCCATCGGCGAGGTGCTGGAGACCCTGCGCGGCGAGCCGGAGACCCTGCTGGCCCGGATGAGCGGCTCGGGCGCGACCTGCTTTGCCCTCTGCGCCGGCGACATCGAGGCCGAGGGCCTGGCCGAACGGCTGGAGAGCATGCGGCCGGACTGGTGGGTGCGGCGGTGTAGGTTGGGGGGATAGATACGGGGACACTATACCTATCTCGGTTCCGACTGCGGGGCCGCAACGAGCGTTGACGAGATAGGTATAGTGTCCCCGTATCTATCCTGCACCGCCCCCCAAAACGCCGAAGGGCGTGACGGTTGCCCGTCACGCCCCCCGCTGATCTCCCCCCGGAGAGGGGAAGCTTGCCTACCGAAAACTAGTGGTAGGCGCGCTCCCCATGCTCGGCGATGTCCAGGCCGTCCTCTTCGGTTTCCGCGCTGACGCGCAGGCCGAAGATGAGCTTGATCAGGAAGAAGACGATGGCCGAGGCCACGGCCGACCAGACGATGGCGACGCCGACGGCCTTGATCTGAGCCATGATCTGGAAGCCGAAGTCGTAGCCGGTCGAGCCGTTGGTGAAGTCCACCACGCCCGCGCCGCCCAGCTTCGGATTGACCAGGATGCCGGTGGCGATGGCGCCGACGATGCCGCCGATGGCGTGGATGCCGAAGGCGTCCAGGCTGTCGTCATACTTCAGCGCGTTCTTGATGACCGAGCAGAAGAAGACGCAGATCGGCGAGACGATGAGGCCCAGGACGATGGCGCCCACCGGACCGGCGAAGCCGGCGGCCGGGGTGATGGCCACCAGGCCGGCGACGATGCCCGACGCCAGGCCCAGGCCCGAAGCCTTGCCGCGGGTGACCTGCTCGACGATCAGCCAGCTGACGCCCGCCGCGGCGGTGGCCACCAGGGTGTTGATCAGGGCCAGGCCCGCATAGCCGTTGGCTTCCAGGTTGGAGCCGGCGTTGAAGCCGAACCAGCCGACCCACAGCAGGCCCGCGCCGACCATGGTCAGGGTCAGCGAGTGGGGTTGCATCGGCTCCTTCTGGTAGCCCGTGCGCTTGCCGAGGATCAGGCAGCCGATCAGGGCGGCGATACCGGCGTTGATGTGCACCACGGTGCCGCCCGCGAAGTCGAGCGCGCCCCAGCCCCAAAGCAGGCCCGCGCCGCCGGCCAGTCCGTCGGCCGTCTGGCCGAAGGCGCTGGTCGCGCCAGCCCACCACCAGACCATGTGGGCCATCGGGTAGTAGCTGAGCAGCGGCCAGAGGATGGCGAACACCACCACGGCCAGGAACTTCATCCGCTCGGCGACGCCGCCCAGCACCAGGGCCGCGGTGATGGCCGCGAAGGTGGCCTGGAAGGCGACGAAGATCAGCTCGGGGATGACCACGCCCTTGGAGAAGGTCTCGACGTTGGTGAAGGCCCCCTCGGCGTTGAAGATCGCCCCGTTGAGCCCGACCTTGCTGAGGCCGCCGATGAACTTGTTGAGGCCGGCCCCGTCGGTGAACGACAGGCTGTAGCCCCAGAAGGTCCAGGCGATGATGCCGATGCAGGCCACGGTGGTCACCTGGACCAGCATGCTCAGCATGTTCTTGGAGCGGACCAGGCCGCCGTAGAACAGCGCCAGGCCGGGCACGATCATCAGCAGCACCAGCACCATGGAGATCATCATCCAGGTGGTGTCGCCCTTCTCGGGAGCCGGCGGAGCGGCTTCCTCGGCGGCGGGGGCGGCTTCGGGAGCCGGGGCCGGGGCGGCGGCGGCCGGAGCCGCGGGCGCGGCCTCGGCGGCGGCCGGAGCCGGCGCGGCCTCTTGGGCGAAGGCCGGAGCGGCCAGCGGCGCCCCGACGATGGCGGCGGCGAGCATCAGCCCCGCCAACCTGCCGTACATGCTTGTTTTCATTGCTCTATCCCCTTGATTCTTGATCACAGCGCCGAGGCGCCGGACTCGCCGGTGCGGATCCGCACCGCGTCCTCGAGGCTGAGGACGAAGATCTTGCCATCGCCGATCTTGCCGGTGGCGGCGGCGGCCTTGATGGCCTCCACGGCCTTGCCGGCGGCGCTGTCGTCGACCGCCACCTCGACCTTCACCTTGGGCACGAAGTTCACCTGGTATTCGGCGCCCCGGTAGATTTCCGTCTGGCCCTTCTGACGGCCGTAGCCCTTCACCTCGGAGACGGTCATCCCCTCGACGCCAGCCGCGACCAGGGCTTCACGCACCTCGTCCAGCTTGAAGGGTTTGACCACCGCTATGATCAGTTTCATCCGCCTTGTCCGCCCGCCGGTTAAGGACGCGCGCCCCTCTGTTTCTTGTGCAAAGGCGACCGGCGGCGAGACGCGTTGAGCGCCCCTTCTCCGATCGCGGGGCAAGCTAGCGGGATGGATCGGCCGAGCCGGGCGCGCGGCGTTAGGGAATCGGCAAGAAAGAGGCGGCGCGCCTGTTCGCTGGGCGACGGCGTGCCGTTCTGCTCAATAATAAGGCGCCGCCTCGAGGGTCCATCGGGGGGCGGGCGGGCGCCCCCGCGGCCCGCGTTGGCGGGAACTTCGCGTTGTCGGCCAGCCCTTAACTTCACGACCGCGTGATGCCGGGCAACGCAACCGCTGTCGCAAGCGCTGTGCCGCTGACGGGGGGCTCACCGGTTCATCCTTGGATGAACCAAGACCGTCGAGGAAGACATGCGCGCCACCCCCGTCCTCAAGACCGCCGCCGCCCTGGCGGCGCTGTCGTTCGCCACTCTCCTGGCCGGGGCCGCCCTGGCTCAAAGCCAGCCGAGCGGCGGCCAGACGATGCCCCCGCCCGCCGAGGAAGGCACGATGGAGGGCAACACCGCGGCCGATGTCGCCGCGCCGCCGGCCCCGTCCAGCGCCACCGACGTCGCCGCCGAGGCCGGCCAGCCGGCCGCCATCCCGCTGAGCTCGCCGACCCCCGTCGCCCAGGCCTATCTGCTCAAGGCCGGCGATCCGAGCGTCGTCTCCAATCCGCCGGTGCCCGACACCCCGGCGACCCGCCGCGCCTACGGCGGTCCCGATTCGAACGGCGGCAAGAAAACCCGCGCGGTCGGCAACTGACCATCACCCGTGAAGAGGCCGGCGTCCCGCCGGCCTCTGTTCCGCGTCAGAGTTCCAAGGATAGCGTCATGAAACCCTACATCCTTCTCGCCACCGCCGCCGGCGCCGTCCTGCTTCTGGCCTCGCAGGTCTCGGCCCAGACCGCCCAGGATCCGGATCCGCCGACCCAGACCACCACCCCCAGCGGCCCGATCGACCCCAACCAGAAGCGCTCGACCTTCGACAAGAACGACGAACTGCGCGCCGCCGAGCTGCAGCAGAAGGTCGAAGGCCCCGCCACCGCCGCCACGACCGCCGTGCCTGTGAGCGACACGACCATGGCCGTCGCCTCGGCCACCGCCGAACCGGCCGTGGTCACCAACGGACCGGTCCTCGACACCGCCGAGAACCGCGCCAAGTACCCGCCGCTGTCGCGGGCCGGCAAGCGCAGCTCCGCCCGCGGCAACTAGGCCGCTCCCACCCTATCCCCCTGCCGGCGGCGACCCCTTCAACCGGGCCGTCCGCCGCTTTTCGTCGCTGGCGCCCGTCTTCCTCCGGTCGCCGGTGACCCTTCCTCCCCGAGCCCCCCGAAAGGATGTCCCATGAACAAGTTCACCCTCCTCAGCGCCGCCGCCACGATCGCCCTGCTGACCGGCGGCGCGGCGCTGGCCCAGACGCCGGCTCCGGCTGCGACACCACCCGCTGCGCCCGCTGCGTCCGCAACGCCGCCGGCCGCCGCCACGCCGCCCGCCGCCACGCCTGTCGCCGGCGCCGTGGTCGCCCAGGGTGACATCGTCGATACCCTGAAAGCCGCCGGCAAGTTCACCGTGCTGCTGCGCGGGCTGGACGAGACCAACCTGACCAGCCTGATCAAGACCAACAAGAACCTGACCCTGTTCGCCCCCACCGACGCGGCCTTCGCGGCCCTGCCGGCCGGCGAGCTGCAGCGGCTGGAAGCCAACCCGACCGAGCTGCAGAAGGTGCTGACCTACCACCTGATCAACGCCAGCGTGGACTCCTCCAAGGTCAAGGGCGCCAAGGGCTCGATCGCCACCGTCGCCGGCCCGCAGATCGTCCTCGACGGCAGCGGCGCGGCGATCATGGCCGGCAACGCCACCATCACCCAGGCCGACGTCAAGACCACCAACGGCATCGTCCATGTGGTCGACAAGGTGCTGATGCCGGCCGGCACGCCGACCGCCGCCAACATGACCACCGACATGCCGCAGGGCCGCATCATCCGCGCCAGCTGGCAGCAGCAGCCGGAGGACAAGACCGAGGTCCCCGCCGCCGCGCCGCCCGCTGATCCGGCTGACCCCAACGCCACGCCGCCGGTGGAGGACAACACCGCGCCGCCGGCCGTGACGCCTGAGGTTCCGGCGACGCCCGCCACGCCGGCGACCCCCGCCGACCCGAGCCTGGCCCCGGCCACGCCGGCCGACCCGGCCGCCAGCGTCGCGACGGCCGCCGCCGAGCCGGCCAAGGTGACCAACGGCCCGGTGCTCGACACCGCCGAGAACCGCGCCAAGTACCCGCCGCTGTCGCGGGCCGGCAAGCGCACGGCCGCCAAGGGCAACTAGCCCCTACAGACTTGCCTTCGTCCGGCTCAGGTCGGGATTGAAGCCGAGGTCGGCGGGCCCTATGGTCCGCCGACTTTTTTTGCGCCTGCGAACAGACAAGATGATTGCCGCCAAACCGACCTCTTTCCAGGGCCTGATCCTGACGCTCCACAACTACTGGAGCGACCGAGGTTGCGTCATCCTGCAGCCGCACGACATCGAGGTCGGGGCCGGCACCCTGCACCCGGCGACGGTGCTGCGGGCGCTGGGCCCCAAGCCCTGGAACGCCGCCTACGTCCAGCCCAGCCGCCGCCCCGGCGACGGCCGTTATGGCGAAAACCCCATGCGGCTGCAGCATTATTACCAGTACCAGGTGCTGCTGAAGCCCAACCCGCCGGACATGCAGGACCAGTATCTCGGCTCCCTGGCCGCCATCGGCCTGGACAGCCGCGTGCACGACATCCGCTTCGTCGAGGACGACTGGGAGAACCCGACGGTCGGGGCCTGGGGCCTGGGCTGGGAGGTCTGGTGCGACGGCATGGAGGTGTCGCAGTACACCTACATGCAGCAGGTCGGCGGCCTGGACGTGAACCCCGTCGCGGGCGAGCTGACCTACGGCCTCGAGCGCCTGGCGATGTACGTGTTCGGCGTCGACAACGTCTACGACCTGCCCTTCAACGATCGCGGCATGTCCTACGGCGAGGTCTTCCTCGAGAACGAGCGCCAGCAGAGCGCCTACAATTTCGAGGTCGCCGACGTCGACACCCTCAAGCGCCAGTTTGAGGACATGGAGCGCCAGGTCGTCCGCATCCTCGATGAGGGGGTGGGTCCGCAGGGCCAGAAGCTGGTCCTGCCGGCCTATGACCATGTCTTGAAGGCCAGCCACCTGTTCAACGTCATGAACGCCCGCGGCGCCATCGCCGTGGCCGAGCGCGCCAGCTACATCGGCCGCATCCGTGACCTCTGTAAACTCTGCGCCAGCGAATGGCTGAAGCAGCAGGAAGCCGCGTGATGGCATCGCCCGATAAAGCCCTCCCCCTCGATGGGGGAGGGTTGGGAGGGGGTGTTCGCGCCAGCCGGGCCGGAAGCGCTCAAACGGGCTCCGACCTCCCCCTGCCCACCGTCATCGGCAAAGCGTCCTTCGACCACGACCGGCACAGCCCCGGCGCTGTTGGCCGCGCCCGCGCTCTTCGCCGCGACATGACCGCCTCCGAAGAGAAGCTCTGGAAGGCCCTTCGCGCCCTCAAGCTCGGTATCCGCCGTCAGGCCCCGATGGGCCGCTACATCGCCGACTTCATCCATCACGCCTCGCGGCTCGTGGTCGAGGTCGATGGCGCGCGCCACCGGTTGCCGGAGGCGCAACTTCACGATCAGGAGCGTGACGCCTGGTTCGCCTCACAGGGCTACCGCGTCCATCGCGTCAGCGACCAGGACGCCTTCGGACGTCCCTGGGACCTTGCCGCCGAGATCGGCGTCCTGATCACCGGTCCGCAAGGCGCTGGCGCCCAAACGCGCCCTTCCACTCCCACCGAGCCCGCACCCCATCCCCGACCCTTCCCCATTGAGGGGAAGGGAGAGTAGCCATGCCCCAACTCCTTCTCGAACTCTTCTCCGAAGAAATCCCCGCGCGCATGCAGGCCCAGGCCGCCCGCGACCTCGAACGCATGATGCGCGACGGCCTCAGCGCCGCCGGCCTGATCAGCGAGGGGATGAAGGCCTTCGCCGGCCCCCGTCGCCTCAGCCTGGTGGTCGAGGGCCTGCCCATCGCCCAGGCCGACCGTGACGAGGAGCTCAAGGGCCCCCGCGTCGGCGCCCCCGACCAGGCCATCGACGGCTTCCTGCGCAAGACCGGCCTGACCCGCGAGCAGCTGGTGCAGCAGGACGGCGTCTGGTTCGGCCGCATCCAGTCCAAGGGCCGGCCGACCGCCGAGATCGTCGCCGAGCTGGTCGAGGCCACAGTGCGGAACTTCCCCTGGCCCAAGTCGATGACCTGGGGCAGCGGCAAGCTGCGCTGGGTCCGCCCGCTGCAGCGCATCCTCTGCGTCTTCGACCGCGAGATCGTGCCGATCAGCTTCGAGGGCCTGGAGGCCGGCGACCTGTCCCAGGGCCACCGCTTCATGGGCAGCGGCCAGGTGTTCCGGGCCCGCGATTTCGATGAATACCGCGAGGCCTTGCTCGGCCACTACGTCGTCCTCGACGCCGAGGAGCGCAAGGAGCGCATCCTCGAAGGCGCCCGCACCCTCTGCTTTGCCCGCAACCTCGAACTGGTCGAGGACGAGGGCCTGCTGGACGAGGTCGCCGGCCTGGCCGAATGGCCGACCCCGGTGCTGGGCGACATGGACCCGGCGTTTTTGGATTTGCCGCCGGAGGTCATCCGCACCTCCATGCGCACCCACCAGAAGTACTTCGCCGTCCGCGACCCGGCGACCGGCAAGCTGGCCCCGCACTTCCTGGTGGTGGCCAACATCGCCGCCGAGGACGGCGGCAAGGTCATCGCGGCGGGGAACGCGAAGGTGCTGTCGGCGCGGCTGAGCGACGCGCGGTTCTTCTGGGATGAGGATCGCAAGAGCGGGTTCGACGCGTGGCTGGAGAAGCTCTCGGGCGTGACCTTCCACGCCAAGCTCGGCACGATGGCCGAGCGCGTCGACCGCATCGCCGCCCTGGCTCGCGAGATCGCCCCGCTGGTTGGCGCCGATCCGGACACCGCCGAAAAGGCCGCCCGCCTCGCCAAGGCCGACCTCGCCAGCCAAATGGTCGGCGAGTTCCCCGAGCTGCAGGGCGTCATGGGCCGGTACTACGCCGTTGCCGACAACCTCGATCCGGTGCTGGCCGACGCCATCTGCGACCACTACCGGCCGCAGGGCCCGGGCGATGTCGTGCCGACCGCGCCGGTGAGCATCGCGGTGGCGTTGGCGGACAAGCTCGACACCCTGGCTGGTTTCTTCTTCATCGACGAACGGCCAACGGGGTCTAAGGACCCCTATGCGCTGCGGCGAGCTGCCCTTGGCGCAATTAGGCTCATTCTTGAAAACGACCTTCGAGTTCCACTTCTGACGCTTCTGGCGTTCAAGGCTGTCGGGCCGATGGCAGTCGCGAAGCATACCGAAGCGCTCAACGAGGGAACCACAGCTGAGCGGGAGTTGATGGTCCGCACTCAAGCTGATCCCCGAGTTCTGGGTTTGCTCAATGAGCGTGCTCAAGAGCTGGCCGTTGGATTCGATATGCAACTATCGACGAAGATTGCGATTGATCTCGTTGCCTTCTTCGCCGACCGCCTGAAGGTCACCCTGCGCGACCAGGGCAAGCGCTTCGACCTGGTCGACGCTGTCTTCGCCCTCAACGACGACGACCTCGTCCGCATCGTCGCCCGGGTCGAGGCTCTGGATGGTTTCCTGAAGACCGACGACGGGGCCAACCTGCTGGCCGGCTACCGCCGCGCCGCCAACATCCTCAAGGCCGAGGAGAAGAAGGGTCCGCTGCCGACCGGCGCGCCCTCCGCCGTCTCGCAGCCGGCCGAGGAGGCCGCTCTGTTCGCGACCCTCCAGGCGCTGACCCCGAAGCTCGACGCCGCCCTGGCCGCCGAGGACTTCACCGGCGCCATGACGGCGCTGGCCGCCCTGCGCGGCCCGGTCGACGCCTTCTTCACCGCCGTCCTGGTCAACAGCGACGTCGCCGCCGAACGCGACAACCGCCTGCGCCTGCTGCAACAGGTCCAGTCCGCCATGGGCAAGGTCGCCGACTTCTCGCTGGTGACGGGGTAGCGCCCTCCCTCCCCGAATTGGGGAGGGCAGACGCGCGGTTACGCGCGTCGGGTGGGGAAGTCGGTCACTGACTTTCGAGACGACCCGCTGAGAAGCCTCACCGGCGGCGGCCGGTGGCCCACTTCCCCACCCGGCGCGCGGCGCGCGCCTGCCCTCCCCAATTCGGGGAGGGAGGGGTGTCGAGAACGGTCTAAAAACGATTATTCGCCAAAGGCTTAAGTAATATGTCTAGACATATTCACCACCCAAACCGCCCTCCGCGACGCCCTCGCCGGCCCGCGTAGACCGCCGTCTGTCACCGCCCGTCAACATTCCCCGCGCCGGCATCAACGCGCCCATCAACGCCCGGCCTACATTCCCGGCCGCCAACGCCACGCAAAACTCAACGGCCACGGGCGTTTACCCGGCTCTCCGCGCTTTCCTGCCGGCGCCGGCCTTTTTGTAGGCGAGACGACCGGCGGTATAATGGCTCGCCGCTTCGATAGCCGGCTCTCGCCCCCATCTTCTGCTGCGCTGCGGGATCAAACCCTGTCGGAAGGTGTTCCCCCCGGCGCTCTGGGAGGGTATCTGACCCGCATCCGAACAGGCGCCTTCGGAATCGCGACGCTTATTGAGGACGGCTTGATGACGAACCGCTGGGTCTACAGCTTCGGAGGCGGCGGCGCCGAGGGCGACGCTTCGATGAAGAACCTGCTGGGCGGCAAGGGCGCCAACCTGGCCGAGATGTCGTCGCTGGGCCTGCCGGTGCCCCCCGGCTTCACCATCACCACCGAGGCCTGCAACAGCTATTACGCCAATGGCCGCCAATACCCCGCCGACCTCGCGGCCCAGGTGGCCGGCGGCATCGGCCATATTGAGAAGATCACCCAGAAAACCTTCGGCGACGCCGCCAACCCGCTGCTGGTCTCGGTCCGCTCGGGCGCCCGCGCCTCGATGCCGGGGATGATGGACACCGTCCTCAACCTCGGCCTCAACGACGCCACCGTCGAAGGCCTGGCCAAACTGTCCGGCGACCGCCGCTTCGCCTTCGACAGCTACCGCCGCTTCATCCAGATGTACTCCAACGTGGTGCTCGGCCTCGACCACCACTCGTTCGAGGAGATCCTCGACGACCACAAGGACCGCCTGGGCGTCGACGTCGACACCGCCCTGACCGCCAAGGACTGGGAAGCCATCGTCGCCGAGTACAAGCAGGCCGTGGAGCGCGAGCTCGGCAAACCCTTCCCGCAGGACCCGCAGGAACAGCTGTGGGGCGCGGTCGGCGCCGTCTTCCAGAGCTGGATGAACGACCGGGCCAAGTTCTACCGGCGCATGCACGACATCCCCGAAAGCTGGGGCACTGCGGTCAACATCCAGTCGATGGTGTTCGGCAACCTGGGTGAAACCAGCGCCACCGGCGTCGCCTTCACCCGCAACCCCTCGACCGGCGAGGCCGCCCTCTACGGCGAGTTCCTGATCAACGCCCAGGGCGAGGACGTCGTCGCCGGCATCCGCACCCCGCAGTCGCTGACCAAGGCGGCCCGCGAGGAGATGGGCGACCGCAACCCGTCGATGGAAGAGGCCCTGCCAGAAGTCTTCGCCGAATTCCGCGATGTCGCCGCCCGGCTGGAGCGCCACTACCGCGACATGCAGGACGTCGAGTTCACCGTCGAGCAGGGCCGGCTGTGGATGCTGCAGACCCGCAACGGCAAGCGCACCGCCAAGGCCGCCCTCAAGGTCGCCGTCGACATGGCCGGCGAGGGCTTGATCACCGAGGGCGAAGCGGTCTCCCGCATCGACCCGGCCGCGCTGGACCAGCTGCTGCACCCGACCATCTCGCCCGACGCTGTGCGCAGCGTCATCGCCAAGGGCCTGCCGGCCAGCCCCGGCGCCGCCGTCGGGGCCATCGTCTTCTCATCGGAAGACGCCGAAAAGCGCGGCTCGGCCGGCGAGGCGGTCATCCTGGTCCGCCACGAAACCAGCCCGGAAGACATCAAGGGCATGCACGCCGCCCGCGGCATCATCACCGCCCGCGGCGGCATGACCAGCCACGCGGCCGTCGTCGCCCGCGGCTGGGGCATCCCCTGCGTCAGCGGCGCCGGCGACATCGCCATCGATTTGAAAGGACGAAGTTTCTCGGTTCGCGGCAAGGTCTTCAATGAAGGCGAGACGGTCACCATCGACGGCTCGACCGGCGAGATCCTGGCCGGCTCGGTGAAGATGATCGAGCCGGAACTGACCGGCGATTTCGCCGCCCTGATGGTCTGGGCCGACAAGATGCGTCGCCTGAAGGTCCGCGCCAACGCCGAGACCCCGCTCGACGCCAAGACCGCCCGCCAGTTCGGGGCCGAGGGCATCGGCCTGTGCCGCACCGAGCACATGTTCTTCGACGAGCACCGCATCGCCGCCGTCCGCGAGATGATCCTGGCCGACGACGAGAGCGGCCGCCGCGCCGCCCTGGCCAAGATCGCCCCCTTCCAGAAGGCCGACTTCGTCGAGCTCTTCACCATCATGGAAGGCCTGCCCGTCACCATCCGCCTGCTCGACCCGCCGCTGCACGAGTTCCTGCCGCATTCGGAGGAGGACCTCACCGCCGTCGCCGAGGCCACGGGCCTGGACGCCGGCAAGCTGATGCGCCGGGCCCGCGAGCTGCATGAGAGCAACCCCATGCTCGGCCACCGCGGCTGCCGCCTGGGGATCAGCTTCCCCGAGATCTACGAGATGCAGGTCCGCGCCATCATTGAGGCCGCCTGCGAGATCGCCAAGTCGGGCAAGCCCGCGCCGGTGCCGGAGATCATGCACCCGCTGGTCGGCAAGGGCACGGAGATGAAGTTCCTCAAGGACCTCACCGACCGCACCGCCAAGGCCGTGATCGCCGAACAGGGCGTCAGCCTCGAATACCTGGTCGGCACCATGATCGAGCTGCCCCGCGCCGCCATCCGGGCCGGGGACCTGGCCGAAAACGCCGAGTTCTTCAGCTTCGGCACCAACGACCTGACCCAGACCACCTTCGGCATCAGCCGCGACGACGCCGGCAAGTTCCTCAACGACTACATCGAGAAGGGCATCTTCGAAAAAGACCCCTTCGTGTCGCTGGACCAGGAAGGCGTCGGCGACCTGATCCGCATCGCCGCCGAACGGGGCAGGGCGGTGCGCCCGGACGTCAAACTCGGCATCTGCGGCGAACACGGCGGCGACCCGGCCTCGATCGCCTTCTGCGAAGACGTCGGCCTCGACTACGTCAGCTGCTCCCCCTTCCGCGTCCCCATCGCCCGCCTGGCGGCGGCGCAGGCGGCGCTGGCCAAGGGCTGAAACTACAAACTCCGATTATCCCGACGAAAGTCGGGACCCAGCTGGCAACCTATCGAAGGGTGAGGCTCTGACCTGAGCCGCGCCGGGTACACTTGCGGACACTGGGCCCCGGCTTTCGCCGGGGTAGTCGGAGTGGGAGACATCCTGTCGGCGAATTCACCTGACAGCTTTGCCACCGCATGGCCTCATCCCGAGAGTCGGGGAGACTATTCATGGCCACGTTCGATCCCGCCGCCGAGACGGCGCGCTATCTCGCCACCTTGCCGCCGGAGGCCCACGCCAAGGCCACGGCCTACACGCAAGGCGGCCACTGGCTGATCCTCTGGGGGACGCTGATCTCCCTGGCCGTGGTCTTCATCCTGCTGCGCACCGGCGTCCTCGCCCGCCTGCGCACGCGGATCGAGGCGCGCAAGCGCCGCCCCTGGCTGGCCGCCCTGCTCGTCGTGTTTGCCGCCCAGCTGATCACCGCCGTCCTGACCCTGCCCTGGTCGATCTACACCAGCTGGTGGCGGGAGAAGTCCTACGGCCTGACCAGCCAGCCCTTCGCCGGATGGCTGACCGAATGGGCCATCTCATCGACCATCGGCCTGGTCATTGGCTCGGTCCTGCTGATGCTGTTCTACGCCCTGCTGCGGGCCGCCCCGCGCACCTGGTGGATCTGGGGCGCCGGCCTGTCGGCGCTCACCGGCGCCCTGCTGATCCTGGCCTCGCCGATCCTCATCGAGCCGATCTTCAACGACTACAAGCCCGCTCCGCCCGGGCCGGTGCGCGACACCGTCGTCGAGATGGCCACCGCCAACGGCATCTCGCCGGACCGCATCTTCGTCTACGACGGCTCAAAGCAGTCCAACCGCTACACCGCCAACGTCTCGGGCCTGTTCGGCTCGGCCCGGGTGGCGATGAGCGACACCATGTTCAAGGCCGGCGCCGACATCGCCGAGGTACGCGGCGTCGTCGGTCACGAGATGGGCCACTACGCCCGCAACCACATCCTCTGGCAGCTGGGGCTGATGATCCCGCTGCTGGTGCTGGCCTTCTGGCTGGTCGACCGGCTGTTCCCGCTGGCCAGCCGGCTGCCGGGGGCCGGCGACGTGCGCGGCATCAGCGATCCGGCCGGCTATCCGGTCTTCACCGCCATCCTGGTGGTGCTGGGCCTGCTGGGCACGCCGATCGTCAACACGCTGATCCGCACGGCCGAGGTCGATGCCGACAACTACAGCCTCGAGGTCGCCCGCGAGCCGGACGGCCTGGCCAAGGCCCTGGTCAAGACCATCGAGTACCGGGCCGCGACGCCCGGCAAGCTGGAGGAGATCCTGTTCTACGACCACCCTTCGGTCGGCTGGCGGGTGCGCAACGCCATGGACTGGAAGGCGACCCACCCGCCCGCCAAGCCCTGATCTTCAGGCCTCGCGCAGCGGCACGATCATGTGGTTGTCGAAGTTGAACACCGCCTGCGGCACGAACGGCACGGCGACCGTGTAGCTGTAGGTCCAGCTGATCCGCGCCACCGGCGTGCCGCCGTCCAGCGTCTGGTTGGTGAGGGTCAGGTTCAGGTCCTCGATCCGGGCCACCTTCAGCCGGCCCGACACCGCCGTTCTCAGCTGCGTCTGGCTGGTGTGCGGATCGACCAGCAAGAGCCGGCTGCAGCGCTCGATCGCATGGCGCACGTCGCTGCCGACATATAGGGCCCAGCCATAGTTGAAGATGCCGAAGATCAGGGCGCAGAACACCGGCAGCACCAGGGCCAGCTCGACAGCCGCCGCGCCGGACTCCGGGCCTCGCCGTGGCCGCCGGATCATCGGGTGCGGACCAGTTCGCTGGTGGCCAGCGTCTGCTGACCGGTCGGGCCGGTCATGGTGTGGGTGGCGCTGATCTGGGTGAAGTACTGCGGATAGCTGCTGTCGCTGCAGACCGTCGTGCACGCATGGCGGACGGCGGCGCAGGTGCAGAACTCCTCGACCGTGACGTCGGCGCCCTCGCTGCGGTTGGGCCAGGCCTCCAGCACCACGGCGCGGACGGCCGCCGGGTTGGCCCCGCTGGTCATCAGGGCCTGGGCCCCGGCGTTGACGGCCTTGTGCATGGCGTGGCGGTTGTAGACCACACCGCCCACCTGGCTGAGGCCGAGCACCACCCCGATCAGGACGGGGGCGATGAGGCCGAACTCGACGGCGGCGCCGCCGGACTGGTCGCCACGGAGGCGTTGGAGAAGGTTGCGCATGGTCCTACCCCACCAGGCTGATCAGACCGCCGGCGACGATGGGCCGAAGGCCCAGGGCGCTGCAGTCGACGGCGACGGTCGTGCTGCCCGACCAGCTGATGGTCTTGGCGACCACCTGGGTGCAGCCGTTCTGGCCGGAGAAGTTGCCCAGATAGCTGACCTGCTGCTTGGGGAAGTAGAGGGCGCCGGTCATCTGGGAGTCGGCCGTGCCGTTGAAGGTGTTGCCGACGTCGCTGTTGGACCGTGAGCCCATGAACAGCACGCCGCGATAGTCGCCCGTGGTCGGGGCCGACAGGTTGAGGGTGGCGTTGCCGTTGATGTCGACATTGGCGTTATTGGCCAGATAGATGGTCACGCCCGTGCCGTTGATGTTGGCGTTGGCGTTGATCCGCAGGGTGCCGCCGGAGATGACATAGACGCCCGGCGCCAGGTTGACCGTGTTCTTGAGGGTCAGGCCATTGCAATAGCGTCCGGGGTCGAGGTTGCGGCCCGAGCCGTTCTTGCAGGCGCCGCTGTCTGAGGGTTCGGGCACCGAGCGGAAGGGATCGGCGGCCGGCGGGGCCTCGGTCACCACCGCGCCGCAGGCCAGGTTGAAGGCGGCGGTCACATCGGCCCCGCCGACCGACACGGCGCAGGGGGCGTTGACCACCGACGAGCCCTGCGAATGCACCGCGTCGCTGGCCAGGGAGTTGGCCATGACCACGCAGCCGGTGAAGTTGGCGGTGGTGTTGCCGGCGAAGTTGATGGCCTGCGAGGCGGCCCGGTCGAGGGCCAGGATGCAGGTGTCGGAGGCGACGGCGTAGGCGGCGGTCGACTTGGCCTGCACCAGCATCGGGGTGCTGGTGAACATGGCCGAGAACAGTCGCTGTTCGGTCCGCTCGAGCAGCACCGAGACGGCGTTCTCGTTGGCGCTGCCGTTGACGGTCGCCGGAGTGGTCATCTGGATCTGGTCGACGCTGACGGCGAAGCCGTTGGACTGGGCGGCGGCCTGGGCGGCGGCCAGCATCTGGTCCGTCGTCGAGCCCGACCGCAGCTCGGCGGCGGCGGCGTAGGCGGCGGCGTCGGCGGCCTGCTGCATGCGGGTGGTGTCGTAGAACCAGTAGCCGGCCTCGACCCCGAACCCGGCGCCGGCCGTGACCATGGACACGGTCAGCGCCGCCATGATGCCGACATTGCCGCGCGCGTCTTTACGGAAGCCTCGCATCCTTCGCCCCCCATACAGGCTCTTGGAGAAGCCTGGAGTGTGGGCCAACGCGGTTTAGGGCGCGTTCTCAAAGGTGATGAAGGCGACGTTTGCCGTAATTTGCGTCGTCAGCGTGCGGAGCGCGGCGGGTTCGCTTTCCGCGAATTTCCTTGTGCCAGCGGGGCTCGCGACTAGGCCTGCGGCGGATAGGCGCGGGTGCGCCCGGCCGGGTCCTCGACCACGCCTTCACCCAGGTAGCCCGGCCCGATCGGGACCTTGCCGTGGCCGTCGGGGATGTCGAGGATGTAGGTTGGCTGGCACAGCCCGCTGTAGGCGCCGCGCAGGGCCCGCATCACCGCCTGGCCCTCTTCGATGCTGGTGCGCAGGTGGCCGGTGCCGGGGGCCAGGTCGGCGTGGTGCAGGTAGTAGGGCTTGATCCGCGTCTCGACGAAGGCTCGCATCAGGGCGCCGAGCGTCTCGGGATCGTCGTTGACGCCCTTCAGCAGCACCGTCTGGCTGACCATGGCGATACCGCCGTCGACCAGCCGGGCGCAGGCGGCGCGGGCGGCGGCGGTCATCTCGCGGGGGTGGTTGGCGTGCAGGGCGATCCAGGTCGTCTTGCCGGCGCCGCGCAGGGCGGCGACGAGCTCTTCGGTGACCGCCTCGGGCGTGACCACGGGAATGCGGGTGTGGAAGCGGACGATCTTCACATGCGGGATGGCGGCGAGCCGGTCCATCGTCTCGCGCAGCCGGCGCGGCGCCAGAACCAGCGGATCGCCGCCGGTGACGATGACCTCCCAGATGTCCGGCCGCTGGGCGATGTAGGCCATCGCCGCGTCCAGCTGACCGGAGCTCATGTTGCCGTGCCCCTCGGGCCCGACCATCTCGCGCCGGAAGCAGAACCGGCAGTAGACGGCGCAGGTGTGGGTCAGCTTCAAGAGCACCCGGTCGGGATAGCGGTGGACGACGCCGTGAACCGGGGAGTGGGCCTCATCGCCGATCGGATCGGCCCGCTCCAGCGGGTCGAGCGTCAGCTCCTCCTCGCGGGGCAGGAACTGGGCGGCGATGGGGTCGGCGGCATCGGTCGCGTCGATCAGGTCGGCCATGCCCGGCGTGATGGCCACCGCATAGCGCGCCGCCACCGCCTCCAGGGCCGGCAGCCGCTCAGGCGCGATCAGGCCGGCGTCGGCGAGTTCTGCGGGGGTGCGGAGGGTCTTCACGGGCGGCATATGGCGCCCATTCCCCCCAATGTCATCCTCCGGGCTCGCGAAGCGAGAACCGGGGGACCCATGGTCGGTCCGGAAGGACTCCCGGCAGTCTTCACGCGGAAGGTTGGGTCCCCCGGTTCGCCCTGCGGGCGCCCGGAGGATGACAGCATGGGTGAGGGCTTACGGAACTGGCGTCCACTGCACCTGCTCGATGCAGGCCGCCCCGGTGGCCAGCATGACCAGTCGGTCAAAGCCCAGCGCCGAGCCGCAGGCCTCAGGCATCACCGCCAACGCCGCCAGCAGGTCCTCGTCGATGGGATAGCGTTCGCCGTAGACCCGGGCCTTCTCGTCCATCTCGGCCTCGAACCGGCGCCGCTGCTCGGCGGCGTCGGTCAGCTCCCCAAAGGCGTTGGCCAGCTCGACGCCGCAGGCATAGAGCTCGAACCGCTCGGCGACGCGCGGGTCAGCCGCCTTGGGCCGCGCCAGCGCCGCCTCGCTGATCGGGTATTCACAGAGGATCGTCGCCCGGCCGACGCCGAGGTTGGGTTCGACCTTCTCGACCAGCAGCCGGCTGAAGATGTCCGCCCAGGTATCGTCGTCGGCGATGCGGACGCCCGTCACCCTGGCTTGGGCCGCGAGGCCATCGCGGTCGGTCGAGCCGTCCGCCGACACCGTCGCCAGCAGGTCGACGCCGGCAAATCGCTCCAAGGCCTCGGCGACCGTCAGCCGCTCCGGCTCGGCGAGCGGATCGACCTCCAGGCCCCGAAAGGCGAACCGCCGCGTCCCCGCCGTCTCCGCCGCCAGCGCCAGCAGGCCGGCGCAGTCGTCCATCAGTTGCTCGTAGGGCTCGCCCGTGCGGTACCACTCCAGCATCGTGAACTCGGGACTGTGCAGCGGTCCCCGCTCGCGATTGCGCCACACCCGGGCGAGGTCGAAGATCCTGGTCTCCCCCGCCGCCAGCAGCTTCTTGGCGGCGAACTCCGGCGAGGTGTGCAGGTAGAGGGTGGCCCGCTCGCCGCCCGTGGTGATGGCCTCGGTGGCGAACCCATGCAGGTGCGCCTCGTTGCCCGGCGAGACGTTCAGCGCCGCCGCCTCGACCTCGGTGAACCCCCGCTCGCCGAACCATCCGCGCACGGCGGCCGTGATCCGGTTGCGCGCCATCAGGAACGGCCGGCGGTCGGCGTGGCGGTCCTTGTCCCACCAGGGGGAGGGGAGGGTCATCTGTCGCTCCGGCCCGACACTGGCGGAATTGCTCGGGACCCTATAGAGACCGGCCCCAACAGGTTTCAACGGAATCGAGCCCCCCATCTTAGAGATGGCGCGCCGTTCCCGCTCACGAGGATACCATGCCCAAGGTTGCCGCCAGCTCGCTGCGCAAAGGTTCGGTCGTCGACGTCGACGGCAAGCTCTACGTCGTTCTCAGCATCGAGAACATCCACCCCGGCAAGGGCACCCCGGTGACCCAGCTGGACATGCGCCGCATCACCGACGGGGTGAAGGTCTCCGAACGCTACCGCACCACCGAACAGGTCGAGCGCGCCTTCGTCGACGAGCGCGAGCACACCTTCCTGTACCAGGACGGCGAGGGCTACCACTTCATGAACCCCGAGACCTTCGACCAGTACGTGGTCTCGGTGGACACCGTCGGCGACAAGGGCATCTGGCTGGTCGAGGGCATGGCGGTCTACCTGTCCCTGCATGAGGGCGTGCCGCTGGCCATCGAGCTGCCGGCCCGCGCCACCTACGAGATCGTCGACACCGAGCCGGCCATGAAGGGCCAGACCGCCTCCTCGTCCTACAAGCCGGCCACCCTGACCAACGGCGCCCGGATCATGATCCCGCCCTACATCGCCTCGGGCACCCGCGTCGTCGTGCTGCTGGAAGACGGCAGCTATTACGAGCGCGCCAAGGACTAAGCGGCTCTGGCTGCTTGACGCACAATTGTAAAACATCCATCCTCCCGCCAACAAGCGCGGGGGATGTGATGGCGTGGCGTAAGGGTTGGCTGGGACTGGTCGGGCTGGTCCTGGCGTTCGGCGTCGGCAATGCGGCGCCCGCCGCCGACGCTCCGAAACCGTTGAACCCCCAGCTCTCCGCCGAGAAGTTCGGCGTCAAGGGCGAGAACGCCGACCTGCGCATCGCCCAGATGGACATCGACGTCCAGATCGTCGGCGCCGCGGCCGTAACAACCGTCACGGCCCGCTTCGAGAACCCCGGCTCGGCGCCGCTGGAAGGCGACTTCACCCTCGACCTGCCGGCCGGCTCGCAGATCATCGGCTACGCTCTCGACGTCAATGGCCAGCTGCGGCCCGGCGTCCTGGTCGGCCAGCGCAAGGCCCAGCAGGCCTATGAGGCGACGGTCCGGCGGGGCGTCGATCCGGGCCTGGCCCAGGTCACCCGCAACAACGCCTTCCGCACCCACGTCTACCCGATCTTTCCGGGCCGCGGCCGCACCATCCAGCTGAAGTTCGCCACCCCGCTGTCGGCCGACCGGCCCTATGTGCTGCCGCTGGTCACCGGCAAGCCGCTCGGCGAGGGCAAGATTGAGGTGACCGCCCGTGGCGTGGAACCGCCGCAGGTCACCTTCCCGGGCGCCAAGGCCGTGGTCATCGCCGTCGACAAAGGCGGGCGCATGCAGGTCGGCACGACCTGGAAGGACGAGATCCTGGACGGCGCCCTGACCATCGCCGCCGGCCGGCCGACCAGCGCCATGACCCTCACCCACCACAGCTCGGGCGACGACTTCTTCGACATCGTTGACAGCGCGCCGGCCCCCAAGGCCGCCGAGCCGCCGCGCAGCGTGCGCGTCTACTGGGACCGCTCGCTGTCGCGCCGCGACGACGACTTGGCCCGCGAGACCGACCTGCTGGCCCGCTACCTGGGCGAGGCCCGTCCGGCCAGCATCGAGCTGGTGACCTTCGCCAGCGACGCCCCCAGCCGCCAGACCTTCACCTCGGCCGCCCAGGTCGAGACCGCCCTGAAGGCCGTCCGCTACGGCGGCGCCACCTCGCTTTCCAGCGTGCTGGAGCGGTCCGAGCCGGCCGCCGACGTCTGCCTGCTGTTCACCGACGGCCGCATCACCCTGGACGCCTGGAAGGCCCAGCGGCTGCGCTGCACCCTGGTCGCCATCTCCACCGCCCCCGATGCCCACCCGGCCCGGCTGTCGGCCCTGGCCCGGCGGTCGGACGGCTTCCACATCGACCTGGCCGGCGCCGATCCGGCCGTGGCGGTGAAGCGGCTGTCCAGCCTGCGCCGCGTCGTCGAGGACATCACCGACGCCTCTGGCGAGCCCCTCGAGGCGGTCGTGCTGCAGGACGAGGGCGGCGCCTTCCGTGTCGTCGGCCTGGCGGAACCCTCCGGCGAGGTGCTGGTCCGCCTGCGCGGCGGCGGTGAGCCCCGCCGCTACGCCCGCGCCATGGGCGGCATCGCCGACCACGACGCAGCCGGCGCCTTCTGGGGCGCCCGCGCCGTCGCCGACGCCGACCTCAACGACAAGCCCGACCAGGACAGACTGGTCGCCCTGGCCCGCCGCTACAGCGTCGCCACCCCAGCCGCCTCCTTCATCGTCCTGGAAACCATCAACGACTACGCCCAGGCCGGCATCGATCCGCCGGAGTCGCTGGGCAAGGACCAGCTGGCCCAGTACCGGGCCATCGTCGACGGCAAGGCCGCCATGGAGGCGGGCCGCAAGGCCGCGCGCCTCGAACAGGTAATCGGTCAGTGGGACGCCCAGAAGGCCTGGTGGAAGACCGACTTCAAGGCGCCGCCGAAACTTGAGAGGCCAAAGCCGCTGCCGCGGATTCCCACCCCGGCCGAGGCGCGGCGGAATGGTCAGCTCTCTCCGGTCCCGCCGCCGCCGCCCGAACCCCCACCGGCGGCCGAAGATCGGGGCGAGGTCGGCGAGATGTTGATCACTGGTTCGCGCCTCAATCGCAGCGAGGCAGGCGCCAGCGCCCCCATCACGGTGGTCACCGCCGAGCAATCCTCGATCGAGGGTGTGGTCGACACCGGCGGGACCGCCGTCGTCCGGCGCCCGACGCCGCCGCCCGCCCGCAAGGCCATCGCCATCGAGGTGGAAGCCTGGAACCCCGACCGGCCCTATCTGCAGGCCCTCGACGCGTCCGGCGCCGACTTCGACAAGACCTACGCCGAGCAGCAGGCCAAGCACGGCGACCTGCCGGCCTTCTACCTCGATGTCGCCGAGTGGCTATTTCGCAAGGACCGCAAGGCGCAGGCTATCCAGATGGCCCTGAGCGCCCTCGACATGCCGCAGGCCAACACCGCCACCCTTATCATCGTCGCCGACCGGATGATGCGCTACGGCGACACCGCCCGGGGCCTGTGGCTCTACGACCGCATCGCCTGGATGGAGCCCGACCGGCCGCAGCCGCATCGCAACCTGGCCCTGGCCCTGATCGCGGCGGCCGAACAGCCCGGCGTCTCGCCGACCCTGCGCAAGGCCCGCTACGAGCAGGCCGGCGAGCTCCTCAACAAGGTGATCACCACCCCCTGGAGCGAGGCCTACAACGGGATCGAGGTCATCTCGCTGATGGAGGCCAACGCCCTCATTCCGAAGCTTAAGGCCCTCGGCGGCAAGTCACCGCTCGACCCCCGCCTCGTCGCCCTGCTGGATGTCGACATCCGGGTGGTGCTGGAGTGGAACACCGACGCCTCGGACATGGACCTGTGGGTCGCCGAGCCGAGCGGCGAGACCGCCAAGTACAGCTCCCCCAAGACCGCCATCGGCGGCCGCATGTCCGACGACATGACCGCCGGCTTCGGGCCCGAGGAGTACCTGCTGCGCAAGTCGCCGAACGGCCAGTACGAGATTCGCGTCCACGTCTATCGGCCAGACACCCTCGATCCCAACGGCGCCACCACCGTCCGGGCCCTGCTGTTCAGAAGTTACGGCCGGCCCGACCAGTCCGTCGAGCGGATGGAGATCGACCTGGCCGGCGCCAAGGAGGGCGGGCCGCGGCTGGTCGGCAAGTTCAGGGTCGGGCCGAAGCCGGCGAAGAAGCCGGCCGAGGAGGAGTAGACCCTACCGCGGCTGCATCCGGATGGCCCCGTCCAGCCGCACGTCCTCGCCGTTCATGTAGCCGTTGGTGATCATGAGATGGGCCAGGGCGGCGTACTCCTCCGGCCGGCCTAGCCGCTTGGGGAAGGGCACCGAGGCAGACAGGGCGGACTTCACATGCTCCGGCGCGCGGCCCAGCAGCGGGGTGTCGAAGATACCCGGCAGGATGGTGTTGCACCGGATGCCCTCGCTGGAAAGGTCGCGGGCCACCGTCAGGGTCAGGCCGACGATGCCGGCCTTCGACGCCGTATAGGCCACCTGACCGATCTGGCCGTCCTCGGCCGCCACCGAGGCAGTGTTGACGATGGCGCCCCGGTCGCCGTCTTCCAGCGGCTCAAGGGTCAGCATGCCGGCGGCGCTGCGAGTGATGCAGCGGAAGGTGGCGATCAGGTTGATCTGCAGGATGCGCTCGAAGTTCTCGAGCGGATATTCCTTGATCTCGCGGGTTTCCCTGTCGCGGCTGACGGTCTTGGCGCCGCCGCCGACCCCGGCGCAGTTGACCAGGATGCGCTCCTGGCCGTGGGCGGCGCGCGCCTTGGCGAAGGCTTCCGTCACTTGGCCGTCGTCCGCGACGTTGACCTGGCAGAAGGCGCCGCCGATCTCTTCCGCCAGCGCCTCGCCGAGCTCGGCGTTGAGGTCGAAGATCGCCACCCGGACGCCGTCGGCGGCCAGGCGGCGGGCGGTGGCGGCGCCGAGGCCCGAGGCCCCGCCGGTAACCACGGCGGCGATGGAGGAATCGAGGTTCATGGCGCGTCTCCTGAGATGTGGAGACGCTGTTGGCATAGGCGAAACCGTCCGTCGACCATGACCCAGCGGCGCCTTGCGGTGGAAAACGGCGCGGAGCGTGGCCGCGCCGGCGCCGCGGATCGCCCCCTCCGGAAGGTCAATGCGGCCCCAAATCCCCGCCTCGCCCCTCCGAACGATCCGTCGCTCGGCGCCGCGGCAATGCGCGGCCACACCCGTCACGGCGGGTTCGCCGATGCCGTGATGCGCCGACGTTACCAGCAAGTACGGGCGGCGCGATCCCCATTTGCGGTATGGTGTATTGTCGCGGCCGGGATGGTGAATCCATTCCCCGCCTCAGGCGTTGAGGCAGGATGGAGGACGCCGCCGTGCCAGATCGCTCGTTCATGGTCCACACCGCCGACGACAGTCGCGACGCCGGCCACACCGTGCGCGCCGAGAGCGTCGAGGACGCCGCCTTCGCCTTCGTCGATCGCTGGTATCCCCCGGCCGACGCCTTGGGCGATGTGGTGCTGATGATCACGGACTGCGAGAACGGCCGCCGCGAATGCCTGCGCCTCGATCTGTCGGACGGAACGGCGGCGCCCTGCGACTGAAACGGGGACACATTGAATTTGCTCGCAAATTCAATGTGTCCCCACTTCCCGATGATCGGGGACGGATTGCGCCACGCCCAGGCTTCCGCCAACTTGGCATCCAGGGGGGAGCGTCATGTCGGGACAGCGTCTGATCGTCGTCGAGGATGAAGCGCCGCTGCGCGAACTCTACGCGCGGGCGCTGGAACAGGCCGGCTATGCCGTGCGTACGGCCGGCGGGGCCCAGGCCTGCCGCCACCTCTTGCGTGAAGCGCCGGCCGACTGCCTGCTGCTCGACATCGGCCTGCCCGACCTCGACGGCCTGTCGCTGGCCGCCGAGTTCACCGACACCCCGGACCTCGGCCTGATCATCGTCTCCCGCCGCGATGCGCCCGAAGACCGCATCGCCGCACTCGAACTGGGCTGCGACGACTACATCACCAAGCCGGTGCATCTGGGCGAGCTCTGCGCCCGGGTGCTGGCCGTGCTGCGCCGGCGCAGCCCCCGCCGCAAGCTGGCGCTGGGTCCGTTCCGCATGGACGCCGAAGCCCACGCCCTCAGCGCCGACGGCGCCGACATCCCCCTGACCCGCGGCGAGTTCGCCATCCTCGCCCTGCTGGTCGCGGCCGGGGGCAAGGTGGTGGCCCGCGAGGCCCTGTTCGAACGCATCAGCCGCAAGCCCGACGAGGGCGACCTGCGCACCGTCGACATCCTGGTCAGCCGCATTCGCCGCAAGACCGCCGAGGTGGCCGGCGGCGAGCGGCTGATCGTCACCGCCCCGGGCTTCGGCTACCGCACCGGGCTCGAAGCGGTCGAATGCTAGCGGCGGCAAACCTTGGCCCCTCGAACCTGGGGCGGGAGGCCGAGCGCCATCGGCTGATGGTCGCCCTGGCCGATCCCGCCGTCCGCCTGATCGTGCTACGCGGCGAGGCCGGGGCCGGCAAGACCGCCCTGGCCCGCGAGGCCATGCAGGCCGTCGCCGAGCAGGAAGCGCTGGTCGCGCTCGGCAAGCACGCCGAGGGCGAGACCGGGGCGCGCGCCGCCGGCCAGGCCCTGGCCCGGCTGCTGGACCAGGCGCTGGAACAGCTGCACGATCCTGAAGCCGGGCTGTCTTCGCTGCGCGCCGCCCTGGGCCCCGCCGCCGGCGTGCTGGCCGCCCTCGATCCGGCCTTTGGAACAGATGAGACCCCGTCCGGCGCTCCGCTGACCTCGGAAGCCGCCGCTGAGCGGCTGGCCTATGCGGCGATCCGCTTCCTGCGCTGGGTCGGAGGTCTTGGTCTGCCGATCCTGCTGGTGCTTGACGACTGGGGCCGGGCGCGGGGGCAGGCGGCCATCCTCTACGAGCGGCTGGCCCGGGAACCCGACCTGCCGGGCGTCACCCTGATCGCCACCGAACGCAGCGGCGAGGAATCGGCGACGACCGGCGACGTCACCCTCGATCTCGGCCCGCTGCCGCGCGAGGCGCTGCACGCCATCGCCGCCGCCCGGCTGGACGGCGACGCCGTCACCGCCTCGGCCGTGCTGGCCCTCTGGCCGGGGCCGGTGACGCCGCTGGCGCTGATCCAGGGCCTCGCCGCCCTGACCGAGGCCGGGGCGCTGGTCCGCGCGGCCGGCGGCTGGCGGTTCGATCGGGCCGCCGGGGCCGCGGCTCTCGGCCAGGACGCCGCCCAGCTGCTGCTCGGCCGTATCGTCGGAACCGCGCCGGACCTGCGCCGCCTGCTGGACGCGGTCGCCGTCTATGGTGACGCCGCGCCACGGGCGGGGCTCGAGGCGGTCTGCGATCTCGGTGAAGGCTTCGCCCCGGCCCTGGCGGCCCTCACCGCCGAGGGCCTGCTGGAGCCGGCCGGCGGTCAGGTCCGCCTGCGCCACGACACCATCCGCGCCGCCGTCCTCGATGGCCTCGCCAAGCCGGCGCGCCGCCATCTGGCGGGGCTCTGGGCCGAACAGCTGCGTCGTACGGCCGGCGCCGACCAGGAGGCGATGCTGCGCCTGCGGCTGGAGGCGGGGGCGGCCGGCGTCAGCCCCGACTGGGCTCCGCTGTTCACCGCCGGAGCCGCTGCCGCCCGCGCCACCGGGGCCGCCGCCCAGGCCCGCGCCTTCGCCGCCGCCGCTCTCAAGCTGGAGGAGGCGGCGCACAAACAGACCTACGCCGCCGTCCGCGAGGCCGGTCTCGCCGCCGTGCAGGACGGCGACCTGGCGGCCGGCCGGGAGCTGGCGGCGCTGATGGACCAGCGGGCCGGCGACGACGCCCAGCGGCTGGAGGCGGCCGAGACCGCCGTCTTCGCCGCCCGGCTGTCGGGCGACCACGCCGCTGCCTTCCAGATCGGCCGCGACGCCGTCCGCCGTTTCGGCCTGTCGGCCCCGGACCGCGCCTCCCTGCCGGCCATCCTGGCGGCGCTCCTCGCCCTGCGCCTGACCTCCGACGCGCCGGCCCGCGCGGCCCCCCGGCAAGGGGCCGCCGCCCACCGGCTGCTCAACACCGTCGGGGCCATCGCCTTCGAGCGCGACCCGGGGATCGCGGTGATCATGGCCGCCCGCTCGGCCATTCACCCGGCCTTGCGCGGCGGCCCCTTCGCGGCCGGCCTGCGCTGCATGCTGTCCTGCCTGACCGGCGACTGGAAGGCCGCCAGCCGCTGGGGCGAGGCGACCTTCGCCCGGCTGGACAACGAGGACCCGTTGCGAGCCGCCGCCATGCAGCTGGCCCTGCAGTTCGGCCTCGGCCTGACCATCGACGCCACCCGCCAGATGGCCGAGGCCGAGCGGCTGCAGGCCATGGCCCTCGGCGAAGGCGACCTCGGCGTCGCCGCCTACGCCAATCGCGACCGAGCCCTGGCCTCGATGCGCATGCCGATCACCCTGGCCGCCCACCGCAAGGTGCTTAGCCAGTGCAAGGCCAACGCCGCGCGCTTCCAGGACCAGGCCACCGAACCGCTGATCGACGCCCTGGCCCAGATGGCCCTGAACCTGGCCGAGGGCGGCCCCGAACCCTGGCGCCTGGCCGGCGAGGTGTTCGACAGCCCGGCCTTCGAGCAATCCTGCGGCCCCGACCTCGAGCGCGTCGCCATGGCCTGCATGACCTTCGAGGCGCTGCTGGCCAATGCCTACGGCGCCTGGGAGACCACCCTGTCGGTCTGGACCCGCATGGGGCCCCGCTTCGACAGCCTCAAGCACCATCCGGTCACCGCCATCTGGGCCTTCCACTGCGGCCTGGCGCGGGCCCGGCTCGGCATGCCGATACGACGCTGGGAGACTTTCGTCGTCGACCGCTGCGCCCGCTTCAACCCCGTCTCCTACGCCCACCGGGCCTTGGCCCTGAAGGCCGAGGGCCAGCTGCGCAAGGGCCAGGCCGGTCCCGCCATGCGCACCTACGAGGCCGCCGTGGTCGCGGCCGCCCAGTCGGGGTTTCCACTGGAACAGGGCGTGGTCGCCGTCGCCGCCCGCGCGGCCGCCCTGCAGGCCGGCCGCCCCGACCTGGCGACGCGTTTCGCCGCCGCCGAACAGACCGCCTGGCGAACGCTCGGCGCCCACGCCATGCTGAAGGACGCCGAACCTTCGTTGGCGCCGCAAGAACGCCCCGACGCCCCACCCTCCGAAGCCTTGGCGAAGGAGGGCGATCGCGCCAGCCGCGCCAAGACCCGCCTGCTGGCCGGCGCGGCGCACGAGCTGCGCACCCCGATGCAGGGCATCCAGGGCCTGCTCGACCTGGCCGCCGACGATCCCGCCACCCTCGATGTCGACCGCCTGCGCGAGGCCTTTGGCTCCCTGAGCGCCGTGGTCGACGACCTCACCGAACTGGGCGCCGTCGAGGCCGAGCGGGTGGCCATCGTCGAGGCGGCCTTTCGGCCGGTGCGGCTGGCTCAGATCGAGCTTCAGCTGGCCGCCCCTGACGCCACCCGACGGGGCCGCGCGCTCCGCCTGGAGACCGAGGGCGACATCGCCTCCGACGCCCTCGGCGACGCCGGGCGCATTGGCCAGATCGTCCGCAACCTGCTGACCAACGCGCTACGCTATGGCGACGGCGAGACCGTCCTGCGTGTCACCGCCGGCGACGACCTCCTCTTCGAGGTGCTCGACCACGGCCCCGGCCTGACCGCCGCCGACCAGACCCGCCTGTTCCAGCCCTTCGTGCGCGGCGACGCCTCCGACCGGGCGGAGGGCACGGGTCTGGGCCTCTCGCTGTCCCGCCGTCTCGCCCGCCGCATGGGCGGCGACCTGACCGGCGACAACCGGCCGGACGGCGGCGCCGTTTTCCGCCTCAGTCTCCCCCTGCGCCGGCCCGAGGAACCCACGATGCTGCGGAGCCTCGGCGAGGCCGGACGACCGCTGCGCATCCTGCTGGCCGAGGACACCGAACTGTCGCGCGACACCCTCTGCCGCCTGCTGCAGCGCCAGGGCCATGCGGTGACCGCCGTCGAGGACGGCGAGGCGGCGCTGGCCGCTGCCCGGGCGACCCATTTCGACCTCCTCATCATGGACGTCCGCATGCCCGGCCTCGACGGCCCGCAGGCGCTGGCCCTGCTGCGCGGGGAGGGGATGACCACACCGGCCCTGATGCTCAGCGCCTCGGTCGACGAACCCCTGGCCCGCCGCCTGGCCGGGCTGGAGCCGGTGCGCCTGGCCCGCAAGCCCCTGACGGCGGTCCAGCTGGCGCGCCTGGCCAGCGATTTCGCCGCGCCGGACGGGGTCGACGCGGTGCTCGGCGAGGAGGCGGAGGCCATGCGGGCCAAGGTCGACGGCGTCCTGCGCCAACGGGCCGCGGAGGTGCTCGACTGGCGGACCGCCGGCTTCGGCCCGGCCCGCGAGGCGGCCCACGCGGCCGCCGGCCTCGCCGCCCAGTTCGGTCTCGCCGACCGGGAGGCGGCCTTCGCGGCGGCGGAGCGGGCCGCCGCCGATCTGGACGAAACAGCTATGGCCACGGCCTGCGAGGCCTTGCGCGAACTCGCCTAGAGGCCCGCCAGCACCGCTTCCAGCCGCGCGACCAGCCCCTCCGGCATGGCTCCGTCCTTCAGGCCCGCCTCCAGCTGGTCCAGCACCCCCGCCGCCTCCGCCAGACCGAATTGCGCCGCCAGCCCGGCCAGCCGGTGGGCTTCCCGCGCCAGGGCCGGGTCCGGCCCTGCGGCGACGGCGGCCAGCAGGTCCCGGCCGCGCGCCACCACCTCGACCTGCGCCTCTTCGCCCAGCCTGCTGAGCTCAGCCTCGTAACGCGCCTCCCGCGCCGCCGGCTGCGCGCCCTGGCCCAGGCTTTCGGCGATGGCGGCCCGCAGTTCCGGCGCGGCGACCGGCTTGAACAGCACCTTGGCCGCCCCCGCCGCCAGCGCCGCCTCGACCCGGTCGGGCGCCGTCGAGCCGGTCAGCACGATGACCGGCGGGCCGTGGCCGTCGCCGCAATGGGTATGCAGCGCCGCGATCACCTCCAGCCCGTCGCCGTCCGGCAGGCCGAGGTCGAGCAGGATGAGGTCCAGCGGCTCCCGGCAGAAGTCGATGGCCTGGCGGACCGTCGCCGCCTCGACCACCATGTGGCCGTCGCGGCGCAGCACGGCGGCGAAGCTGCGGCGGATCAGGGCCACATCGTCGACGATCATCACCCGCAGCGGCGCGATCAGCGGACTGACCGGCTCGGCCGGCGTCTCGGCGCTGACCGGGGCGGGGAAGCTGAAGCTGAAACGGGCCCCGCCTTCCGGCCGGTTGTCGACCTCCAGCCTGCCGCCCAGCCGCTCGGCGATCCGCCGCGAGATGGTCAGGCCCAGGCCCAGACCCCCCGGCTCCTCGCGCCCGCCGCGATCGAAGGGCTCGAAGATCAGGGTCTTCTGGGCTTCGCTGACGCCGGCCCCGGTGTCCTCGACGGTGATCAGCGCGTCCGTCCCCCGCATCGACAGCCTGACGGCCACCTGGCCGGCCTCGACATACTTCACCGCATTGCTCAGCAGGTTGCGCAGCACCTGCCGCACTCGCGCCCCATCGGTGACCAGCGAGGCGGGCAGGGCGGGGTCGAGGCTGAGCTCCAGCCCCAGCCCCCGGGCGGCGGCGGCCGGCCCGACCAGTCCCAGCTCGGTCCGCGCCAGCACCGCCAGGTCGACCGGTCCCAGCCGCAGCACGGCGTCGCCGCCGGCCTGGGCCCCCAGGTCGGTCAGGTCGTCGACCACCTCCCGCAGGCTGCCGAAGGCGTCGCGCAGGCCGGCCAGGTCGACGGCGCCGGGATCGTCGGCCGCCAGTTCCAGCAGGGTCTGGATGCTCTGCATCGGCGTGCGCAGTTCATGGCTGACATCGGCCAGGAAGCGCATCTTGGCGCGGTCGGCCTTCTGGGCCAGGGCCGCCTGGCTCTCGGCCGCCGCCAGCCGGGTGCGCACGGCCTCGGTGGTCGGTTCGTCGTCGCGGGCCTCGGGGGGCAGCTTGCTGCGCGCCCCCCAGGCCGCCCAGGTCGCCTGCGCCAGCCGGGCGAAGCGCTCGGCCGCCTGGTCGTCGCCCAGCGTCCGGGCGGCGTCGGCGGCGCATTCGGCGGCCACGCCGGCGTCGAGCTGGAAGCCCGACTGCCGGTGCGCCTCGACCGCCTGGCCATAGCGGCCGACAGCCGTCGGCCGGCCCTGGCCGCGCAGGGCCTCGGCCTCCAGGGTCAGCAGCTTGGCCCGGTGGTCGCGCGGGTTCAGCCGGGCCGCCGTCTTCAGGTAGCGGATATCGCCCGGCCGGGCCGGCAGACCCAGTTTCAGCCGGGCCAGGTTCTCGTAGTAGCGCCAGGTGGCGCCGCCGGGGTGCGAACTCCAGGCGCCGCGCCGGGGCCGCATCTCCTCGGTGAAGCGGCGGATTTCCGGCCAGTCGCCCTCCAGCGCCAGCATCTCGATGCGGACGATGGGAATGGCCACCGACACCGGCGCCCGGCTGTCCGCCGCCAGGGCGGCGGACGAGCCGTCCATCACCCGCCGGATGGTGTCGGTCATGGCGGTCAGCCCGGCGATGATGGTCGGATCGCCCAGCCGGCCGGCGGTCTCCTCGGCGTCGGCGAACTGCGCGATCAGCTCGTCCAGGTTCGGGCAGACCCGCCACAGCAGCAGGATGCGGTTGCGCACGGCATAGCCCGCCGCCACCAGGTCGCCCTCGGCCAGGGCCAGGTCGTAGGCCGTCTGGCAGTAGGCCGGCATCTCGGCCAGCGGCCGGCTCCAGATGGCGCCGAAGAAGGCCGCCAGATAGGTCGAGTGACCGCGCACCACCCGTCCCCTGGGCAGCTCGGCCAGGGCCCGCTCGCCCAGCCGCGCGGCCAGCCGGAAATCGCCAAGGCAGGCGGCGAGGAAGGCGTCGCCGGAGATCCAGGAGGGGTCGTGCGGCCCCCGGATGTGCACCGGCACCGAGGTCTTCAGGGCGACCAGCACGGCCAGCCCGGGATCGCGCTCGAAGGCCACCCCGCCGGCGGTGTGGCTCATGCGGCTGAGCGAGTCGGTCGGGTAGGGGCCGCCGTCGCCCGCCCGGCTGGGCCGCAGCCGCAGCCACAGCCGCCAGACCAGCGACGCCGTCAGGATCCGCAGCCGCCCCGGGCCCGCCGGCAGGCGGACGCCAAAGGCGCGCAGGCCGGCCTTGGCCATGGCCCAGGCGGCGTCCGCGTCGCCGCTCAGCCGCAGGGCGTTGATGGCCAGGTCGTAGGCGTCGGCCCTGGCGTCCGCCCCGCTGGCCAGCGACAGCAGCAGGTCGGCCCGCTCGGCCACCGCCCCGGGGTCGCGCCGGGCGCCGGCCGCCAGCGCCGCTTCCTTGACCAGCACGGCGTCCAGGTCGCGGTCCGCCGATCGCGCCCGCGACCTCAGGGCCCAGGCGGCCTCGGCGAACAGCACCGACGAGCGGGTGTCGGCCACGCCCCGGGCCTCCCGCGCCCCGACGGCGAACGCGTCCCGCCAGGCGTCCGGCGCCGCCCCGTCCAGCCCGCCCCTCAGCCGCAGGTGCAGCACCGACTTGCCGATCGTGCTCCAGCGATCGCCGGCCTGCCGCAGCAGGGCCTCGGCCATGCCGGCGGCGAGCGCGATGCAGGCCTCCGGTCCCGCCGCCTCCAGGCTGCTGGCCCGCAGGCGGTCGTGCAGGAAGCCGATCTCGTCGCCGATCCGCCGCACGATGCCGCCGGCCGCCAGGCGCGCGATCCGGCTGTCGGCCTGCGCCGGCGACAGCCCCAGGGCCAGGGCCAGCACCGCCACCTCGGCCTGGTCGCCCCAGAGGGCCAGGGCCAGCCCCAGGTCGCGCGCCTCGGGCGGCAGGTCGCGGCTGCGGCGGACCATGGTGGCGGTCAGGTCGCCGCGGTCGATGGCGGCGGCCCGGGCGTCGTCCACCCGCCAGCCTTCGCCCTCACGGACCAGCGCCTTCGCCTCCGACAGCGCCCGGGCGTTCTCCAGCAGCGCCAGCGGCAGGCCGGCCCCGGCCTCGCCCAGCCAGCGCAGGGCGGCCTCGGCGCTGGCCTCGTCGCCCAGGCTGCGGGCCAGCAGGGCCTGCCGCGCCTCGGGCGCCAGGGGCTCCAGGTCGATGGCCAGCACGTCCAGCCTGGGCGCCTCGGGGGCCGGGGCCGGCGCGTCCCGCTCGGCCAGCACCAGGGTGAACAGCGGCCGGCGGTCGTCCCGGGCCAGGGCGGCGGCCAGGGCCAGCACCTCGCTGGGGGCCCGCTGCCAGTCGTCGATGAACAGCACCACCGGCGCGCCGAAGCCGCTCAGCCAGTCGACCACCCGCATCGCCGCGTCGGCCAGCCGCGCGGCGCTCGCCTGGGCGGTGATCGGGGTCTGCCCGGCCGGCGACGGATCGCCCGGACTGCCCGGCGCCTGAAAGCCGCTGCGCGACAACAGATCGAACCCCGGCCCGACAGCCCGCCGCAGGGACTCGATCCCGGCATGCGGGTCGTAGAGCAGGTCCAGCGCCTGGTCGACGGCCTGCGACAGCGCCGCCAGGATCGGCAGGAAGCCGTTGCGCACCTCGGCCTCGGCGTACTTGCCGGCCCCGAACAGCGCCCCCGGGCCCAACTCGGCCGCCACCGCCATGACCAGCGCCGTCTTGCCGACGCCGGACACCCCGCGGATGACCACCGCCGCCCGGCTCGGATCCTGGATCGCCGCCTTCAGCCGCGCCTTCTCCCGGTCGCGGCCGACCAGGGCGGGGGGCGGATCGCCGTCGCCGGCCAACTCAGAGCGCCTCGGCCGTCTTGGTCAGGCGATAGCCGAACCCCGGCGCGGTGGCGATCAGCCCCTCGTCGCCGCCCACCGCCAGCTTGCGCCGCAGCCGGCTGACCAGCACGTCGACGGTGCGCAGGTCGGCCTCCTCGGGCCGGCGGCTGACGACCTGCAACAGATGCTCGCGGGTGACGATCTTGCCCTCGGCCTCGATCAGCCGGCTCAGCACGTCATACTCGCCGCGCGTCAGCCCGGCGTTGCTCTCGCCCGCCGTCACCGTCCGCGCCTTCAGATCGACCGTCCAGCCGGCCAGCCGCTTGCGGCCGTCCTGCAACAGGCCCCGGCGGCGCATGACGCTGCGGATCCGCGCCGCCAGCTCGCCATAGTGGATCGGCTTGACCAGATAGTCGTCGGCCCCGGTGTCCAGCGCCTGGATGCGGGCCTCGTGGCTGGCCTCGCGGGTCGCCACGATCAGGCCTGTGTCCCCCGCCGCCCGCAGCTCGCGGGCCAGGGTCAGGCCATCGACGCCCGGCAGGCCCAGATCGAGAATGATGACATCGGCCCGCACGCTTTCCAGCACCGCCCGGCAGGTGACCGCATCGGCCGCCTCGGAGACCGAGAACCCCTCCTGGCGCAGCGCCAGCGCGATGGCCCGACGGGTCAGCACCTCGTCCTCGACCACCACGACGCGCAAGCGGGCTTCTCCCCTCAAGGTTAGGGGCGACCATACGCCCGCCGCCGGCCGCTTCGAAAGCGCCGTCTCAAGGAAATCGACCGGCCGTTCACACGCGGTTTACAGCCCGGCCGCCCGCCGCCTCGAGACCCCGCATTTGCCATGCCGCCCCCCACGGCCCATGGTGCCCCGCGTCTGGTCTTCCTGGACGCGCCCAGGAGTCCGCCCATGGCCGCCCGTTCCGCCTTCGCCCTGACCGCCCCCACCATGCCCGTCTTCGCCATCGCCGTGGTGCTGGCCATCGTCGCCCTGGTCGCCCACTACGGCGGCGTCGCCATCCCCTGGGTCAGCGGCCACGTCATCGAAACCCTGGCCGCCGCCTTCGCCCTGCTGACCGCCGGGGTCGTGCTCCGCGGGCTCTGAGGTTTCGGGGCGGGGCAATGACCACAGCCGCCCCGCCGGCGAACCATAATCCGGGGACACTATATAGATTTTGACAGTCTCGCCCGCCTCCGCCACCCTCCCGTCATGGCCAGGATTTCCCGCGTCGTCGTCCCCGGCGTCCCGCACCACGTCACTCAGCGCGGCAACCGCCGGCTGCCGACCTTCTTCGGTGACGACGACTACCGCGCCTATCGCGAACTGCTCGCCGAGGGCTGCAAGGCGGCGAACGTCGACGTCCTCGCCTGGTGCCTGATGCCCAACCACGTGCATCTGGTCCTGACCCCGACATCGGAGGACGGCCTGCGGGCCGCCCTCGCCGACGCCCACCGCCGCTACTCCCGACGGATCAATCAGCGCGAGGGCTGGACCGGCTATCTCTGGCAGGGCCGTTTCGCCTCGGCGCCGATGGACGAGCGCCACCTGCTGGCCGCCTGCCGTTATGTCGAGCTGAACCCCGTGCGGGCCCGGCTCGTCGCCGCGCCGCGAGACTGGGCCTGGTCCAGCGCCCGGGCCCATCTGGACGCCAGGCCGGACGGCGTCGTCTCCATCGGCCCGATGCTGACCCGCATGCCGGACTGGGCCGGCTTCCTCGCCGCCGGCCTGCCCGACGCCGACCACCAGGCCCTCCGCGCCGCCGAACGCACCGGCCGTCCGCTGGGCTCGAAGGCCTTCATCGCCGAGATCGAAAACCGCTCCGGCCGCTCCTTCGAACCGGGCAAGCCCGGCCGGCCACGTCGCGCCCTCGACTGAAGGCGGAAGCCGCCCCGCCAGCGAACCATAATCCGGGGACACTATATAGATTTTCGCCGTGCTTCCGGCCGCCGCCGCATCGAAAATCTATATAGTGTCCCCGGATTATGCGGCGCTGCCGGTGGAAGCGGGAGCCGTTACGCGGCGCCCTTCGCCGCCCCCGTCACTCAAACACACTCCCCCCCTCCGCAAACTCCGGCAGCCCCCACCCACTGTTCACCCCCGGCTCCCAAACCGACCCACACTCCGCAAACTCCGGCAACGGCCGCCAGTGCGCCACCGGCGGCGTCAGCCGGTCAACCGCCCGCCCGATCAGCGACAGGCAGTCCACCTCGTCGTCATACCGCCCCGTCGGAAACGCCACGCACTCGTCGACAAAACAGTCGCCGTCGCCGTCGTCGCGCACATGGACCTGCCCCTCGCGCACCAGGGCCTGGGCGCTCCGCGCCCGGGTCACCTTGTCTTGGCCCGAGCTCAGCCACTCCAGAACACAGCTCAGCCGCCGCGCCCGAAGCTTGGCGACCAGCATCGGCTCCACCGCCCGCTGGATCACCCCGGCCTCGCCGAACCAGCGCCGGATGCCGCCGCCGGCCCGGCGGAAGTCGGCGATCAGGTCGCACTGGCGTTCGATCCACTGGTCGCTGCTGGTCTGGCCGCCCCAGCTGGCCACCCGCCACAGGTTCAGCGCCTCGTCGACGCCCCACACCGTCAGCCGCGTGAAGTCGCCGCCGCCGTCGGTCACCGCATAGTCGCTGGTCCCGTAATAGCGCAGCGCCCTGGGCAGCTCATGGTCCTGGAACCGCCGGAACCACCCCCGCTCGAAATAGCTGCCCTCCTCGGGCCGCGGCCGCTGCTGGTAGAGGGCGTTCCAGGTGCGCGGGTTCAGCCGGAACTGCGGCCAGTGGTCGGCCTCCCAGTACTCGGGCCACAGATAATCCCCCACCGCCCGCCCCAGCGGATCGTCCGCCCGCTCGGCCTGGGCCGGGATGCTGACCACCTCCCAGGTCTCGCCGTCGCGGCACAGCACCGGTCCCGAGCGCCCGTCATAGTCGGCCGGCAGCAGGCTCCCGGCCAGGTCGTCCTCGTGCCAGCGGGTCTGGATCAGCACGATCCGCCCGCCGCTCTTCAGCCGGGTGCGCACCGTGTCGTCGAACTCCTCCCGCGTCCGGCGCCGCACCAGCGGGCTGTCGGCCTCGGCCCGGCCCTTGACCGGGTCGTCGATGACGATCAGGTCGGCCCGGTTGCCGGTGATCCCGGCCAGCATCCCGGCCCCCATCCATTCGCCGCCGTTGCTCAAGGCCCAGTCGACGGCGCTGGCCCGGCCCTTCTCCGGGGTGACCCCGAACAGCGACTGGAACACCGGCTGGCGCGTCACGCTCCGGGCCTTGCGGCCGCGCCGCCCGGCCAGGGCGGTGGCGTAGGTCACCACCAGCACGCTGCGGTTCTCAGCCCGGGCCAGGAACCAGGGGGTGAACACATCCACCGCATAGGTCGACTTGGCCGACCCCGGCGGCATGAAGCCCATCAGCCGCCGGATCTCGCCGCGCTCGACGGCTTCGAGCTTCTCGAGCCACAGCCTGTGGTGGGCGGCCAGCTTCAGGCTCCGCCCCGGCCCGGCCCCGGGGATGTCGATCAGCTTGCAGAAGGCGGTCAGGCCGCCCTTCTCGGCCCGCACGCGCCGGCGGGCGAAATCGTTGATCGCCGGGGCAGGGGGCTGCGCCGCGACCGACGCCATCCCCGCCGCCTCGCAGGCGGCTCGCAATTCCTCCTGGTCCTTCGCCCACCCCTCGGCCAGGAATCGCTCCCATCGGCTTTCCGGAATTCCGTCGGTGCGCCAGTCCGAAACCGTCGACACGTGCAGACCCAGCGCCCGCCCGAGCTTGGTGACACCGCCTGCCTCATCGACGATCAGGGCCGCCGTGCGCCCGCCGCCGACCGGCGTCTGGGCCATTCGCTTCAAGGCCGCGGGTGAAGGGCCGTGGGCATGCTTCCGCACCCCCGCCGCCACGGCAGTCGCCTTGAGTTCCTCGTGGCTGGCCCAGCCCCGCGTGATGAAGACTGCCCACCGCCGGTCCGGAATTCCCGCGCCGCTCCAGGCCGAGACGGTATCCACCGGACAGCCGAACACCTCGGCGACGAGGGCCCGGCCACCGGCCTGCCGAATGATTTCCAGGGCCGAGCGGCGGCCGCCGGCTGGCGCCGGGGCAGGGGGCGTTATCGAAGCGGGCATGCTTATACTGTACAAAAAATACAGACCAACGGCAAGTGATTTCGCCTCTGGGCGCCCTTCTCCCCTCGCGGGAGAAGGTGTCGGCGAAGCCGACGGATGAGCAACTGTGTTTAGGCTTGGTAGTTTGGTTGCCAAGTCTGGCCGGT
>NZ_JBXASF010000017.1:0-120854 GCF_058809015.1 Caulobacter sp. GW821-FHT11A05 | reverse complement strand
CACTCACGGTGGTGTGGAGGCGCGGCCGCGCCTCCATGGCAGGAGCTCGCGGCAGCTGGACCGTGGGTCCTAGGCACAAGGCCTAGGATGACGAGCGTTGGGGATGATGGTTGTTGGGGGTGGCCCCATGAACGCACCCACCACTTCGGGTAAGCTTACTTCCGCCAGCAACCACATATTCACACGTCTAAGTCACATTGACGCACCCGAACCAAGTCAAACCCGTGTCTCACGTGTTGTTAACTCCGCCCCCGTAGATTTCAGACGGTAAACGCCAATTGGAGAGGCGCGCGTGAGCAGCAACACACCGGTCCAGGTCATCAACGCGCCCAACACCCTCAAGCTACGGCTTGGCGGCGGAAGGTTCGGCGGCATCGACGCCGCGGCGATCGCTAAAGCCGAGGCGGCCCTCAAGTCCCTCTCGGGAAACTTCAGCGAGTGGATGCAGGACGAGCTGACCAAGCTCGAAGCCGCCCGCCAGGCCATCCGGGTTTCCGGCCTGAATGCTGAAACGGCCGAGGCGCTTTACTTCCGCGCCCATGATCTCAAGGGTCTGGGCGCCACCTACGAATTCCCGCTGGTCACCCGCATCGCCGCCTCGCTGTGCAAGCTGATCGACGATCCAGACACCCGCGTCGGCGCCCCGATGTTCCTGGTCGACGCCCACATCGACGCCATCCGCGCCGCCGTCCGCGACGACATCAAGACCGACACCCATCCGGTCGGCAAGATCCTGATCACCGAACTCGAACGCCGCGTGGCCGAAGTCGCCCCGCCGGAGTAGGCCCCAGGTTCCCTCCCCTGAGGCTTAGTGAAACCCCGGCTCCGGCCGGGGTTTTTTCTTGGGTGGAACAGCGCCCCCCAAAAGTCCGACCATCCCGACGAAAGTCGGGACCCAGCTGGCAATCAGCATGTGGGTTCAGCTCTGAAGAGCACCAGCGCCCGTTCCGCCGGTGGACACTGGATCCCGACTTTCGTCGGGAAAATCGGAAATAGGGGAGCTTGCCGAACCACCTACAGCCTCACCGCAGCGTCACACCCGGACGCCATCCGCTCGCCGCCAGGAAGGCGTGCGCGTCGGTCAGCTCTATCATCCGGCGGATGGCGACCGGCTTGTCCGGCGCGTTCTGATAGGCGGCGCGGGCGATCCGGTATCCAACCCAGTAGCCGAGCTGGCCCACCTCTTCAGGGGTGGTGTTGTCGAACCAGGCGGAGAGGTCGGTCTTGTCCATGTCCGCGGCGAACCGCGTCTCGATCTCCAGCTCCCGGCCCCTGACCGAGGCGAACACGGCGGTGTTGGCGACGCCGCCGGAAATGACCTCTCCGACAAACTCGGCGACCCCCTCGGCCAGCGCCCGCTCAAGCACGGTTGGTTGCGCCTTGTCGGCCAGCTCCGGCGCCTGTTGAACGTGAATGTACTCATGCGCCATGACGTGGACGAGGCGGTCCTCGATGTTGGCGTCGAAGAACTTCGCCCCAGGCCCTGAACAGATCGCTTCCAGGGAAATCTGCACGCCGTCGCCCGGCCCGGCGATCGCCATCGGCTTGCCGCGGCTGATCAAGATGGTCACCGGCGGCCGCTGCGCCTGCGGATAGAGGTCGAGCAGCCGGTCGAACACCTGGCCCAGGGTTTCGCGTGTGCGCGGCAGCGCCGCCAGACAGGCTCGCGCCTTGATGTAGAGATCGGGGTTGCTCACCGTGGCCTGCGCGATGTTCTGCGCCGTGACGTTCCGGACATTCAGGAGATGCCGCAGTCCAGGACTTCCCTGATCCAGGTACTCAAGCTGAACGCGTTCCGCGCTCGGCCGGCCGCCGGTCGCATCATACAGGCGGTAGAACCGGTCGACGTCGCCAGTTTGAATCTCGATCGCCGAGCGCGAGGCCTGCGCCGATGCGCCCGACAAGGCCGCGCAAGCCATCAGGCCAGCCAGCCAGGCTCTGACGACAGGTTTCGCGCGGGAGCGGTCCGAAAGCATCATTGCGGCCATCCGATAACAAGGCGGTCGACCGTGAACTACCGGATCACCGACCGCGCCGCCACCCGCGCCGGGGCCCAGGCTCCCTCCCCTGGGGTTTGGTGAACCCCGGCCTTTTCATGGGCGGAACCGCCCCCCAAACTACCGCTCATCCCGGCGAATGCCGGGATGAGCGGTAGTTTGGGGGAGCGAAAAGGGACAGCGGATGTTTGCCGTATGCCCTACCGCACCGCCGACAGCGGTTCCTCCACCGCCCCATACCCCGCGTCCGGCGGAATGATCAGCACCCCGCCGCCCTCCCGCCGCTCGACCTTCGGCAGCACCGTCACCAGCGTCCGCCCGGCGGCCCGCGCCGTCGCATCGGCCGCGCTCTCCGCCTCGCCCAGCAGCTGCAGGTTCATCCGGGTCGGGAAGATGATGGTCCGCTCGCCGGTCTCGGCCAGCCGCAACGCCTCCAGCGGCGGGATCCATTCGGCGTCGACCGTCTCGCGGCCGTCGCAGGAGGCCAGCTGTTCGTCGCTTGCTGTCGCCAGGTAGAACCAGGTGTCGAACCGCTTGGGCATCATGTCCGGCGTGATCCAGCGGGCGAACACCGTCAGGATGCTCAGGTCCAGCCGCAGTCCCAGCCGCCGCACCACCTCCATGAAGGCCCGCTCACCGCGGTCGACCTCGCCGCGCACGGACGCCGCCCAGTCGTCGCCATGGAACAGCTCGCCGTTCTCATAGCGGCCCAGGATGATGCCGGTCTCCTCATAGGCCTCGCGGATGGCGCAGATGCGCAGCGGCCGCTGGTCGGCCTCCACCGCGTCCCAGGCGACGCACCAGTCGGCCCAGGCCGGGTCGTGGTCGCCGTCGTGGGTCTTGCCGCCCGGAAACACCAGGGCGCCCGAAGCGAAGTCGATCTGGTGATGGCGCTTGACCATCAGCACTTCGAAGCTGGGGTCGTCGCGCACCAGCAGGATGGTGGCGGCCGGGCGGATGGCGACAGGGGGTTGGTCTGACATCGGCGCAGGATGAGCGCCGCCCCTGCCCCTCGCAAGTCTGACCTAGGGTCAGTTTCGCCTATGCCTCGCCCTCGATCAGCCCCTTCAGCCGCCGGAGATCGGCCGACACCAGCCGCTCGTCCTCGTCGAACTGGGCGTCGTCGAAGCCGTCCTGGCGGTACAGGTTGAACACGACCAGGCTGCCGACACCGTTCTCCGTCACCCGGATGGCGTTGTGCAGTTCCTCGCCGTTCGGCGGCGTCACCCAATGGTCCGCCACGCCCAGGTCGTTGTCCGGCGCCATCCGCACCCCGAACGGCCCAGAGGCGGTCTGCATGACCCAGCCCTCGCCCTCGCGGCGGATTTCATGGCCGAAGTTGGGGGCCCAGCGCGGCAGGTTGCGGGGATCGTTCAGATAGGCCGCCACCGCCTGCGGGGCGGCGACGATATTCACATGCACGAAGCGGACGTCGCGAAAGGCCATGGCGTTCCTCGACAGATCAACGCCGACAGAGCGGTAGGGTTCAGGCCGCGCCGACCCGCCGTTGCGGCCGTCCGGCGGCGATGCGGTCCAGCTTGTCGAGCATGTAGTCGACATCCTCGCGCTGGGTGGTGTGGGCCTGGGTCAGGAAGCGTTGCAGCATCCGCTCCTGGAAGCGCTCGCGATCGCGCGGGCCGCCGTCGAATTCCATGGTGTGGTAGGTGTCCACCGCCACCCGGAAGGCCGAGTACAGCCGCGCCGGCAGCCCCGCCCGCTCATAGATGGCCCGCAGGCCCAGCGGCCCGGCGTCGTGGATCATCAGCCAGGTGCGATGGTGCGGCACCCCGGCCAGCTCGGCCACGGCGCACTCGAAGAAGCCCATATGGCCGTGCGCCAGGGCCCGCAGCAGCAGGCTGGCGGTCAACCGCTTGGCGCGGTTCAGGTGCAGGGCGAAGGCCTTGGGATCGGCGGTGCGGCCAGCCTGGTCGACCAGGTCGACGATGGCCCGCTCCTTGGTCCCGATGGCGATCTGCAGGGCCAGCTCAGGCGACACCGACTGGTGAGTCAGCAGGTGCTCGCGCAGCTGGTCGCCGACCAGGTTGATCAGCTTCTCGGTCACCGATTGCGGCAGCACCTGGCGATAGGCCACTGCCGCCAGCACCTTCTCCGACTTCTCGAAGCGCTGCAGGGCGCGGGTCAGAGTGCGTTCGGAGAAGTTGGCGTTGTCGTTGGCCGCCGCCGTCTCGACCGCCGCCTCGACGCCGTGCTCGACGATGGCCGCAGTCACCTTCTCGGAGACCTGCGGCCGCTTGGCGATGGCCACCTGACGCACCGGTCCGCCCAGCCGCACGATCTCCGACAGGTCGTCGTCGGAAAAGGCCGGCGAGAAGTTCAGCAACGGCAGGCAGATGCTCTCGACATCCTTGGCCAGCTTCATGGCCACGTCGCGCGGCACCAGCGGCGAGGATTTCAGGGTCACGGCCAGCGCCCGGCGCACCAGCTCCGCGGCGTCGCCGGCCATCACCCGCAGGATATCGGCCGCCTTGGCCCGCTCGTCCTCGGTCAGCGCCTCGCGGTCCATCGCCCGGCACAGCTTGTGCGCCGCCAAGGCCCGTTCGTCCGCCGTCGCCCCCTTCAGCAGGGTGCGCACGTCGATGTCGGTCAGTGAGGCCCGCGTCGTGGTCATCTGTGCTGTCTCAAGGTCCCCGAGTCGGTAAACGATAATGCCGGGTTAGCCTTAACGAGCCCTTGCAAACAGACCTGTGGATTAACGCTGCGCCGTAACGGCTCGCAAACCCTGTCGAACTATTGTTCCCGCCAGCAGCAAGCGGGGATTTATCGTGTTCGACGCCGCCCATACCGACTCCGCCCCCCGAGGCGGGGCCAGTTTCATGGACCAGTGCCTTGACGCCCAGCGGCGTCTGATGCCCTACGCCCTCGGCTGCTTCGCGATCAGCCTGCCGGTCTTCGTCTGGGCCGGTTCGTTCGCCGAGAATTCCATGTGGATGGCCGCCAGCTTCGCCATCTTCGCCCTCAACTGGGGCGCCTTCTACGCCGTCGTGAACTGGATGCGCACGCGGCCGGACGCCACGACCGCGCAGCGCATTCGGGTCCATGTCCTCTCAGGCCTGTTGTGGGCCGGGGCGGTCGCCCAGGTCGCCGCCCTCGCCGATGGCGCCGGTCCCGCCCGCGAGCCGCTGCTGCTGATGGCCGCCGCCGGGGCCATCGTCTGCTTCTTCTTCAGCGCCCCCCTGCTGCCCTCCCTGCTGATCGTCGCCCCGGTCGCCGCCGCCGGCCCGCTGATCGCCCTGTTCAGCCATGAGGACAGCCGCGACCAGGGCCTGGCCGTCTGGGGCGCCATGGCCCTGGCCCTGGCCCTCTGCCTGATCCTCAACCGCATGATGCGCCACCAGTTCGCCCTGGCCGCCGAGCGCGAGGTGCTGATCGCCGAACGCGGCGAGCACCTGGAAAAGGCCCAGAAGCTGGCCCGCTCCAAGTCCGACATCGTCTCGACCCTCAGCCACGAGATCCGCAACGGCCTTAACGGCGTCACCCATGTGCTGGCCGCCGCCGCCGGACAAGGTGGCCGCGCCGCGCCGAGCCGCGAACAGCTGGGCGCCGCCCTGACCGCCGCCAACGAGCTGATCGCCGTCCTCAACGCCACCCTCGATTCGGAGACCGCCGAGGCCGGCCGCCTGGCCATGGACCGGGCGCCCTTCGACCCGGTCCGGCTGGCCCGTGAACTGGTCCTGCTCAACCGTCCCCACGCCGCCGCCAAGAGCGTCGAACTGGCCGTCCATGTCGAACCCGAGCTGGAAGGCGCCCGCGGCGCCGTCGTCGGCGACGTCACCCGCGCCCGCCAGGTGCTGTCCAACCTGATCGGCAACGCGGTGAAGTACACCCTGCGCGGCCGTATCGAGGTGCGGCTGTCGTTCGACGAGCAGGGCCGCGTGGTCATCGCCATCGCCGACACCGGCCCAGGCCTCTCGGCCGAGGAGCTGGAGCGCGCCTTCGAACCCTTCCGCCGGGTCGAGCGTACCGGCGCCGGCGTGCCGGGCGCCGGCCTCGGCCTCTCCCTGTCGCGCCAGCTGGCGGCCCTGATGGGCGGCGAACTCAAGGGCCAGAGCGCCCTTGGCGTCGGCAGCTGCTTCACCTTCGAACTGCCCTGGGACCCCACCGCCGTTGCCCCCACGGAGGCTGACGAGTCGATGGTTCGCGGCCCCATCGCCCCCTCCAAGCGGGCCATGCGGGTGCTGGTCGCCGAGGACGACGCCCTCAACGCCGCCATGCTGCGCGCCATCCTCGAACAGCTCGGCCACCAGGTCGTCCACGCCCAGAACGGCAAGCGGGCGGTCGAACTGGCCGGCGCCTGCGACTTCGACCTGGTCATGCTCGACGGCCGCATGCCCGGCCTCGATGGCGCCCACACCGCCGCCGCCCTGCGCGAGCTGGAGGGTCCGGCCGGGGCCATGCCGATCATCGCCGTCATCGGCGGCGACGCCGACGAAGCCCGCGAATGCCTCGACGCCGGGGCCGACACCGTGCTGCGCAAGCCGGTCACCGTCGCCGGCGTCGCCCGGGCCGTCGCCGACGCGGCCGCAAAAGGTCGGGACCTGGCGGCAGGCCGGGACATGACGGCTTTCGCCGTAGGCTAAGCCATTGAAACGTCACGACTGTTAGCCGCCTGATCAATATGTCTAGACATATTCATCGAGGAAAACGGCGCGGCGCCGCGATTTGACCGCCGAGCGGCGGCCGCGTAGACGCGCCGCCTCACCAGGCTGTCAACATTTCCCGCCCCGGCGCCGACGTCCTGTCAACGGCGGCGCCAACCTTCACCGCCTCGTCCGCCACCGAAATGTCACGCCGGATCAGGGCCTTACGAGAAATGACGCACTTCCCATGGCCGGAGCGCGGTATAATCGTTGACCGCTTCGATAGGCCCGGCTCGGCGAAGGGCTTCCCCTGAGGCAACCTTCCCTCGCCTCTCTCACCCGGCCATGATGGGCCAAACAAGGGAGAAGCGTACGTGTTGGAAGGTCTCAAGGTCGTCGAGCTGGCGACCTACGTCGCCGCCCCCGGGGCCGCCGCCATCATGGCCGACTGGGGCGCGCAGGTGATCAAGATCGAGTCGCCCAAGGGCGATCCGATGCGGCTGTTCTTCGACGCCTTCGACACCGGCGAGAACGACAACCCGGTCTTCGACATGGACAACCGCGGCAAGCGCGGCGTCGTCCTCGACATCAGCAAGCCGGAAGGCCGCGAGGCGGCCCTGAAGCTGGTGCGCGGCGCCGACGTCTTCCTGACCAACAACCGGCCCGGCTCCCTGGCCCGCTCCGGCTTCGACTGGGACAGCCTGCGCCAGGAGAACCCGCGCCTGATCTACGCCAGCCTGACCGGCTACGGCCTGGTCGGGCCTGACATCGATCGGGCCGGCATGGACGTGGCCAGCTACTGGTCGCGCTCCGGCGTCGCCGCCATCACCACCCCCAAGGGCGTCGAGCCCTTTCCGATCCGCACCGCCATGGGCGACCACGTCACCTCCATGGCCACCGTCTCGGCCATCCTGGCGGCGGTGTACGAGCGCCAGACCACCGGCCAGGGGCGGCTGGTCGAGACCAGCCTGCTGCGCACCGGCGTCTATTCGATCGGCTCGGACATGGCGATCCAGCTGCGCTTCGGAAAACTGGCCTCGACCCGCCCGCGCCACGCCGCCGTCAACCCGCTGGCCAACTTCTTCAAGACCGCCGACGAACGCTGGCTCTGCCTGCTGGTCCGCACCGGCGGCACCGACTGGCCCCAGATCGCCGCCGCCGTCGGCCATCCCGAATGGGTCGAGGACCCACGCTTCCTCAAGAACCGCGACCGCCGGGTCAACGGCGAGGCCCTGGTCACCCTGATGGACGCCGCCATCGGCGCCATGCCGCTGGAGGAGGTCTCCCGCCGCTTCGACGCCGCCGACCTGACCTGGTCGCCAGTGCAGACGCCGCGCGAGGTGGTGGTCGACGAACAGGCCATCGCCGCCGGTTGTTTCGTCGACATCCCCGACGGCAAGGGCGGCTTCCACAAGAGCCCCGCCTCCCCAGCCCGCTTCCCGGGCGCGGAAGACGGCCCGCGCGGCCCGGCCCCGAAGCTGGGCGAGCACACCGACGCGGTGCTGGCGGAACTGGGCTATTTGGAGGGCGAAATCGCCGCGCTTCGCAGCGCCGGCGCGGCGGCTTAACGCTTCTCGGGCGGAATGCGGGCGGCCGGATTGGCCAGCGGCCGCTCGGCCGCGCGGCGGGCGACGTTCTCGGTGTTCCGGGCCAGGCCCGGCTGGGCCATCAGGTTCTGGGCGACACCCTTGACCATCGAGGGGTTGGGCTGGGCGGCGATGGTCTCGGCCCGTGCATGATCGGCCGCCCGCTCGGCGGCGTTGGCCTTGGCGACGGGGGCTAGGCGCTTGGCGGTCATCGTCCGGGCTCCGTGGGGTGGCTGAGAACCGCGCCGGCCTTGGACAGGCGCAGGATCGAGAACGGACGGGCCACGGTCATGTTCCCCATCATCTCCGACTCGGTCAGCGGCAGGCTGAGCAGCTGTCCGGCCAGATCGCCCAGCGGCCCGACGCTGGCGGTCCGCACCTTCTGGTCGAAGCTGGCCTCAATCGCCTCGCGCCAGCTCAGCCGGGTCGAATACAGGCCCAGCAGCGCCGACTGCATCACCGCCCGGTCGACCTCGCCCCAGAAGTCGGCGTCGCCGGTCTTGCCCGCGTCGGCGCGCAGCCGCTCGATCTCGCCCATGGTCAGGATCGCCACCCGCCGGAAGGCCTCCGAGGTGAACTCCTCGTCCGCCCCATAGAGGAACCGGTCCACCGCCCCGTTCTGCGCGAAGGACCGCACCACCACCGGATTGTCCCGCCCGACCCGCGCCGCATCCCCGATGCGGTATTTCAGGAGATCGCCGATCAGCCCCATGACATGCAGCTCGATATAGGCCGGCGACACCTCGTCGGCCCCGAAGCCGGCGATGACCACCCCGGTGTAGCGCGCGCCGCTCGGCATCCAGGTGGTCAGCAGCCCGGTGCGCACCGCCGCCGCCAGCCGCAGCCGCTGCGCGGCGCCGATCTCCAGGTCGTCGAAAAGGGCCTTCACCGCCAGCTCGATGACGGGCTCGAGGTTGTCGTCGATGATGGCCTTCAGCCGGGGCGTCTCGTCGCCGATCCGCTCACGCGGCACATAGGTCAGCTTGCCCTCGACCCAGGCCGCCTCGTTGCCGACCTCATGGTCCAGCTGCTCCAGGGCCTCGGTCAGGATGGCCTCAGGGCTGAGCGACGGCCGCGCGTCGGCGATCTGAGCCGCCAGACGCTGGAAGTCGGCCACCGTCTGCACCGCGAAGATGCGGAAGGTCATGACCCCCTCGCCGGCCTCGACCAGCTCGGAGTCGCACATGGCGTTCAGCCGGGCCATGAAGCTCGCCACCGTGTCGGCCAGCGTCGCCTCGCCGCCCAGGCCCTGGGCGCGCATATGGTCGACCACCGTGCTCCACGGGCAGCCGCAGAACTCGGCCGAGGAGAAGATCATCATGCCGCTGGGCGTGCGGCCGTTGAGCACGAAGGTCTTCACCACGCCGGTCTGGCTGATCTGGTAGGGCGGCTGGTCGGAGGTGATGGTGACGGCGCTGTCAGCGGCCATGGCCACCGCCGTCCGGTTCATGAGCAGCACTTCAACCGTCATCGAAGGCCCCCGCCCATGCAATGCGCCAGCCTAGCTGGTCGGGTGGCGGCCCGTGAACCCCATTCGCCTCGCGGGCTAGCGCGACTCCGACAGCACCCGCAGCATCTCCGAGGAGAACACCGACCCGGCCAGCCCCGAGCCACCGCCGCGGCCTTCCGGCCCCTGCGAGCCGCGCAGGATCAGCGCCACCAGCGCGTCCTCCTCCGCCTGCCGGTCGCCGCGCCGGGCGGCGTACTGCAGGAAGCCCTGGTCGGCCCCAGGCGTCTTGCTCCGCAGAGCCGAGGCCGCGCCGCCGGTGGCGGTCAGGTTGTTGTACAGCTCGGCGACGCTCACCGGCCGCCCCGCCTTGTAGAACAGCGGCCGATTGGCCGCCGCCGCGTCGGGGAACAGGCCGGCGGCGCTGGCCCCCGGCTGCGTCCGCGTCGCCTCGATCAGCCGCGCCGAGCCCTTCGGCCCCAGGAAGTGCGCCGCGTACAGCTCGCCCGCCGTCGCCGACCGGCCGATGCGGCCGCGCAGGTAGTCGGCATGGTCGCTGGTCAGCTCGCCGGCCATCAGCGACGCCGCCCGCGCGTCGTAGCGCAGGTTCATCACCACCGCCCGCGCTTCGGGCGTGCCCACCCGATAGCGCCCGTCGGATCCTTGGGTGATCAGGTCGGCGTAGCGGGCGTAGCCGTACTTGCTGCCATGCCGCTTGAGGGTCGAAAGCCAGGTCTGCTCGACGAACTGGAACAGGCCGGCGGCCGACGAGGTCGGGGCCTTGGCATGCGGCTTCAGTCCGCTTTCCCGCTTGGCCGTGCCGAGCAGGAAGGAGAAGTCGACGCCGGTCGCTTCCGACGCCCGCTGGATCGCCGACTCGACGACCCCTCTGATGGACTCTACCGCCATGACCGCTGTTTGCGCCGCATCGGTTAAGACCTGATTAACCACGATTAAGGGGCCTGCACCTCATTCGTTTGACGTTTGTCGTTTTCGCGGCTTTACACACGTCAACTCATATGGCTTACATATGTCATTCCCGATCCATCCCGGATCGCCAGACCGGAGGAATGACATGTCCGTCGCCGCCCTCTCCGACCACCCCTTCCCCGTCTCGGACGACCCGCGCGGCCGCAAGCGTCTCAGCACCCCCTTCGTGGTCGCCCTGACCCTGTCGGTCGCCGCCCACGCCAGCGTCGGCGCCTACCTGGCCTACAAGAAGTTCGTCATGCCGGTAGTGACCTACGGCCCGGAGACCATCATCGGCGAGGTCCTCACCCCGCCCAAGCCCCCGCCGCCGCAACCGCCGCCCGAACCGGTCAAGCCCGACGTCCAGCGCCAGACCAACCCCATCAACCTCCACGACTCCATCACGCCACCGCTCGACATTCCCTACGAGCCGATCTTCGCCGACCCGACGGTGAACAACACCGGCGGAACCAGCATCCCGATCCCGGACATCCCCATCGGACCCACGGTCGAACCACCAAAGCCGCCCAGCGTCATCTCCAGCCCCGACTGGCAGCGCAAGCCGACCCCGGCCCAGATGGCCAACGCCTTCCCGGATCGCGCCCTGCGCCGCAACATCTCGGGCAAGGCGACGCTGAGCTGCAAGGTCACCGCCATCGGCGCGGTCCGCGACTGCGCCGTCGTCTCGGAGACGCCCTCCGAGTTCGGCTTCGGCCAAGCGGCGCTGTCGGTCACCAAGCACTTCAAGATGAAGCCGCAGACCGTCGATGGCCAGGCAGTCGACGGAGCCTCGGTGAGAATTCCTCTGTCTTTCAAGCTGGAGGAGAACTGACCCCTAGTAGCTCTTGGGCAGGTGCAGCACCCGTTCGGCGATGAAGTTGAGGATCATCTCACGGCTGACGGGTGCGATCCGCGCGATCATGGCTTCGCGCATGTATCGCTCGACATCGTACTCCTTGGCGTAGCCCATGCCGCCGTGGGCCAGCACGGCGGCTTCGGCGGCCCGGAAGCCGGCCTCGGCGCCCAGGTATTTGGCGGCGTTGGCCTCGGCCCCGCAATCGCGGCCGGCGTCGTAGAGGGCGGCGGCCTTGAAGGCCAGCAGGTTGGCGGCCTCCAGCTCGGCCCAGCACTTGGCCAGCGGATGCTGCACCCCCTGGTTCTGGCCGATGGGCCGGCCGAAGACGATCCGCTCCTTGGCGTAGGTCGCCGCCTTGGCCAGGGCGGCGCGGCCGATGCCCACCGCCTCGACCCCGAACAGCACTCGCTCGGGGTTCAGGCCGGCCAGCAGATACTGGAAGCCCTTGCCTTCCTCGCCGATCAGGTCCTCGGCCGGGACCTGCAGGTCCTCGATGAAAAGCATATTACATTCAACGGCTTTGCGGCCCATCTTGGGGATCGGCTTGGCGTCGATGCGGGCCCGGTCGAAGTCGGTGTAGAACAGCGAAAGCCCCTGCATCGGCTTGGCCGTCTGCTCCTTGGGCGTGGTGCGGGCGATCAGCAGGATCTTGTTGGCCCGCTGGGCCATGGTGGTCCAGATCTTCCGGCCATTGATGCGGTAGCCGTTGCCGTGCTTCTCGGCCCGGGTTTCCAGGCTGGCGGTGTCCAGCCCGCTGTTGGGCTCGGTGACGGCGAAGCAGGCCTTGTCCTGGCCCGAGATGACGCGCGGCAGGTGCCGCTCCTGCTGCTCTTTCGTCCCGAACTTCACCACCGGCATCAGGCCGAAGATGTTCAGGTGCACGGCGCTGGCCCCGGTGAAGGCCGCGCCCGACTGGGCCACCGTCTGCATGACGATGGCCGCTTCCGTCAGCCCCAACCCCGAGCCGCCGAATTCCTCCGGCATGGCCACGCCCAGCCAGCCGCCGTCGGCCATGGCGGAGACGAACTCCTCGGGGAAACGGCCGGTCTCGTCGGCGCCGCGCCAGTACTCGTCGCCGAAGTCGGCCATCACCTTGGAAACGCCCTCGCGGATCGCCTCCTGCTCCTCGGTCAGCCAGAACCCCGACATCAGCCCTCCGCCTTGTTCTCTTGTGAGCCCGAGAACCGGCGCGCATCCAGCATCGCCGTCCAGGGGCCCGTGTCCTCGCCGGCGAGATACGCCCGCATCATCGCCGCCACAAGCGGAGCCAGCAGCCAGCCGTTGCGCCGCGCCCCCATGGCCAGCCAGACCTTCGGCACGGCGCTGGGACCGACCAGCGGTAGGCCGTCGGGCGTCGCGCCGCGAACCCCGACGCGCACCTCGCCCTTGAAGGCCTTGGTCCCCATCTGCGTCGGCAGGACCTTGGCCAGCAGGTCGTAGACCGAGGCGTCGGGCGCCAGGTCGGTGACGCCCGGCTGCATCGTCGCCCCGACCAGGGCGCCGCCCGGCGAGGGCGCGACATAGCCCGCGTCCTGGCGCAGCACTGGCCCGGTCAACGGCGCCGCGCCGGTCTTGATGATCTGGCCCTTGATGCCTGTAATCACGGCGCTTTCCGGGGCCCAGCTGACCGGCGACCAGCCGGTCGCGGCGATGGTGTGGGACTTGCCGGACGCCGCCTCGATCGGCTCGTCCGAGAAGGCGACGTGGTAGTCGGCGGCCACGGCCCGCAGCCGCGCCAGCGCCTGGGCCGGTTCGATCCTCAGGTCCTCGCCGGTGAACAGTCCGTCGGCGCGCAGCTCATGCGCGATACCCTGCCGCTTGAACTCGGCGGCGATGGCCTCGCCCCGCTCGCCGACATAGAGGGCCCCGGACCGGTCGATGGGGATGCCCATGCGCGCCGCGAAGCTCGGCCACATGTCGCGCGCCGCCCGCAGCAGCGGCAGATGGCCCGCCGAGGCCGGATCGAGCGCCGCCTCGAAGGCCGGGGCCAGCATGCCGGCCGCAACCGCCGAGGCGCTGGTTTCCGGGGCCGGATCGAAGACCATCACGGTGGCCCCCGCCCTGCCCAGTTCGGCCGCGATCGACAGCCCCAGCACGCCCGCGCCGGCCACCCGCACCTTCTTGCCACGGAGATTCGTCATCGCCGTCAGCAACCCTCTCCGGCCCGGCCGGTCAAGCCGGAACCAAACGCTATTCTGTGCGATTAGCCCTCTGCACCCAGGGGGACGCCACGCCATGAGCGCCACCGAAGCCCTTGCCCCCGCCGTCACCACGGCCATCGACCGCAAGGCCCTGCGGGTCCTGAAAGCCGCCTGCGACCAGAACCGCCCCCTGGCCACCGCCGAAAGCTGCACGGGCGGCCTGCTGGCCTCCCTGCTGACCGACGTGCCGGGCTGTTCCCACGCCTTCGAACGCGGCTTCGTCGCCTACACCAACGCCGCCAAGATGGAGCTGCTCGGCGTGCCGGAACGCATGCTCGAGGACGAGGGCGCGGTCAGCCAGCCGGTCGCCGCCGCCATGGCCCGGGGCGCGCTGCGGGCCTCGGAGGCCGCCATCACCCTCTCCGTCACCGGCTACGCCGAAGCGCCGCCAGACGATCCCGACGCCGTCGCCGGCCTGGTGCATTTCGCTTGCGCCACCCGCGAGGGCGGCCTGACCACCCATGTCGAGTTCTACGGCGACCTCGGCCGCGCCGCCGTGCGCGTCGCCTGCCTGGAGACGGCGCTCGACATGCTGGCCACGGCCCTGCGGATCAGGGCGTGAATTTCAGGCCGACGCGCAGGGTGCGCGGCGCGTCGAAGCTCTCGATCCCATCGCCCGTCTGGCCGGTCTCGACCGCCTGGTCGGTGACATTGTCGAGCGCCAGCCACAGGCTCGCCTGCCCCGACAGCCGCCAGTCGGCCCGCAGGTCGAGGGTCGTGGCCGCGCCCAAGGACCGGCTATTGAGGTCGTCCTCCCAGCGCTGGCCCTCGTAGCGCACCGAGGCCAGCAGGCTGAGCGGCGGGGCCACGCGCCAGGTCAGGTCGGCCGTGGCGCTGACCTGCGGGGTCTGGGCCGGACGCAGGCCGGTCAGCTGCGGCGCGACGCCGCCGCCGTCCACCTCCGCCTCAGTCCAGGCGCCGGCCAGCCGCAGGCCGACGGTTTCCCATTGCCGCGACAGCTGCGCCTCGAGCCCGACCGCATCAATGTCCCCGGCGTTCTGCCGCTGGCGCAGCACGCCGCCGGCCGGGATGAAGCCGGCTACCGGGAACACGCCCGGCCCGACACCGATGGTGACATTGGTCACCGCCCCCTCCAGCCGGCTGGTGAACAGGGTCGCGCTCCAGCGCCAATCGCCCTCTCCGCCCAGCCCCAGTTCGGCGCCGTACAGCACCTCCGGCTCCAGGCCGGCGTTGGCTTCGGTGACGTCGTTGCCGACCCGGAACGGCCGGTGCAGCTCATTCAAGGTCGGCGGCCGGAAACCGGCGTAGGCGGCGGCGCGGAACACCAGGGGCCCGTCGCGGCGGACGCCCAGGCGCGCGGTCGGCTGCCAGCCATCGGCGTCGTCCGGCGTGACGGTCAGGGTCGGGGCGCCGGTCGCCAGGTCGCGCTCCCGGCGACTGCCGTCGAAACTGGCCCAGTGGTCGATCCGCCCGCCGCCGGTCAGCCGCCAGGGCCCGAAATCCTTCCAGGCCTCGCCATAGAGGCCACCGACCGTCTGCGACCCGCCGGCCACGCGTCCCCGGGTGAAGGCGCCGGCCATGAAGCGGAAATGCTCGCGCGTCTCGCCGTCGGCGTAGCGGAAGTCGCCGCCGACCTCCCAGCCTCCGGTCCCGCGATCCATCCGCAGGGCGGCGTTGACGCCGATCCCCACGGCCGGGGTCGCATACTGTTCATTGGCCGGCGTCGTCGTCGCCCGGCCCGCCGCCACGGCGACGGAGCTGTTCTCCAGGTCCGAGACCCGGCTCCACAGCTGCAGCCGCCACTCGGTCCCCAGCCCCGGCGAGCGCCCCGCCACCGCCAGCGACGCCGCCGCCCCGGTCGCCCGCGAGCTGGCTCCGGCCAGGCCGCTGTCGCGGCTTTCCTCATAGGCCGAGGCCCGCAGCGCCAGGTCGACACTGCCCAGCTGCGGCGCATAGCGCACGACGCCCGACATCGCCTCATAGGCCAAAGGCTCGTCGGCGGCGCCACGCCCGGCCCGCACCGGCGTCCAGCCGGCGGTCTGTTGCCAGGCCCCGGCCAGGAACAGGTCGCCGACCGCGAAAGCGCCCTGCGCGCCGGAACTCTCGCGCTCGCCGGCGAACACCTCGTATTCGCCGTGCAGCGGCACGCTGGTCCGCTCCGCCAGCTGCACCACCCCGGTCAACGCGCCCGCGCCATACGGCCCCGCGCCCGCGCCGCGCACGATCAGAGCGCCCTCGATGCTGACCGGCGGCAGGCCCGACCAGATGACCCAACCGCCGAACGGATCGTTCTGCGGCGCCCCGTCGAGCGTCACCAGCGCCCGCCCCGCCCCGGATCCGGCGATCGAGCGCACCGACAACCCCTGGGTCGTCGGGTTGGCCGCCACGCTGGAGGTGCGCCGGAACAGCTGCACGCCGGGCGTGCTGGTCAGGGCCTCGTCGAGCCGGGGGGCGGTGGCGATGGCCTCGTCGACGCGCACCACCGAGAAGACGGCGTCGGCGGGCGACGGGGCCAGCCGGGCGGCTTCGACGACGACGCGGTCTACGGTCGGGGGAAGATCCTGGAGCATCCTGGCTGATCTAGCGCGGGCGCCGCGCCGGACGAAGGAGATTCCCCCGTCAGTCCAGGCCCATTTCTTCCCTGAACGGCGCCGCCTGGGCCAGCAGCCAGTCGCGGAAGGCGACGATCTTCGGCGAGCGCCGCCGCTCCTTGGGGTAGACCAGCCAATAGCCGTGGCCCAGCGGCATGACCGCCTTGAAGGGCCGCACCAGCCGCCCCGCCGCGATCTCGGCCGAGAACAGGATCGGCGAGCCCAGCGCCACCCCCTGTCCGCCCAGGGCCGAGGCCACCTCCAGGGTCTGGGTGTCGGCCATCAGCCGGGTCGGCGCCGTCGGCCCCTGAGTCGGCGTCACGCCCGCCACGCAGAACCAGGTCGACCACTCCTCGTCCGAGCCGATGCGCGGCGCGGCCAGCAGGTCCTCAGGCCGGGCCAGGCCGCCCAGCTCGTCGCGCATCTGCGGCGTGCACAGCGGCGTCTGGATCGTGGGAAACAGGAAGTGGCTTTCCATGCCCGGCCAGTCGCCGGCCCCGGCCCGCACCCCGACATCGACGTTGTCGTGCGCCAAGTCGATCAGCCGGTTGCTGGTGTCCATCCGCACCGCCAGCTTGGGGTGGGCCACCTGGAAGGCGCCGATGCGCGGGGCCAGCCAATGGGTCGCCAGGCTGTTCAAGGTGGTGATGGCCAGCACGCCCTCGCCGGTCTCGGTAAGGTCGGAGATGGCCGCGCGCAGGAGGTTGACCGCCTCGGTCGCCGCCCGCGCCAGCCGCTCGCCGGCGGGGGTCAGCACCACCTCGCGCGGCAGCCGCTGGAACAGGCTCTGGTCGAGCCGCTTCTCCAGCGCCTTCACCTGCCAGCTGACCGCCGCCTGGGTGACGCCCAGCTCTTCGGCCGCGCGGGTGAAGCTCTTCAGGCGGGCGGCGGCCTCGAAGATGCGGATGGCGCTGAGCGGAAGGGTCGCGAGAACGTCTGCCATAAGTAGCGCTAATGCATAGAGCAGGAGGACCCGTTTGTCACCTGCGGCTCAAAGCGCGATCTTTCCCTTGCCCACAACGACACCGGACGGAGAAAGACGATGGAAGACCTCCACAGAACCCATAAGGAAGTTCCGTTCGGCTGGTTCGCCATGCTGCAGGATTTCCTGGCCGCCCGGGCCGAACGCCAGGCGCGCCAGATCGCCCGGCGCCGCTGGGACGAAGGCTTCCCGACCCTTCCCGGCGACCTGCATCACCTGGCGGGGCCGCACTAGGCTCCGCCGGCCGAGACCTCGCCAAACGTTACCCAGAAGCCGTTGAGGTCGCGAACGATGAATTCGCGGCTTCCGTAGAAGGTGTCGTGCGGGGTCTCGATCACCGCGACCTGGTCCGGCAAGCGCGCGAACAGACCGTCGATATCCTCGGCGTCGACATAGAGATCGACCTCCCGCCGCGCCGCCGTCGAGACCGTCCCGCCGCTGTTGAACATGACGCGGCCATCGCCATGGGCCAGCATCGCCCAGGTCATCACCCCGTCATCCAGGGCGGTGTCGAGGACGGCGAAGCCCAGGGCCCGATACCAGTCGACGGTGGCGGCGACATCGGGAACATGGATCATCGGGGCGACCGACAGCGCCATCCTCGCGGCTCCTCGGAGTCCTAGCCCTTCGGCGGCGGCTTGGCGGCCGCCTGCCTGCCTTGCTGACGTCGCGCCAGATCAATCAGGTACTGGCGGATCCCCTCGGCCTCGTCGACGGTCACCAGGCTGGCGAACGACACCATGCCCTGGTCCTTGCGGTCGCCATCGATGACGATGCTCTTGAAGATGGCCGCGTCGGTGATGGCCGGCGAATAGCGCAGGTCGGGGATCGAGAAGTTCGACACCCCGCTGGTCCCGTGACAGACCCCGCAGTTGGCGGCGTAGGCCGCCGCGCCGCTGGCGATCTGTTGCGGCGTTCCGGGCGTGGCCGGCAGCTGCAGCGGCGTCTTCTCCGACACCGGACGGGCCGGCAGCTTGTTCGTTCCGCCCAGCTTGAAGACCAGCAGGCGGCGCGGGCCGTCCGAGCGCGGATCGACTCCGGCCCCGGCCGAAACCGCGAAGCCGCCGCCGTAGCCGGCCATCAGGGCGACGTACTGCTCGCCATCGATCTCATAGGTCATGGCCGGGGCGACGACGCCGGTCTGGGTGTCGAAACCCCACAGCTTCTTGCCGTTGCCGGCGTCATAGGCGGCGAACTCGCCGGTGGCGCTGCCCTGGAAGACCAGGCCGCCGGCCGTGGCCAGCACGCCGCCGTTCCACGGCCCGTCATGCTCGACCGACCACTTCTCGGTCTGGGTCACCGGATCCCAGGCCACCAGCCGGCCCTTCAGCGAGGCCTTGATGGCCTTCAGCTGCGCCTCGTCGTCCGGCAGGCCGGCGACCAGGAAGTCGACGCCGACGTTCCAGCCCTGCGGCCGGTAGCGGAAGTTGGCCTTGTCGCCGCCCGGCTGCATGTAGGGGAAGGGAATTTCCTGGGCCGGGATGTAGACCAGCCCCGTCTTCGGGCTGAAGGCCATCGGGTGCCAGTTGTGGGCCCCCAGCGGGCCGGGGTTGGATAGGTGGATGGCCTTCTCGAACCGCGCGCCCGGCGCCTCGATCGGCCGGCCGGTGACCTTGTCGACACCCGTCGCCCAGTTGACCCCGGCGACATATTTCTCGGCCGAGATCAGCTTTCCGTTGGTGCGGTCCAGCACATAGAAGAAGCCGTTCTTCGGCGCCTGCATCAGCACCTTGCGGGGCTGGCCGCCGATGGTCAGGTCGGCCAGGACGATGTGCTGGGTGGCCGTGTAGTCCCAGGTCTCGCCGGGCGTCGTCTGGTAGTGCCAGACGTATTCGCCGGTCTCGGGCTTCAGCGCCACGATCGAGGACAGGAACAGGTTGTCGCCGCCGCCGGGGCTGCGGATGTCGCGGTTCCAGGGCGAGCCGTTGCCGACGCCGATGTAGAGGAGGTCGAGCTCGGGGTCATAGGCCATCGAGTCCCAGACCGTGCCGCCGCCGCCGACCTTCCAGTATTCGCCGTTCCAGGTCTTGCGGGCGACGTCCTTCATCGCCTTGTCGGAGGCGGCGCCGTCGGCCTCCTTCTCGCCGGGCACGGTGTAGAAGCGCCAGGCCATGTTTCCGGTGTCGGCGTCATAGGCCGACAGATAGCCGCGCACGCCCAGCTCCGCCCCGCCGTTGCCGATCAGCACCTTGCCCTTCACGACGCGCGGCGCGCCGGTGATGGTGTAGGGCTTGGACTGGTCGACCGTGACCTTGGACCAGGCCAGCTTGCCGGTCTTGGCGTCCAGCGCTTCCAGCCGCCCATCCAGGGTGCCGTAGAACACCCGACCGCCCCACAGGGCGACGCCCCGGTTGACGCTGTCGCAGCAGGCTTTCACGCCGGTGCTGCGCGGCACGGCCGGATCATGTTCCCAGAGCAGCTTGCCGGTCTTTGCGTCGAAGGCGCGGACCACCGACCAGGCGCTGGTGGTGTACATCACCCCGTCGGCGACCAGCGGCGTCGCCTCAATGCCGCGGTTCTCCGGCAGGTCGAACGACCAGGCCAGGCCCAGCTGGCCGACGTTGGCGGCGTTGACCTTGTCCAGCGGGCTGAACCGCTGTTCGGAATAGGTGCGGCCGTGGCTGAGCCACTCGCCCGGCTTGCTGTCGGCGGCGGCGATGCGGGCGCCATCGACGCCCGTGCTGGCCGGCCCGCCACAGGCGGCCAAGGCCAGGCTAGCGACCGCCAAGGCGGCCCAGATCGCGCGTTTGGCGCCCATCCCGATTCTCCCGATCCCTGATGCAGATCACCGCATCTGACGCGCGGTGTTAGGGAGCAGTATGGCCGCCCGACGCAGCGTCAATCAACGGCCCTTTCAGCGCCTTCGTCACCGGCTTTTCGAACAGGCGCCAGGACAGCCAGCCGAACAGACAGGCCAGGGCCAGGGCCAGGGGGATGAACAGCCAGGGCCGCCAGGTCCCCAGGGTCACGGCCAGCGCCCCGATGACCAGCGGATGGGTCAGGTAGAGGCTGTAGCTGGCGTCGCCGATGGCCAGAAGAGGCGGCAGCCTCGGCAGACCGCCGTCGGCCTCCACCGCCGTCAGCCCAGCGACGATCAGCAGCGCCGGCATGCCCCAGAACAGCGGCCGCCACAGGTCCCATTCGACCCGCAGCACGAACATGGTCAGGTACCAGGCCAACGCGCACCCCAGCATCAGCCAGCCGGCCGGACGGCCCGGTGCGAAGTCCATCCGCATCACCTTGGCCAGCAGCACCCCGGCCAGGAATTCAAGAATCAGCGGGTTGGCCAGCATCTCGTAGGCTGGCGGATAGAAGAAGCCGCCGATCCCCAGGAGCAGCAGGGCGCTGCTCAGGACCAACAGCCGCCGAGCCATCGGCACGAGCAGGCAGCCGGCGAAGACCAGGTAGAAGACGGCCTCGTAGTTCAAGGTCCAGCCCGGCGCCAGGACGGGAAACGGCAGGCCGGCCGGGTTGCGGTGCTGGATGAAGGCCAGCGACTGCAGGACATGGCCCAGGGTTGGCTCAACGTCCGGAAACCTCAGCGGGTACAACAACGCCGCCGCTGTCAGCCCCAGGGTCGCAACCCAATAGAGGGGCACAATCCGCACCGCCCGCCGGCGCAGGAACTCCAGGGGACGCATGTCGGTCCCCTCGGTCGTGCGCCACATGATGAAGCCGCTGATGACAAAGAAGATGTCGACCCCGGCCCCGCCGATCTCGAAGTCCAGCCGGGCCCACTGAAAGGCGTGGTAGGCCGCCACCGAAAACGCCGCCAGGGCGCGCAGGTACTGGATCGACAGGAGGGTACGCATGCGTCCCTCCCCAGGCCGAGCGTGGAGCAGTGATGCCCCGCCGCCGCGCCGCGCGCAACCTTCAGCCGACCACCCGGTCCAGGCTATCCAGGATCGTCGTCCAGCCATGCCTGGTCCGATCGGCGTATTCCTGATCGACCCAGGCGGTCAGGGTCAGCCTGCAGCCGCCCTCGGCCAGGGCCTCGATGTCGACCTCGACCCGGCCGCGGTCGGGCGAATAGGCCGGCACGCCGAATTCGAAGACCAGCCGGCGAGGCCGGTCGATCTCCAGATATTCGCCGATGTGCGCGGCGTCGATGTCGCCGCGCCGTTCGGTGAAGTTGAACTGGCCGCCGACCACCGGATCGATCTCGACCTTGATCATCTCGCCGTCCGGCGTGGCGAACAGGAACCGCCCGGCCTTGTCCGGGTCCAGCCAGGCGTCGAACACCCGCTCGGCCGGGGAACTGTAGCTGTGGCTGACGGTCAGTTTGATCAGCTTGGTCATCGGGCGTCCTCCTCCCGCAAGATGTCGTCGAGAAGCGCCAGCCTGGCGCTCCAGGCCGACTTCTGGGCCGCGATCCAGTCGGCCGTGGCGTCCAGCGGGGCCGGGTCGAGAGCCAGGATGTGCTCCCGCCCTGCCCGCCGCCGCTTCACCAACCCGCCACGCTCCAGCATGCGGATGTGCTTGGAGACGGCGTTCAGGGACAGGGCGAAGGGCTTGGCCAGATCGGTGACCCGGGCCTCGCCGAGGGTCAGCCGGGCCAGGATGGCACGGCGGGTCGGGTCGGCCAGGGCCGACAGCGCCGCGTCGAGCTGCAAAGACGCCGGGGTCATTATTCAACCATACAGTTGAATAATGACCCCGGTCAACGCCCCAAGGCGAGCGGGAGGCGGGGCGTCAGAGGATCCAGAAGTCGTCGGCCGCGATCTGGGACATCGTTGTGTTGCTGAGCTCGATGACCGACTCGGCCGTGCCGGCCCCGGTGGTGTTGATCTGCACCAGCACATGGGAGCCGGACACCACCGCCCTCACCTGCCCGGCGGCGGTGAAGTTGGCCGTGCCGATCCAGGTCAGGTCGCCAAAGCCGCGCAGGTCCAGCTGGTCGTTCCCGAAGTCGTCGAAGTCGGTGATCTTGTCGCGTGTCAGCGCCAGCGTGCCGCTGTCGCCTGGCGCGAAGACGAAGGTGTCGTCGCCGCCGCGGCCGGTCATGGTGTCGGTTCCCGCCCCACCGAAGATGACGTCGTCAGTGTCGGCCCCAACGCGGGTCGCGCCCCAGTCGCGGATGTAGCCGTGACCGTTCCCCGCCCCCTCCTTCTCGTAGAACTCGGCCAGGTAGCTGTGGCTGGCGCTGTAGGCCTGGGTGTCGACGAACAGGTCGCGCATGTCCGTGTCGCCGTGCACATAGATGTCGAGGAAATCGCCCGCCAGCTCGCCGACCTGCGCCGACGCCCCGCTGGTGCCCATGTCGATGTGGTCGGCCCCGTCGATCACCGCCAGATGCTTGTTTCCGCCGGGCGCGTATTCAAAGGCGTCCTTGCGGTGCTGCACCGTCTGGCCGGCGTCGCCGTTGTCCTGCGTGCCGGTCAGGGTGAGCACCGGTACGGTGACATTGCTCCAGCTGTTGTGGGTGGCGTCCTCGTAATAGAGGCCGGTCCAGTACTCGCCGTCGACCATGGTCGCCGCCTCGGCCTTGGACTCGCCGAACACCGGATAGCTGGCGCTGGTCGGCACGCCCTGTGGCGAGATCAGGATGGCGGCCTCGTAGAAGGGCTCATGGGAACCGGCGAAGGCGGCCTGGGCGCTGTCGGTGCCGATCAGCAGCTGGGCGGTGAAGGCCCCCTGGCTGTGGCCGGCGATGATCGGGGTGTCGAGGTTGGCCGTGTAGCCGGCCGGCAGATGCCCGGCCAGCAGGTCGGCCGCGTTGGCGGCCAGATACTTCATGTCCAGCACCCGCTCGACGGTCGACTGCGGGTCCGAGCGCGGGAAGTAGAGGGCCGTGATCAGGTCGGCGTAGCTGTCCAGATGGGTCGGACAGACGACGATGTAGCCCTGCGCCGCCAGGGCCTCCGGCGTCGCCTCGGCGATGGCCGGGTTGGTCGTGTTGCCGTGGCTGTAGAAGATCACCGGATAATCCCCGGGCTCGGTCGGGGTGTAGATGCGCAACGGCATCACCCGGTCGTGGCTCGTGCTGCCGGTGACATAGTCGCGACCGGTGTCGACGGAAAACACCACTGTCTCGGCCATCCTGTCGTCCTCCCTGTTTTCTGATTGGTCCGCGCGCCGTGGCGGGACGACGTCAGACTGGTCGCATTCCTCCTCATTGTAAATAATCGACAATAGGAAAAGTTTCCGGGCCGGAAGGACTGTGGCACCCTGCCCCCATGGCCAAGCAGTTCGACCGCATCGGCGCCCAGCACGCCGACTTCATCGCCAAACAGCACATCTTCTTCACGGCCAGCGCCACCGCCGACAGCCGCGTCAACCTCTCGCCCAAGGGCCTCGACGCCCTGCGCGTGCTGGGCGACCACAGCGTATGCTGGCTGGACCTGACCGGCAGCGGCGCCGAGACCGCCGCCCATATGCGCCACGACGGCCGCCTGACGGTGATGGTCTGCGCCTTCCAGGGCCCGCCGCTGATCCTGCGCCTCTATGGCCGCGGCGAAGTCCTGCCGCGCGGCGGCGAGGCCTACGCCGCCCTGCTCGCCTCCGCCTTCGATGGCAAGGAGCCGGTCGGCGCCCGCCAGATCGTCCGCCTCGACGTCGATCTGGTCCAGACCTCCTGCGGCTTCGGCGTGCCGCTCTACGACTACCAGGGCGAACGCGACAGCCTGATCCGCTGGGCCGAGGCCAAGGGCGATGACGGCCTCGTCGACTACCGCGCCGAAAAGAACGCCGTCAGCCTCGACGGTCTGCCGACAGGCGTGGTGTAGGGGGCATCGCCTGACCTCTTGCCGAACCCTGCGGAAGCCGGGCACAGGGCGTCTCGAAGCAAGGAGAGCCCGATGACCCAGCAGACCCACGCCGGCCGCACCGTCCTGATCACCGGCGCCTCCTCGGGCCTCGGCCGTCGCTTCGCCGCCCAACTGGCCGCCGCCGGCGCCAAGGTCGCCGTCTGCGCCCGCCGCACCGACCGCCTCGCCGACCTGGTGTCGGAGATCCAGGCCGCCGGCGGAACCGCCGCCGCCTACGCCATGGACGTCCAGGACGAAGCCAGCGTCATCGCCGCCTTCGAGGCCGCGCAAACTGAGTTCGGCCCCATCGACACCGTCATCGCCAACGCCGGCATGAACAACGAGGGCCTGGCGGTCGACATCCCAGTCAACGACTTCCGCACCGTCCTCGACATCAACGTCACCGGCGCCTTCCTGACCGTGCGCGAGGGCGCGCGGCGGATGATGGCGGCCGGCTCGAAGGAGACGGGCCGCGGCCGCATCGTCATCATCGCCTCGATCGGCGCGCATAAGGTGCTGCCGGGCCTGGCCGCCTACTGCGCCTCCAAGGCGGCCGTCGCCCACATGGGCAAGACCCTGGCCCGCGAATGGGCGGGCAAGGGCATCAACGTCAACGTCGTCTGCCCTGGCTACATCGAGACCGAACTGAACAGCGACTGGTTCGCCAGCGACGGCGGCCAGAAACAGATCGCCGGCTTCCCGCGCCGCCGCCTGATGGAACAGGCCGACCTCGACCCGGTCATCGCCTGGCTGACCAGCGACGCTTCCAAGGCCGTCACCGGCAGCGTGGTGACGGTGGATGACGGGCAATCGATCTGATTGTGAATATGTCTATACATATTCGCCCAGGGTCTGCGTCGACGGTCGCCGCCCGGCGCGCCACATCCCGCCGCATCGGATAGGTGTCGGGGTGGTCTGCGGTAGGCTTCCGGCCTGCGGAAAGTCCGCCGAAAGGTGGCTGACTGGCCACCTAAGGATGGTCAAAATGGGACTTTAAGCTACTGTTTTTACTTGCATATTTTTTCCCACAGCCGCCATTTCCTGCTATAATTGTCCCGCTTCGACAAACCGGGTGGTCCGCCCCTCACGCCTTGTCGAACTTGTCCTTGCGGCGGTGCCCGAACAGCATCCGCTGCTCCAGCTTGGCCCGCAGCCCGGCGTAGTAGGCCTGCAGGAACTGTTCGTCGCTCTCGAAGCTGTCGGCCGTCCAGTCGATCTTGCGGCGGATGCGCTGGGCCACCGCCTGCATGGTCTTGCGGTCGCGGGTGCGCAGCACCTGCTCCAGCACATGCAGTTCCTTGATGCCGTAGGCCGACAGCTGGGCGTCGGTGAAGGCGAAGTGGCCGCGGGCCTCGTTGTCGGAGAGGTCGGGCAGCAGGGTCCGTTTGGGCGTGCGCACGACCCAGGTGCCGGCGATCAGGTCGCCGGCCCGCAGGCGGTCCTTGTTGAACAGCGGAAAGAGCAGGAAGATGCCGGTCCACACGGCCATGAACAGCATCAACAGGCCATCGGCGCCGCCGCTGAAGGCCGCGCCGAACATGAAGCTGATCGGGGCGGCGAACTCGATCTCGCGCATGACGTTGCGGGCGATCACCGCCTCGGCGGTCAGCCGGCCGCCGTCGCGCGCCGCGACCCGCAGGCCCATGATCCGCTTGCCGATGGTGGCGGCCCGTGGAGACAGCTCGAAGCCGATGAACCAGCCGTTGCGCAGGAAGAACAGGCCCAGCAGGGCGATGATCTCGATATGCTCGGCCTTCTTGCCGCCCATCGCGCCCCAGGTCCAGGCCATGGCCACGAAGAACAGCACGATGCAGGTGATCTGCATCGCCCAGTCGATCACGAAGGCGCCGATCCGCTGGCCGGCGTCGCCGATGCGCAGGTTGAGGTCGATGCCCTCGGGCGTGACCAGCGACCGGCGCAGCGCCGCCTCGGACTTCAGCGTGACGTCATAGGCGGACATCGCCGACCCCCCTCTGGCGACGCGGCAGGTAGAAGTAGGCCAGCCAGATCAGGCCCGTCCCGATGCCGATCGCGTAGCGCACGGCGTCGAGCGTAATCAGCTGCCGGCCGAAGCCCTCCAGGATGCCAGCCAGCACCAGCATCAGCACCACGCCCGCCATCACCCCGCCGCAGGCCCGCCCGGCCTCGGCCGCGGCGTCCAGGCGGGTGCGGTCGCCCGGGAAGGCCACGGCCAGGCCGATCTTGAAGCCGGCCGCCCCGGCCAGGATGATGGCGAAGAACTCCGTCACCCCGTGGATCATGATCCAGCCGGCGAACCCCCAGCCCAGGCCCTTGGCCGAGAACACCGCCAGCATCGCCCCCAGCGAGGCGCCGTTATAGATCAACAGCATCGCCGTCGGCACGCAGAAGGCGAACCCCAGGGCGAAGGAGAACATGCAGACCTGGGCGTTGTGCTGGAACAGATAGGCGGCGAAGGTTCCGAGCCTGTCCTTGTCGCCGCCATAGATGGTGTCATGCAACGCCTTGTAACTGGCGGTCGGATCGCGGCCCTGGGCCATGTCGGGCGATACGAAGGAGAAGTACATGTCGGGGTTCTGGCTGACCAGGACATAGCCGAGCAGCACGCTGAACACCGTGATCAGCGCCGAAACCAGCGTCTCCTTCCAGATCGCCTGCACCGACCGCGACCATCCGCTGGCGAAGTACTGGCCCAGCCGCTGGCCCAGCCACGGCCGCGCGCCATAGACCAGGAAATAGGCCCGGGCGCACAGCCCCTCCAGGTAGTCGATCAGGCTCTGGTCCAGCGAGGTGGCCCGCGCCACCGACAGCGACGACAGGGCCGAGCGGTACAGCACCGGAATGGCCAGCAGCTGCTCGTCGGTCAGCGAGCGGGCGCCGCGCGCCTCGACCTTTTCCAGGAGGCCCGACAGCCGGCTCCAGTCGTGTTCCCGCTCCTGGCGGAACTTGGCGCTCTTGAGCTGCAGGGGGGCCATGGTTTCCTCTCCTACAGCAGGTTGCGGCGTTTGATGTCGAGATAGGCGTTGATCAGTGCCGGGCCGACCGCGTTCGCCGGCGCCTCGACCAGCTGCACGCCCATCCGGCGCAGGCGCATCATCACCACCTCCCGCTCACGGATCAGCGAGGCGGCGGTCACCGCCCGCGAGACGTCGGCGCTGTCGATCGGTTCCGCCTTCGCCAGTGTCTCCAGCTCCTCGTCGCGCATCAGCACGAACAGCACCAGGTGGCGTTTCAACAGCCGGCGCAGGTTCTCCATCATCAGCTCGGCGCCGATGCTGTCGGTGAACTCGGTGAACATGACGATCAGCGAGCGGCGGTCCAGGTCGCCGGCCAGGGTGGTCAGGCCAAGGGTGAAGTTGGCCTCCTCGCTGGCGTAGTCGAGCCGCGACACCAGCCGCTGGATCAGCGGGAAGGACTGCACCCCGCTCGTCGCGCCGGTCGACAGCCGCGGCCTGGCGTCGAAGGCGAACATGCCGATCCGGTCGCCGGTCGCCAGCCCGACATAGGCCAGCAGCAGGGCGGCGTTGATGGCCCGGTCGATGCGCGGCAGGCCGTCCAGCGGCTCAGCCATGGTCCGGCCGGTGTCCAGCGCCAGGACGATGGTGTGGTTGCGCTCGGTGCGCCGCTCCTGGGCGACCAGCTTGCCGTGCCGGGCCGACTGCTTCCAGTCCATGGTCCGGTGGTCCATGCCGGCCACGAAGTCGCGCAGGGCGTGGAACTCGGTCCCCTCCCCGGTCTCGATCTGCTCCTTCAGCCCATGCAGGGCGTCGCGCGAGAACAGCCGCAGGGCCTCTTCCTTGACCGCCGCGATGTTGGGCGTCACCGGCGCCGCATAGTCCAGCGGATGCACGACCTGCGCCCAAGACAGGCCCAGCGGCCCCGTCCAGCGCAGCCATAGCTTCTCCAGCACCGCCTCGCCGCGCCGGTGCGGCGTCACCGTGAAGGCCGCCGCTGTCTCCTTGTCGCTGACCTCGACGGTGGCCTTGCGGGGCGCGATGCCGATCAGCTCATTGCCCTCCAGCATCATCTCGACCCGACGGGGCGTGAAGATATTGGTGAACAGCACCCCGACCCTGGCCTCGGCCCCCGCCCCGACCGCCAGCACCCCCGGCGCCTCGAGCACGATCTCCGGCGCCCGCCGAAGCCGCGTCAGCCCGGCGTCCAGCAGCATCAGCACGAACACCAGCGCCGACCAGGCGACGCCCACCACCCAGTAGCTGGCCGCGAACACGCCGGCGGCCGCGGCCAGGGGCGCGCCCATGGCGGTCAGCACGACGGCGGTGCGCGTCGGATAGATCACCGAGGCGCCTCGATCTGGCCGATCAGGGTGTTCAGCGCGTCATCGACCTTGCGGCCCTCGATCTCGGCCGCCGGCGACAGGATCACCCGGTGGCGCAGGGCCGGCAGGCTGAGGGCCTTGATGTCGTCGGGGATGACGTAGTCGCGGCCGTTCAGCACCGCCCGGGCCCGGGCCGCGGTCGCGAGGCTGGCGGCGCAGCGCGGCGACACCCCGGTCTCGAAGTCGGCCGACTCGCGGGTGCCGCGGACGATGTCGACGACATAGCTGCCGATCTCCTCGGTCAGCCGAATGCTGGCCAGCAGCTCGGCGATGGCGGCCAGCTCGGCGGCTTCGACCACCTTCTGCACCCCCATCTCGACCGGGTCCGGCTGGCCGGTGCGGCCGCCGAAGCGGGCGACGATGGCCTTCTCCTCGGCGGCGCTGGGATAGCTCAGCGTCTGCTTGAACAGGAAGCGGTCCAGCTGCGCCTCGGGCAGCGGATAGACCCCCTGCTGCTCGATCGGGTTCTGGGTGGCCACCACCATGAACCGCTCGCCCAGCTCATGGCGCTTGCCGTCCAGAGTGACGGTCCGCTCCTGCATGGCTTCCAAGAGGGCCGCCTGGGTCTTGGGCGGCGTGCGGTTGATCTCGTCGGCCAGCAGGAGGTCGCAGAAGATCGGCCCCCGGGTCAGGGTGAAGCTGCTGGTCTGGAAGTTGAAGATGTTGGCCCCGACGATGTCGCCGGGCATCAGGTCCGGGGTGAACTGGATGCGGCCGAAACTCACCCCCAGGGTCCGGGCGAAGGTCTGGGCCAGCAGGGTCTTGGCCGTGCCCGGCGGGCCCTCCAGCAGGATGTGGCCCTTGGCCAGCAGGGCGATCAGCATCAGGTCGACGGTGTCGGCCTGGCCGACCACCGTCTTGGCGATTTCGGCGCGGATGCGAGCCGCCAGTCCTTGCACGTCAACGACGTTCACGGGTCATCTCCAGTCTCCAGGAATAGAGGTGGCGCGCCGCCTCGAGCGCCGCGCCGATGTCTTTGGCCGCCGCCGCGCGGGCGCGCAGCGTGGTGAAGGGGGTCAGGTTGGCCTGCGCCGACAGCCGGTCGAGCAGCGCCTCCAGCTCATCGTCCGACAGGGCGTGCGGCGCGCCCACCGCGCGCGCCGCCTCGGCCCGCACCCACAGGGCGTAGCGCTCGACCATGGCATGCTCCCGGCGCGCCAGCCGGATCAGGGCGGCGGTGTTGTCGGCCAGGCCGCGTTTGCCCAGGGCGATGGCCCGGGCCTTCTCGATCGGCGGCCCAAACCGGCCCATCGCCTGCATGCCCAGCAGCAGCGCCGCCAGACCCAGCGCCAGGGTCACCCCCAGGAATGGCGGCTGCAGCATCACCTCCAGCATGTTGCGCCGGTTCTGCAGGCCGTTCAGCGAGACGTCGAACACCACCCCCTCGCCGGTCCCCAGCGCCAGCGCCAGCAGCTTGAGGCCGGCTCGCGCCGTCGCCTTGTCGCTGATCCCGTGGGTGTTGATCAGGTCGGGATCCGACAGGATGAAACTGCTGTTGGACTGCGCCAGCACCACCCCGCCGCCCTCGGCGACGATCACCGGCCGCCAGCCCTTGCCCAGTGTGAGGGTCCGCAGACGGTCCATCCGGCCGGTCGCGGCGAACAGCGAACCGTCCGGCCGCAGCAGCCGGCGCGGCCGGTTGGCCCTGTCCTCGTCCAGCTTGGTTCCCTCGGCGATGCCCTCCAGCACCTCGGCGACCATGCCCTCGGGGACGGTGTCGCGGCCGCGCACCCAGCCCATGCGGGTCGGATGCCGGCCCGGCGCCCATTTCGCCAGGACGATCAGCCGCGGCCCGTCGTTGACCACCTCCTGGAGCGCCTCGGGCGAGGCGAAGACCTGCGGCGCGAGCACCACCAGCGGATGGCCCGGATCGTCGGTGTAGCCGGTGCGGTCGATGGCCACCTCGACGCCGCTGGCCCGCAACAGCTCGATGATCCCGGCATAGCCGACCGCCGAGCGCGACAGGGCGTGGGCCCCGCCGTTGTCGCCCTTCTTGAAGTCGTCGCCGAAGGCGCCCATCACCAGGCTGCCGATGAAGGCCAGCACGCCGACGGCCACCAGCCACAGCACCAGCACCGGCGAGAAGGGGTTGCTCCCGCGCTTGCGGGTGCGGCGTCCGGGAACCAGGGTCATGACCAGGTCCCCGAGAACACCAGCTGCTCATAGGCCTCGCGGGCCTGCAGCCAGCCGGCCTCGTCGACGGGCCGGCCGCCGAAGAAGCTGCGCTCGACGATCTCGGCGATCAGGGCGAAGGCCGGCCGCGCCGTCTCCGGCAGGTCTGGCAGGGCGGCGATGTCGCGGCTGGTCAGGGCCGGGCCGATCAGCCGCGGCCGCCGGGCGGTGATGTCGGCCACCCCGCGCAGCAGCAGCATGTGCACCGCCTCGTCGAAGCGCCCCTCGGCGGCAAGCGCGTCGGCGTCGAGCAGCAGGATGCGCGCCTTCTCCCGGTCCGGCCGCCAGTCGGTGGCCCCGGTCCTGGCCTTGCCCTTGCCGCCCTTCCAGCCCAGCTGCACGCCGTAAAGCTCGCGCACGATCAGGAAGATGACGAAGGCGACGCCCAGGATGATCACCGTCCAGACCAGGAAGGTGACGCCGCCGCTGATCGCCCCCAGCCCCTCGAGGAGCGGCAGGCTCCACTGCGGCGGCGGCTTGCGCTCGGGCAGGCCGGGCAGCACGTGCTGCAGGGTCTTGTCGGCCATCATCGCCGCATGCGCCCGGTCGAACCCCGACGGATCGACAGACCCGTCAGGCGGTACGCTCGGCACGGAAGCTGTCGGCTGGCTCATCCCCGTCCTGATACTAGGCGACTGGCATGACAACACAACCACGCCGCTTTCCGCGCCCGTTCGAAAGGCGCTGAATGCCCGTTTGCCGCGCCATCAGCGCCACAACCCGTATTGCGTAAATTGTGAAGGAACCAAGACCGCGAGTCGCGCCTTCGAAGCTTTGGCCCGATTGACGGCCGCGTCCGGAGTATCCTCAGTGAAAATCGCCCAGGTCGCCCCTCTCTATGAGGCTGTCCCCCCGCTGCTCTACGGCGGCACCGAGCGGGTCGTCGCCTATCTGACCGACGCCCTCGTCGAGCTCGGCCATGAGGTCACCCTGTTCGCCAGCGGTGAATCCAAGACCCTCGCCACCCTCTGTCCCGGCCGCGACCAGGCCATCCGCCTCGACCCGGCGCCTCTGAAGTCCGACCTCGCCGCCCATATGACCATGCTCAGCGAGGTTCGCCGCCGGGCCCATGAGTTCGACCTCATCCACTTCCACACCGACATGATCCAGTTCCCCCTGTTCGAGGACATCGCCCACCGCACCCTGACCACCCTGCACGGCCGCGTCGACCTGAAGGACCTGCCCGCCGTCTATGAGCGCTGGTCCAGCTATCCGCTGGTCTCCATCTCCGACGACCAGCGCCGCGGCCTGCCGCTGGCCAGCTGGGCCGGCACGGTGCAGCACGGCCTGCCTTCCGCCCTGCTCGACTATTCGCCGCGCGGCTCTGGCTACCTGGCCTTCCTCGGCCGCATCTCGCCGGAAAAGCGCCCCGATCGCGCCATCGCCATCGCCCGGGCCGCCGGCATGCCGCTGAAGATCGCCGCCAAGATCGACGGCGCCGACCGCCAGTACTTCGCCGACGTCATCCAGCCGCTCATCGAGGGCGACCCCAGCATCGAATTCATCGGCGAGATCAACGAGGCCCAGAAGTCGATCTTCCTGGGCGGCGCCGAGGCCCTGCTCTTCCCCATCGACTGGCCCGAACCCTTCGGCCTGGTGATGATCGAGGCCATGGCCTGCGGTACGCCGGTCATCGCCTGGCGCAACGGCTCGACCACCGAGGTCATCCAGCCGGGCGAGACCGGCTGGCTGGTGGACAGCCTGGAAGAGGCCGTCGCCGCCGTCCCCAGGGCCCTGGCCTTGGACCGCGCCGCCATCCGCGCCCGCTTCGAACTGCGCTTCTCGGCGGTGGCCATGGCCCGGCGATACGTTACCCTCTACGCGGATCGTCTGGCCGGCTGTCCGTTCGCGGAAACCGATCCGCCTGATTCGCCGTTGAACACCGAGGAAGACCTGGACCTGGCCCGCATCGCCTGACGGCGACGCATCCGGCCGATCTGCTGCCGGATGCGCCTGGAGGCCGAATGAACGACATCGCCGTCATCGCTCCAGCCCTCGACGAACAGCGCAACGAAGGTCCCCTGCGGATGCTGGCCCTCAAGGCCGGCGACTGCTTCCTGGTGGCCGACGGCCATGGCGACATCCTCGGCGGCTCCGACGGCCTGTTCGACGCCGACACCCGCATCCTCTCGCGGCTGAAGCTGTTGATCGGCGGGGCCGGACCGACCCTGCTCAGTTCCGGGGTCTCCAGCGACAACGTCCTCTTCACCTTCCACGGCGCCAACCGGCCCCTGCCCCCGGCCGGCGGCCGGCAGGTGCCGCCGGGCGTGCTGCATGTCGAGCGCCAGCGGGTCGTCCACAACGACCGCCTGTACGAGCGCATCAAGCTGACCAACCACGGCCTCGACGAGGTGCTGGCCCCGGTCTCCATCGAGTTCGCCGCCGATTTCCGCGACATCTTCGAGGTCCGCGGCCAGACCCGCCGCAAGCGCGGCCACCTCGAACGCCCCGTCGTCGACGGCCGCCACGTCACCTTCCGCTACGAAGGGCTCGACGGCGTTGCCCGCACCAGCGTCATCGCCTTCTCCGAGCCGCCGGCCCGGCTGCACGCGGACCGCGCCGACTTCCTGGCCTCCTTCCAGCCCCGCACCTCCTACGAGCTCTACCTGGAGGTCGGCGCGGCCTTCGAGGACATCCCCGACGGCCGCCGCTTCCGCATCGCCACCGCCGCCGCCCGCAAGACCATGCGCACCCGCTCGCGCCTGGGCGTCACCCCGCGCAGCGACAGCCCCGCCTTCAACCGCTGGACCACCCAGTCGCGGGTCGACCTGGCCCTGCTGACCACCGACCTGAAGACCGGCCGCTACCCCTATGCCGGCATCCCCTGGTTCTCGACGCCGTTCGGCCGCGACGGCATCCTCACCGCCTGGCAGATGCTGTTGTTCGACCCCGGTCTGGCGCGCGGCGTGCTCTCCTACCTGGCCGGCCGCCAGGCGACCGAGACCAACGCCTTCCGCGACTCCGCGCCCGGCAAGATCATGCATGAGACCCGCCTGGGCGAGATGGCCTCGCTCGGCGAGGTGCCCTTCGGCCTCTACTATGGCGGCGTCGACACCACCCCGCTGTTCGTCGCCCTGGCCGGCGCCTACGCCCGGCGCACTGGCGAGCTGGAGTTCATCCGCCAGATCTGGCCGGCCCTCAAGAAAGCGATCCAATGGCTTGAGACCGAAGGCGATTCCAACGGCGACGGCCTGATCGACTACGCCCGCGCCGCCAGCACCGGCCTCTCAAACCAGGGCTGGAAGGACAGCTACGACAGCGTCTTCCACAGCGACGGCCGCTTCCCGCCCGGCCCCATCGCCCTGGTCGAGGTGCAGGGCTACGCCTTCGCCGCCTGGCGGGCCATGGCCGAGCTGGCCGAGCGCCTGGGCGAGCCGGGCGGCGACGCCTGGGCCGCCCGCGCCGAGGCCATGCGCCAGTCGGTCGAGGACCGCTTCTGGATGGACGACGTCGGCGGCTACGGCATCGCTATCGACGGCGAGGGCCAGCTGTGCCGGCCCCTGACCTCCAACGCCGGCCACCTGCTGTTCGTCGGCCTGCCCAGCCCCGAGCGCGCCCTGCGGGTCATCGACACCCTTTCCAGCGCCGCCTTCAACACCGGCTGGGGCATCCGCACCCTGGCCCGGGGCGAGAGCCGCTACAATCCGATGAGCTACCACAACGGCTCGATCTGGCCGCACGACAACTCCGTCTGCGCCGCCGGCATGGCCCGCTACGGCGACCGCCACCACCTGGGCCGGCTGTTGCGCGGCATGTTCGACACCGCCTCGGAGATGGGCATGCGCCTGCCTGAGCTCTTCTGCGGCTTCCCCCGCCGCCCCGGCGAGCCCCCCGTCCCCTACCCGGTCAGCTGCTCGCCCCAGGCCTGGGCGGCCGGCTCGGTCTTCCTGATGCTGCAGTCCCTGCTGGGCGTCGACGTCGACGCCTTCGCCGGCGAGGTCTGCATCACCCGTCCGAGACTGCCGGCCGGGGTGAACCGGCTCAGCCTGCCGAAGCTGGCGGTCGGCGGCTGCGAGGTGGACCTGGTGTTCGAACGGGTCCGCGAGGGGCTGGTGGTGGCGTCGGCAACGCGGTGCCCGGCGAGCTTGCGGGTGACGACGGTGAGCTAGCGACACCGGCCTTGCCGGCCGCCGACAGGCCTCTGGGCCCGCGGCGTCGGGCGCAGGACCGAGGCAGGAAGGGCCGGCCCGCGAGGTTTGCGGCCCGGCCCCTGCCAAGTCGTCAGAACGCCCCGCCCATCGGGCGCACGATCAACTCGTTTACGGCGACGTCGGCGGGCTGCTCGAGCGCGTAGCGGATGGCCTGGGCGATGGCGTCGGGCTTGAGAGCGACCCTGCGCGCCTCGTTGATATAGGCGGCGGTATCGGGGTCGGTGATCGTCGTGGCCAGTTCGCTTTCCACCACGCCGGGCGAGATGATGGTGGTGCGAATCTCCGAATGCTCCTGGCGGAGTCCTTCGGTGATGTTCCAGACCGCCGCCTTGGTGGCCGAATAGACCGCCGTCGTCGGCCAGACCCCGTAGGCGGCGACCGAGGCGACGTTCACCACATGACCCGAGCCCTGCGCCTGAAAGCGTGGCAGGACCGCCGCGATGCCGTTCAGCACCCCGCGGATATTGACGTCGATCATCTGGTCCCACTCGTCGGCCTTCAGCGCCGCCAGCGGCGACAGGGGCATCACGCCGGCGTTGTTGACCAGGACGTCCACGCGGCCGAAGCGCGCCTCGGCGAAGGCGACCATGGCCTCGAACGCTGCGCGGTCGGCGACGTCGAGCGCCTGGAATTCGGCCTCGCCGCCGGCGGCTCGGATCTCCTGGACATGGGTTTGCAGCCGGTCGGTTCGGCGCGCGCCGAGGACAATCTTCATGCCGGCGTCCGCCAGCCGGCGGGCCGTCGCCTCGCCAATGCCACTGCTTGCTCCGGTAATGACGACAACTTTGCTCTGGGTGTCGGACATGACTTTCGACTCCTTCTGGGCCGACACGGGATGTCGCCGGCGCCGGAGCCTTGTCGCCTGAACGGCCGCCGCGCCGGTAGAACGGCTCTCCGTCATTCTTGCATGATCCTACAAGTTTCCTGGGCGGGCCCTTGCCCCTCCCGGGCGCGCGGTGACAGGGTGCGGCATGCGCCCGATCGATGAACTCGCCGATATAGTCGCCCGTCACGCGCTGGCGGACGGAATGCACGCCAGCGTCCTGCCCCGCCTCAGCCTTGTCCGATCGTGCACGCCGACCCAGTCCGTACCGGCGCTTTACCGGCCCTCGCTGTGCATTATCGCCCAGGGGCGCAAGCAGGTGGAGCTGGGCGGGCGCAGCTACGTCTACGATCCGGCGAAATACCTGACCGTGTCCGTCGACCTGCCGCTGACGGGCTCGGTCCTCGAGGCCAGCCCGGAGCGGCCCTACCTCTGCCTGGCGCTGGACATCGACCTGCCGACCCTTTCCGACCTCATGCTGCAGACCTCGCTGGAACCGGCGCCGGAACCGGTTGGTCCCGCCCTCGGCGTCAGCCAGGTGGAGCCGGGCCTGCTCGACGCCGCCCTGCGGCTGGCGCGCCTTCTCGATGCCCCGAAAGACGCCCCGGCCCTTGCCCCGCTCGCCGAGCGGGAAATTCTCTACCGGCTGCTTTCGGGGGCGCAGGCTCCGATGATCCGCCATATCGCGGCGACGGAGAGCCGCCTTGCCAAGGTCAGCCGCGCTGTCGCCTGGCTGCGGCGCAACTACGCCAGTCCCGTCAGCGTCGAGCGCCTCGCGGCTGAAGCCGGCATGAGCCCGTCGTCGTTTTACAGCCACTTCAAAGCCGCCACGACGCTCAGCCCCCTGCAATACCGCACACGCGTTCGCCTCCAGGAGGCGCGACGCATGATGGTGGTCGAGGCGATGGACGCGGCAAGCGCAGGCTTCGCGGTCGGCTACGAGAGCCCCTCGCAATTCAGCCGGGACTACAGCCGCCTCTTTGGCGCGCCGCCTCTGAAGGACGCCGCGCGGCTGCGCCGCTCGCCCGACTACGCCCTGGTGGCTTAGGCCAGTTTACGTCCGGGCGTCGTCGCTCCCTTACCATTGCCCCGCAGCCGCTGAGCGCCTGCTTACACCCTCGGCAGACAAGAGCCTGCGCCCAGGGGCGCCAAGGAGTTGACGCAGATCAAGGGCGCAGGGCCGCTCGCTCCGCAAAGTGCTCAGCAAAGGAGCCCGCCATGCCGCAACACACCCTGACCGAAACCCTCTTCCTGTCCGGCATCCTGGCCGCCTTCGCCATGTTCATGATCACCATCGGCGGGGCCTGGATTTTCGACAACCTTCACAGTCGCAAGACGTCCAAGCGATAGGGGCCGTTGCCGCGCCTCGGAGATGGGTATGCCCCTGCCCGAGCTGTACTGCGGCTTCCCCCGCCGCCCCGGCGAACCCCCGGTCCCCTACCCGGTCAGCTGCTCACCCCAGGCCTGGGCGGCCGGCTCGGTCTTCCTGATGCTGCAGGCCCTACTCGGCGTCGACGTCGACGCCTTCGCCGGCGAGGTCCGCATCACCCGGCCGAGACTGCCGGCCGGCGTGAACCGGCTGAGCCTGCCGAAGCTGGCGGTCGGCGGCTGCGAGGTGGACCTGGTGTTCGAGCGGGTCCGCGAGGGGCTGGTGGTGGCGTAAGTGACGCGGTGCCCGGCGAGCTTGCGGGTGACGACGGTGAGTTAGGGCACACCCACCTGCTCCTAGCGCTTAAATACTGACAGAACCTAGTGGCATCGACGTTTGCAGGTGGCGACGCTTTTGTGCCTTGTCACAACCTGACGCATTGTCGACAGGAACTCAGACATGGCGGAATTCGTATTCTCGAAGGGTTATCTGGACGCCTTGGCCCAACAGCCCACGCCTCCAATCCGCCTATACAAATACCGAAGCCTCAGCGGCACCGCAAAGCGCTTCAGTGAGGCTATCGTGGTGCGCTCCGAGGTCTATTTCGCCAAGCCTGACCAACTGAATGACCCATACGACTGTAGGCCGCACAATACCTTCGAGTCCTCTGCGGCTGAACGCCGGGCGTTCCTAAGCTGGGTTACAAAAGGACGCGACCCTCATCTCTCTAGGGCCGCACGACGCGCGAAGGTCGCGGAGACCAGCGCTCAAATGACGCGGCGCATCAAGGACGTGGGATTTGAGACCATTGCCCAGGCCGCTTACGACCGCAACCTCGGCGAGACTGGCGTCCTTTCCTTCTCAGCTGATCCAGCCTCAAACCTGATGTGGTCTCACTACGGCGATAGTCATAAGGGCATTTGCATTGAGTTTGATTTCTCGATTCTTCGGGCTCTATGTCCTCTTCCAGTTGCCTATTCGGACGATCGTCCTAGTTACAATGCGATCAAGGATGTGGAGGCTCTGAGCACATGTTCGTTCCTTCGAAAATCCTTGGGTTGGTCCTACGAGAAGGAGTGGCGGGCGGTGGGGCTCTGGTGGTCTGGACCGTATCGCCTGCCCACCGATGCCGTTAGGGGCATCATCCTCGGAGCAAGAATTTCGTCGGACGATCGTCAGTGCGTCATGGATTGGGTCGCGGGTTCTGGCCGACCGCTTGATGTTAGACACGCTACCTTTCAACCCAACAGTTACGCACTGACCTTCCAACAGGTCTTAACCTAGCCATGGCGTCGGGTTTTGGGGTTGCTTTGGCCGACGCCCGCCTGCTTCCTTTGGGCAAAACGCTCGTTCGCTGCACCTCGACAAGGGCGAGCGACACAATGCGCCGCCGTGAAACCGACTTCAAAGAGCAGGGGACTTGCCGTGTCTGATCAACTGCCTCCGTTGAATCCAGCCGATGTTTGGAAGGCCCGCCTTGAGGCGCATGGGGCCTACATCGCCGTTCGCGTTGCCGGCGTCCGAGAGACTGCAATGGAGGTCTTCAAGACGCTCGTTCTTATTAACGGGGGCGCGGCTGTCGCCGTATTGGCGCTTCTCGGCAACGTCGACCAAGAGTTCAGGAATAAGCTCAATCTCGTACAGCTTGGCTGGGGCGGCTTGGCCTGGGCATTGGGCGTCGGGGCAGCGGCGACGGGTATCATCGCGCTTGCACGCAGCCAGGACCACGCTGGCGGTGGAAGTGTGGCCGCACATGAGGCGATGCTAGCCCGGGCTGGTGGCGCGCAGCCTACGGCGAATATGGCCGCCCACCTAGACAGGCGCGTAAAGGGTTCGACATTCTGGGCCACCGCCGCATACGGCCTTGGCGTCGCTGGGGTGCTCTGCTTCCTGATTGGCGCAGCCACCTCATTTTCCGCTTTTACTAGGGCGGCCACTCGCTTGACGCCGACAGTCGCCACCAAGACGCGCGCCGCACCACCAACGGCACCGGCCCCGATTGCAGCCCCGACCGTCTCGCCTTCGCCGCCGGCCGTTCGCTAAAACAGAAACTTGCGCCGCAGAGCTCAATCTCGTTTTACAAGAAGACCTCACTCGCATTCTCGATGATACCACCTCTCGGGTTCGAACTGAGGACCTCTAGATCCACAATCTAACCCAATGCCAAAAAATTCCGTGACTTAGCAGAACCACCTTGTACCACCGCCCGCCAAGATAGTGCTGCAGGGGTGTTCGGTGTTGTTACGACGGGTAGGCTACCCTTCGTCATCAGCAAGAAGCGAATCCCATGTGGCCTTTCAAGAAGCCAAAACAGCCTCCCATCGCATGGTTCAGCGGCGAGTCCGCAGCGATGAACGCGGCAATTGGGGAGGCCCAGTCCAAGTTCGCCGAGTTTCGCCATGCCATCGACCGACAAGGCATTGGTAACAATCCGCCCGTGGAGATGGCTCTTGTCAAATATGCATTCGCGGCGAAAAAGCCGGGAGCAGCCGTTGAGCACGTATATATCGGCGACGTCGAAAGTAAGAATGGCCGCCTTTGGGGCGTGGTAAATGCCAACCCGGTATATACCAACGAGGTTGCAGAGGGCGACGTGATCGAAATCCAGCCGGATCGGGTATCGGACTGGCTTTACGTGGTCGACGGAGCGGGAACCGGTGGCTTTACCTTCCGGCTCATGTGGAACGGGTTCTCACCTGACGAAAAGGCGGCCTACAGGTCTGAGCCGCCGTTTGTTTGGCTAAGCGGCCTGAATTGAAGCCCTGAATGGCAAACGGGCCGGACATCGCTGCCCAGCCCGCTGACGTCCGATGGTACCACCTCTCGGGTTCGAACCGAGGACCTCTAGATCCACAATCTAGCGCTCTAACCAGCTGAGCTAAGGCGGCATTTCCATCGAAGAGGCGTCCGTTTAGTCGCTTGTGGCGAATCGATCAAGGCACACTTGCGCGAACCGGGCTTCCCCCGCACGCTTGGCCCATGACCGCCATCCGCACCCGCCAGATCGAGGCCAACGGCCTGAGCTTCACCATCGACGAGTGCGGCGCAGGCGACAACGTCGCCCTCTGCCTGCACGGCTTCCCGGAGAGCCGCTTTTCCTGGCGCCACCAGCTGCCGCTTCTGGCCAAGCTGGGCTGGCGCGTCGTGGCCCCGGACCTGCGCGGCTATGGCGACAGCAGCCGGCCCCAGGGCAAGGACGCCTACCGCCTGCCTCACCTGCTGGACGACGTCTCGGCCCTCTACGACGCCCTGGGGGCCAGGCGCCGGCTGCTGGTCGCCCACGACTGGGGGGCGCTGATCGCCTGGGCCTTCGCCATCGAGCAGCGGCGGGCGATCGACGGGCTGGTGATCATGAACGTGCCCCACCCCGTCGTCTTCAACGAGGTCTACAAACGCAGCGCCGCCCAGCGGAAGAAGTCCTGGTACGCCGTCTTCTTCCAGCTGCCCTGGCTGCCTGAATGGGTGCTGACCCGCAACGGCGCCCGGGCCACCGGCGAGGCCTTCAGCAACATGGCCGTCGACAAGAGCCGCTTCCCCGAGGAGGTGCTGGCCCACTACCGCGCCAATGCCCTGAAACCCGGGGCCATGACCGCCATGATCAACTACTACCGGGCCAACACCGGCGAGCTGAACCGTTGGACCCGCGCCGACTGCCCGGTGATCGCGGTTCCGACCCTGATGGTCTGGGGCGAGGAGGACGCCGCCCTCGGTCTCGAACTCACCGAAGGCTACGAGGGCCTGGTGACGGACCTGACGCTCAACCGCCTGCCCGGCGTCTCCCACTGGGTGCAGCAGGAGGCCCCCGAGGCCGTCAACGACCGGATGGAGACCTGGCTGCGGGCTAAAAACCTCGCCCTCTCAAAGCCTTAGCCAATATGTCTAGACATATTTGAGCCGCTCCGAGGCGCTGATCCGGTCGCCCGCCCGGGGCGTTGGTCGGCCCGGCCACCCGGCGACCAACATCCGGCAACTGCCGACCAACGTTCCGACCAACGCCTGGACCCACGGCTGGCGACAGCAAGGCCACGCCAAAGCCAACAGGACCGGGGGTTTGGGCCGGCCGGCGGCGATCCCCGCATTTTTTGTAGGCCGCGCGCCGCCCGTATAATGGATCCGCCGCTTCGATAAGCGGCCGGTCTTTCTCATCGCGCCGAAGCGCCGGGGCCCAAAGCAAAAGGCCCCGGAGTTTCCTCCGGGGCCTTCGCATGTCTGGGTCTGTCGACCCGCTCTGGCTCGCCTACTCCGAAGCGGGCGTGAACGAGAGCGGGATCCGGACCGTGGCGCCGCCAACAGGCTGTCCGTCCGCGGTTTGAGGCCGCATCTTGAACTGCTTGCTGAGGCGGATCGCGGCGTCCCCGAAGCCGTAGTCGGCCGGGTTTTCCGAGACCACCGAGCAACCGCTGACCGTACCGTCGGCATTGACGGTGCAGGACAGGGTCACGCGGCCGCCGATGTTCTGCCGTTGCGCGCGATCCGGGTAGGCCCGGTTCACGGCGTCACCGCTCGGCTTACGCACCCAGTCCGGCTTGGTGATCACCGGGTTGCGGGGCGGAGCCGGAGGCGCGGGGGGCGCAAGCACCGGCGGAGCCGGCGGCTGCACTTCCCGCTTCTCAACAGGCGGAGCCTGCAGGATCGGCGGCGGCGGAAGGTCGGCCGGAGGGGCGACCGGAGGACGCGGCTGCAGCTTGGCCGGCGGCGGAGGCTTATCCGTCGGAGGCGGCGGCGGCGGCGGCGGGGGCGGCGGCGGCGGGGGCTTGATCAGCTGGGTGTCCAGCTTCTCGTCCTCGAAGAGACGCTCCTTGATGGTGAAGCGCATCGTGTAGAGGTAGTAGCCGATGATCGCGTGGAAGAGGAACACGATCCCGAGCGCCACCAGCCAGGCCACAGGACTCGTCTTCTGCTTGGGAGCATCGAACGGGTTGTGCAGCGGGTGGGTAATATCCTGGGTCTGATCTGTCATGGCGCTACTGATCCTCGGCCCGGCTGTCGTCCTGACCGATGAGCGCGACGCTGTAGAAGTAGTTGTCCTGCAGCGCGTTCAAAACGGTCATGAAGGTTCCGTACCGGACCTCTTTGTCAGCTCGGATGAAGATCCGCTCTTTCGAGGGGTCCCGGGTACCGATCTGCTTCTTGAGGTCGTCGCCAATGGAAGCCAGATCGGTGGGGAAGTCCCCGATGTACAGGGCCCCACCTTTCTGGATCGAGATATAGACCGGCTTAGGCGGGTTCGGCCTGGGCTTAGCCACCGCTTTGGGCAGCTTCAGCTCGACCGACACGCTGGCGAGAGGCGCAGCCACCATGAAGATGATCAGAAGGACCAGCATGACGTCCACGAAGGGCGTGACGTTGATCTCGCTGTTCTGTTCGACCTGGTACCTGTTGCCGCCGCCGGAGCCTGCGAGTTTGGCGGCCATCTGGGTTAGGCCCCCTTGTCGAGCTGCCGGGAAATGGCGTTCATCAGTTCAGCGGTGAAACCATCGGTGCGGACCCCAAAGCCCGAGATCCGGGTCTGGAAGTAGTTGTAGAAGATAACCGCGGGGATGGCGGCGAACAGACCGATACCGGTGGCCAGCAGGGCCTCGGCGATACCGGGCGCGACGACGGCCAGGTTGGTCGTGTTGGTGTTCGCGATACCGATGAAGGAGTTCATGATCCCGTAGACGGTGCCGAACAGACCGATGAACGGACCCGACGAACCGACCGAGGCCAGGAAGGTCATGCCGCCCGAGAGGCGCTTGGACAGCGTGGACTGAACAGCGCCGACGGCCGTTTGGGCGCGGGCGATGGTCGATTCACGGTGCTCGCCGCCGACCTGCAGGCCCGCTTGGCGGGACAGTTCGACTTCGGAGGCGGCCGCGGCGGCCATGTCGGCCAGCGGGTTGCCTTCGAATTCTTCGGAGATGGCGATCCGGCCCATGTCGTTGATCGACTTGGCGCCGCGGAAAGCTTCGACGAAGCGGTCCGACTTGCGGTTCAGCGAGCCGAACTCGATGAGCTTGGTGATCAGCAGAACCCAGCTGAAGATCGAGGCCAGGATCAGACCGATCATGACGACCTTAACGATCAGCTCGGCGTCCATGAACATGGTCACCGGGGTCAGCTTGCCGCCGTGGCTGTCGATGACAGGCGGGGCCTTTCCTTCTGGTTCCGGCGCGGGGGCCGGGGTCGCCGGAGCAGCAGCGGCCGGAGCGGCGGCGGCGTCGGCAGTGGGAGCCGCGGCTTCCTGAGCGAAAGCGGGGGCGCTCGCCATCAGCGCCAGGGCGCCGATCATAGCGATGAGGGGGGTCTTTCGTTTGTTGTCGAGCATCTTTCGCCAGTTCCTGCTTGGTCTAGCACTTATTGGACCGAAGGGTCGTCGCGCGGAAGCGTCTCCACCCTAGACTAAATATTACCCGCACACGATCCGGAATGGATCGCGAACGAGACGCTTTCGCTGCGCCCGACCCGCTACACCCGCCGCTGTTTGTGCAAACCAGCGAAGGCGTTTTGAAGGCGCACAGAGAGCGTGTGATCTTGAACCACATGCTTTCTGCACCAAGTTAGACTTGGCGCACTGGCCCTTTGGCAACACCTTTCTGTGCCGTCAAGGGCCCATCGCAACATGAATGTTCTGCGACGCCCCCGGTTCCATGCAGTTATGTTGCAATGCAGCACGTAGAACTGCTCATGCTTCGAAGAAATTTCCCTTTGCGGGGGAAAAGTCATATTGCACTGCAGCAATTCGACGGAACGACGTTTGTCGATTGATTGGATTTTTGGACGGTTCGCGCGACGGGCGAAGATTGCCGCATGCGGCTGCAAGGGAGTGGTGCCTGGGGCCGGAATCGAACCAGCGACACGCGGATTTTCAATCCGCTGCTCTACCAACTGAGCTACCCAGGCCTAAGCCCTGGAAAAGGCCCCGCCCTCGCGGGAGACGGGTCTATAAAAGAGGGTCTTCGCTAAGTCCAGCCGGGTTTGACGGATTATTCGTCCGGGTCTTCGTCTTCCGTGTTCGGCTCGTCCTCGAGGCCGGGAATGACGTAGCTTCCCGACAGCCAGCGGTGCAGGTCAACGTCGGCGCAACGCTTGGAGCAGAAGGGCCGGAACGCCGGATCGACCGGCTTGCTGCAGATCGGGCAGGCATTGCTCATGACGCGCTCACTTCCAGCCGGTCGTTTAGCCATCCGGCCTGGGCCTCGATGGTGAATCGGCCGCCAAGGCGATCGGCCAGGGCCGGGTGCAGGCTCTTGAAGGAATCAGCCACGGCCGGCCCGCAGCGGGCTGTCAGCCGCCCGCCGGGATCCGCCCTGCCCTCCCGCTCCAGCAGCCGCGCCAGCCTCAGGGCGGCGCTCAGGGGCGTCAGGCGGCCGTCCTCGCCCAGCAGGCGCTCCAGCACCGGCTGGCGGCGGCGCGGAATGGTCAGTTCCAGGGTTCCAAAGCGGCTGACCGGCCCGATCGCCACCCCAGGGTTGTCGGCGGCGAAGGCTGCGCGCATGGCGGCCAGAATCGCTGTCCCGTCGTGGCCGCGCCCGGCCAGGTCGATGACCACGAGCCCGCCCAGGCCCTTCAGCCGCAGCAGCCGCGCCGCCGTGGTGATGGCCGCCAGGTTGGCGGCCCGCGACACCCGCTTGGAATCACCGCCGGTCCGCTCGCCGGTGTCGACGTCGATGGCCGTCAGCGCCCGGGTCGGCTCGATGGCCAGGCTGCCGCCGCCCGGCAGCGGGTGGACCACCGCCAGCGCCTCGGCCTCGGCCTCGTCGGCCGCCTCGCGGGCTTCCAGCCCCATGGTGACCATCTCGGCCTTGGCCAGCTGCCGCAGCTCCTTCTCAACGGTCGGCGCGGGGGTGAGCAGACGCGGCTCCCCCTGCCCTTCGCCGAGCAGCCAGGCGTTGGCCAGCTTGCCACGGCGGGCCTCGCCGCGAATCTCCACCTCAACCAAGGCCCCACGAACCGGCTTGGGCGTGTCGGTCCGCAGCGGAGCCATCGCCTCGGCCCCGTCCGGCATATCCAGGAAGACCGAATTGAACGCCGCCTCGACGCTCCGCACCCGCGCCACGCTGCGCGCCCCGACCATCAGGGCCGGCGCATCGCCGTCCCGCTGGATCAGCAGCCGCTCGGGCCGCCCGTCCAGCAGCACCACGCCGCGCGTCTCGCCGACGCCCCGATCGAGAAAGGCCTCGCGCCGGCTCACGGCCGTGTCCAGCCAAGGCCCGTCAGCAGCGCCAGGGTCTCATAGAGGGGAAGGCCGACCACGCCGGTGAAACTGCCTTGCAGGTTGGTGACGAAGGCCCCGGCCCGCTGGTGGATCTTGTAGCCGCCGGCCGCGTCGTCCCAGTCGCGCGAGGCGATGAAGGCGTCGGTCTCGGCGGGGGTCAGCCGCTTGAAGGTGATGCGGCTCTCGACGATGCGGCTGGCGCTACGCCCGCCCGGCGCGATCACGGCGACGCCGGTCAGCACCTTATGGCTGCGCCCGGACAGCAGTTTGAGCATCCGCCGGGCGTCCGCCTCGTCCACCGGCTTGCCCAGCACCCGGGTTCCCACCGCCACGATGGTGTCGGCGCCCAGCACGAAGGCGTCCGGATGGCGCGCCGCCACGGCGGCCGCCTTCTCGCCGGCCAGACGCCCCACCAGCAGGCGGGGCGTCTCGTCCTTGCGGACGGTCTCGTCGATGTCGGCGGGGTCGACCAGGTCCGGCGTTACGCCCACCTGCGCCAGAAGCTGAAGGCGGCGGGGGCTGGCGCTGCCCAGCACCAGGCGGCTGGTCATCGCTTGGCTTACTTGAAGCGGTAGGTGATACGGCCCTTGGTCAGGTCGTAGGGCGTCATTTCGACCAGGACCTTGTCGCCGGCCAGCACCCGGATGCGGTTCTTGCGCATCTTGCCCGCCGTGTGGGCGATGATCTCATGGTCGTTTTCGAGCTTCACGCGAAACGTCGCGTTGGGCAGCAATTCGCTGACGGTGCCCGGAAACTCGAGCAGTTCTTCCTTAGCCATACGGCCTCTCAGTTGGTCTTTCCGCAAAGCAACACGGCTCGCGCACACGATTCGGAGCGCGAGCCGTGGCTCGATGGCGCGCCTTATAGCGCAAGAGGGGGTGAAAGGTCGATGGTCCGATTTCCGCTCATCCGCCCGCCGTCACCACCCGCCCGAACCGGCGCCGGATGCGGCCGTACAGCTCGTCGCGGACCTGGCGGTAGGCGTCCAGCATCTGCTCGCGCGAACCCGTCGCCAGCGTCGGGTCATAGGTCGGCCAGTATTCGATATCGACCGCCCGGCCCCGCGACAGCTCCACCGCCCGGTGCTGCGCCTCGGCGGTCAGGGAGATGACGACGTCGAAACTGTCGTCCTCCAGCATGTCGAAGGTCTTGGGCCTGTGCCCCGCCGCCTCGATGCCCAGCTCCTCCAGAACGACGGCGGCGAAGGGGTCCATGCCGACCTCGCTCGGATCGGCCTTCAGCCCGCAGCTGTCGACGAAGATGGCCGTGCCGTAGGCCAGCTTCATCAGCGCCTCGGCCATGGGCGAGCGCACCCGGTTGAAGTTGCAGGTGAACAGCACCGCCCCAGGGGTGGCGTCGAAGGGGCTCATCCCCGCCAATGCAGCGCGCAGATCAGGGTGAACAGCCGCCGGGCGGTGTCGAGGTCGGTCTTCACCTTGCCCTCGAGCCTGGCCTGCAACAGCGTGCTGCCCTCGTTGTGCAGGCCGCGCCGGCCCATGTCGATGGCCTCGATCTGGGCCGGCGTGGCGTTGCGGATGGCCGCGTAATAGCTCTCGCAGATCATGAAGTAGTCTTTGATCACCGTCCGGAACGGCGACAGCGACAAGAGGTGGGTCTGCTCGTAACCCGGCCCGGTGATGGCCATGGCCAGCCGGTTGTCGATCAGGGCGATCTTGACGTCATAGGGCCCGGTCTCGGCCCCGGCCGGCTGGAAGTAGTTGTCTTCCAGGAGATCGAAGATGGCGACCTGCCGCTCCTGCTCCTGGTCGCGGGAGGCCGCCGACAGCGAATCCTCGTCGAGCTCGATGCTCTGCAGGCGATGGGCGGCTTTGTCGGTCATGGGTCGGGGGCAGGATACCCGGGTTCAGCCGCGCGGCAACCGCAAGGCGGCCGACAGGGCGTGGGCCGGCAGGCCCTCGGCCTCGGCCAGGGCCACGGTGTGCGGGCCCAGCACGCGGAAGCCCGCCTCGCCGGCCTTGATCACCGAGGTGCGCTTGAGGAAATCGAACAACGACAGCCCCGACTGGAACCTGGCCGCCCGGCTGGTCGGCAGCACATGGTTGGAGCCGGCCACGTAGTCGCCCAGGGCTTCCGGCGTGAACCTGCCCAGGAAGATCGCCCCGGCATGCCGCACCTGGTCGGCCAGGGAATCGGGGTCGTCGGTGCAGAACTCGACGTGCTCGGGGGCGATGGCGTCGACCAGGGCCGGGCTGTGGGCCAGGGGCGCGATGATCACCGCCCCGTGGTCGCGCCAGCTGGCGGCGGCGTCCTGGCCGGTCGCCAGTTCGCCCAGCCGCCGCTGCACGGCCGCCTCGACCAGGTCGGCCAGCGCCTCGTCATCGGTGATCAGGATCGACTGCGCCGCCGGGTCGTGTTCGGCCTGGGACAGCAGGTCGCCGGCGATCCATTCGGGGTCGTTGTCGGCGTCGGCCACCACCACGATCTCCGACGGTCCGGCCAGGGCGTCGATGCCGACCACCCCGTACAGCCGACGCTTGGCCGCGGTGACATAGGCGTTGCCCGGCCCGACGATCTTGTCGACCGAGGCGATCGGTCCTGCCCCATAGGCCAGCGCCGCCACCGCCTGGGCCCCGCCGATCCGCCAGATCTCGGTGACGCCCGCTTCCGCCGCCGCCGCCAGCACCGCCGGCTGCAGCTTGCCGGGCGGTGTGACCATGGCGATACGGTCGACGCCCGCCACCTGGGCCGGCACGCAGTTCATCAGCACCGTCGAGGGATAGGCCGCCCTGCCCCCCGGCACATAGACCCCAACGCTCTCCAGCGGTCCCCAACGCCAGCCCAGCTCGACGCCCGCCTCGTCGGTCCAGCGCTGGTCGGCCGGCCGCTGGCGCTCGTGGTAGGCGCGGATGCGGGCGGCGGCGAAGGCGATGGCCTCGCGCACCTTGGGATCGCAGGCGGCGACGCCGGCGGCGATCTCCTCAGGGCTGACGCGGATGGTCTGCTCGGTCAGGATCACCCGATCGAAGCGGGCGGTGTAGTCGAGGACGGCCTCCAGGCCCCGCGCCTTGACGCCGGCGATGACCTCGGCCGCCGCCGCATCGACGTCGTCCGGCTGGCCGCGTCGCTCGTCCAGGAAGGCGGCGAAAACGGTCTTGAAATCGGGGTCGGTGAAACGGAAGCGGCGCATAGGTTCCACTTGCCGCCTCTTGCCGTCAGATCAAGAGAAATCGGGTCGCTCAGACATAGTCCGCGAGGACGAAGCTCACGTCCCGCGCGACGCCTGGGCCCTCGACGCGCAAGGTCACGGTCTCGCCGACCGCGCCGCCGAGCGGCCGCAGCAACTCCCCGAACGCCGCCGGCCCGGCGATTCGGTCGCCGACCTTGAGGCCGGCCGCCGCGGCCGGACTGCCGGTGCCGACCACGGCGACCCGCGCGCCGCCGTTGGCCGGGTCGAGCCACAGCCCACTGCGATTGACAGTCTCCCGTCGCTGCGGGCGACCGTTGGGCTGTACCCAGAGCCGGCGAGCCGCGGCGGCGACCGACAGGTTCAGCCGTTCCAGCACCGGCAGGCCAACGATGCCGTCAAAGCCACGAATAACCGGCGCGCCAGGATACCGCGTCGTCACCAGCGGCCGCTCAAAGCGGCCAGGGCCGATCTCCAGGACCTCGCCGCGAACCGTCCGCCCCGACCGATCCAGAGTTCCGTCGATGCCGTTGAAGGCGGCGGGGGCGAACACCTTGCCATCGTCCCAATAGCCCAGCCCCTTGCCGATGTCCGGGTCCAAGACCACCATCCTCGGCGCGCCGGTATCGACCAGCAGCTTGAGCCGCTTGCCGTCGAGCATGGCCTGCACCGAAATTCGCCGCGACCCGTTACTGCCCGGATCAAGCTGAATTTCGGAGTCGAGTTCGCTGTAGCCCGGCCGCGCGGCCAATCCGCCTGGGTACAGCCTCCACTCCTCCCGGTCGAAATCCAGGATGCTGTCGTGGGTGGTCATCATGCCGGCCGCCACAAGACCCTCGCCGCCGCGGAGGTCGGCCTTCAGCCCAAACAGGCTCGCGCCCTGCTGGCGCACCGCGCCGCCGAGGACCAGGTCATCGACGGCATAGAGGGGAAAGGTCCGGCCGCTGTTCAGCCGGACCTGGCGGACAAACTTCAGTCCCAGCGACTTCGCCAGCCCATCCTCGACGCCGCTGACCACGGCGCCGGTGTCGATCACGAACGGAAAAGGGCCTTTGCCGTTGATGTGCGCATCGATCACCGCGCGGCCATTCTCCAGCCGAACCTTGGCGACGATCGCCCCGGCCTGGGCTCGCGCCACGCCGGCGACGGGAAGCGCTGCGCCCAGGGCGAGCAGGAGGCGACGGGTAAGCATCAGAGGAACTCCAGGACTATCAACTCAGTCGTCGTGCGCCGGACGGCGGGGCGTCGGCCAGGGGGCCGAGACGTCGGCCAGGGCCGCATCGACGCACTCCACCTCGACCCGCAGCTCACCGCCGCCGGCGAAGGTCAGCACGATGGCGCCGCCCGGCGCCTCGCCCGGTTCGAACGTGACGCCGAGCAGCGACAGCACCGCGGCCTTGGCCTCGCGCCGCAGACGCAGGCTGCGCACCTGCATGACGCCGCCAATCTGCAGCCCGCTGCGCACGCGCTCGGTGGCCTTGGTCTTGCCGTCCGCTTCCCAGCGGAAACGGTTCAGTCCGAGCGTCAGCCGCCGCGCGGCCGCCTCGAAGCGGATGTCGCCGATCTTGCAAACAGCGTCCTGCAGGGCCGCCGAGATGACGGCCAGGTCCTCGCCGTCCTCGGCGATCAGGCGCAGTGGAGCGACGGTCATTCCTCGACGCCGTCCCCATGGATGCGCCGCACCTGGGCCCCGCAGGCGTTGAGCTTGTCTTCCAGCCGCTCGAAGCCGCGATCCAGATGGTAGACCCGGCTGACCGTCGTCTCGCCCGAGGCCACCAGCCCGGCGATCACCAGCCCGACGGAGGCCCGCAGGTCGGTGGCCATGACCGGCGCGCCCTCCAGCCGCTCGACGCCTCGCACCCGCGCCTCGCTGCCGGCAACGGTGATGTCGGCGCCCAGCCGCGCCAGCTCGGCGGCGTGCATGAAGCGGTTCTCGAAGATGGTCTCGCGGATGACGCTCTCGCCGTCGGCCAGGGTCATCAGGGTCATGAACTGCGCCTGCAGGTCAGTGGCGAAGCCCGGATAGGGGGCGGTCTCGATGTTGACCGCCTTCAGCCGCGCGCCGTTGCGCTTGATGACCACGCCGTCGTTCAGCCGGGTGACGCCGACGCCGGCCTCTTCCAGCTTGCTCAGCAGGGCCTCCATCAGGTCGGCGCGGGTGTTGGTCAGGCGAACCTCGCCGCCGGCCATGGCGGCGGCCACCGCATAGGTGCCGGCCTCGATGCGGTCGGTGATCACCGCATGGGTCGCGCCGCCCAGCTTCTTCACGCCGGTGATGGTGATGGTCGAGGTCCCCGCCCCCTCCACCCGCGCGCCCATGGCGTTCAGGCAGTCGGCCAGGTCGACGATCTCCGGCTCGCAGGCGGCGTTGCCCAGGCGGGTCACGCCCTTGGCCAGCACGGCGGCCAGCATGGCGTGTTCGGTAGCGCCCACCGAGACCACCGGAAAGTCGATGTCGGCGCCCTTCAGCCCGCGCGGGGCCTGGGCGTAGACGTAGCCCTCGTGCAGGTCGATGGTCACGCCCAGGGCCTCGATGGCCTTGAGGTGCAGGTCGACCGGCCGCCCGCCAATGGCGCAACCGCCCGGCAGCGACACCTTGGCCTGGCCGTTGCGCGCCACCAGCGGTCCCAGCACGTTGAAGCTGGCCCGCATCTGCCGGACTAGGTCGTAGGTCGCGAAGTGGCTGCGAATCGTCTTGGTGTGCAGCACCGATTCCGGACCGTCAGGCCCATCGCTCTCGGTGATCTGCGTCCCCAGGTGCTGCAACAGCTGGCCCAGGAACCGCGTGTCGCGCAGGCGCGGCATGTTGGTCAGGCGCAGGGGCTCGTCGGTCAGCAGACTGGCGACCATCAGCTTGATGGCCGAATTCTTGGCTCCGCTGATCGGGATGTCCCCGTTCAGCGGCGTGCCGCCGGTGATGGCGATGCTGTCCATCCAGTCCCTCTGGTCGTCGCCCCCGGGCAAGTCGGGCGCAAAGAATGGCCTTTAGCGGGCGCGAGCCCCGCGCGCCACTTCCAAGCCTGTCACGTCCCTGTCAGCCCTTGGCGGGATCGTCTTGTTTTTCCGGTGCAGAGGCCCGCTTGGCCGCCTTCCTTCGCCGCAGGTTGGCCCGCAGCGCCGCCGCCAGCCGCGCTTCTTTGTCGGCCTTGTCGCCAGACGTATTTGGCGGAGCTTTGGGGGGCGGTTTGGCCATGGCCTGCAAGGGATCGATGCGACCAATTGCGGTCAAGCCGATTTTTCCCTTTGCCTCCCCGCCGACTTTCGCTACTAGGCGCGCCTCACTTGGTTCGCCGTCGTAGCTCAGTGGTAGAGCGCATCCTTGGTAAGGCTGAGGTCGGCAGTTCAATCCTGCCCGACGGCACCAGGTTTTCCCTTCGCAAGAAGAGCAGTGGATCGACGTTTCAAGGCGTCGATCGCTTCTGCGCGTCCGCCGTTCCGGTCAGCGCGAGACGATCTCCCGCTCCTCGACCAGGAAGATCGGCGACCTCGCCAGATCGATGAACTTCCGCTCGTCCTCCAGCAGCTCCAGCCCCGCCCGGCGCGCGGCCGGATCGTCGTTTGCCAGGTCCTCGGGCCGGTTCCACCACAGCTCCGCCACGCCGTCATAGGCCGGCGGACCGCCCCGGCTGGCGGCCAGGGCGGCGAAGGCCTCGTCGGGCAGGCTGTGGCTCTGCACGTAGCGGCGGATCTTCAGCAGCTCGGCCCGCGCCGCCACCAGCGGCGCGTGGGTGTCGCGCCAATAGGTCTGGAACTGCGCCCGGGTCAGGTGTGGCAGGCGGGTCAGGCAGAAGGTGATCTTGATCATGGCGTCCTCCGCTGGAGAAGATGCTGGCCTGCCGCCGCGTTCGCCTAGCCCTTTACGAACCCGGCGGCGAAATAGCCCGCCGTCGCAACCGTGGCCGTAATGAACGCCCCCCAGGCCAGGTCAGCGGCGACCACCGTCCAACTGAAGCCCTTCAGGGTCGCCATGTTGGTCAGGTCATAGGTGGCGTAGGCGATGAAGCCGAACAGCGCCCCGTTGAGCAGGGCGACGCTCCAGGAGCCGGCCTCCAGCCCCGCGCGGGTCCCGAACCAGACCGCCCCGACCAGGTACAGCAGATAGAAGGGCACGGCCGCGCTCAGCAGCGGCTTTTCCAGCAGCAGCGGGCCGATTTCGCGCTGGTAGAGCTTCTGGGCGATGAAGGCGAGCCAGACGAAGTCCACGGCCACGAAGACCACGGCCGCGGCGATGTAGGCGACGATGTATTGCAGCATGGACGGCTCCCTTACGCGCCTGAAGCTAGCGCAAGCGGAGCCGCCGCCAAGGGCGGAGGCTACTCCGCCGCCAGCGCCATCGCCGCCCCGGAGGTCAGCGCCGTCTTGGCCGCCAGCTCGGCCTTGGCCGCCTCGTATTCGGCCGACAGCCGGGCGACCATCTGGGCCACGGTGGGGATTTCCTTGATCGCCCCGATGCCCTGGCCGCAGCCCCAGATGTCACGCCAGGCCTTGGCTTCCTGGTTGCCGCCCGAGCCGAAGTTCATCTTCGAGGGGTCGCTCTGCGGCAGGTCGTCGGGGTCCAGCCCCGCCGCCACGATCGACGGCCGCAGGTAGTTGCCGTGCACGCCGGTGAACAGGTTGGAATAGACGATGTCGCTGGCCGAGCTCTCGACGATCATGTCCTTGTAGCCCTGCATGGCCCGCGCCTCCTGGGTGGCGATGAAGGCCGAGCCGATGTAGCCGAGGTCGGCGCCCATGGCCTGGGCGGCCAGGATCGACTTGCCGTTGGCGATCGCGCCGGACAGGGCGATCGGCCCGTCGAACCACTCGCGGATCTCCTGCACCAGGGCGAAGGGCGACAGCCCGCCGGCGTGACCGCCGGCCCCGGCCGCCACGGGAATCAGGCCGTCGGCCCCCTTCTCCACCGCCTTGCGGGCGAAGCGGTTGTCGATGACGTCATGCAGGGTGATGCCGCCCCAGGCGTGGACGGCGTTGTTGAGGTCCTCGCGGGCCCCCAGCGAGGTGATCATGATCGGCGCCCTGTACTTGGCGCACATCTCGATGTCCTCCTCGAGCCGGTTGTTGGTCCGGTGGACGATCTGGTTGACCGCATAGGGGGCCGAGGGCGTGTCCGGATTGGCTTTGTCCCAGGCGGCCAGTTCCTCGGTGATCTGCGCCAGCCACTCGTCCAGCTGGCTGATCGGCCGGGCGTTCAGCGACGGAAAGCTGCCGACCACCCCGGCCTTGCACTGGGCGATGACCAGCTCCGGCCCCGAGATGATGAACAGCGGCGAGCCGATGACCGGCAGGCGGAGGCGGTCGCGGAGGACGGGCGGCAGGGCCATGGAACGTCACCTTGGGTGCGGTTGATATACGCTGTAAATATAACAACCGTTTGGATGGCGCAACCGTGACCTTGGGTCAGGCCGCCGCGACAAAGCGGAACACCGCCGCCGGGCCCGGATGGCGGCCGCCGAAATCGGGGACCTCATACTCCGCTGCCAGGGCCAGCCGGTTCTGCGGCAGGAACTCGCGCCAGGGATCGCCGACCAGCACCTCGCACCCCGCCGCCAGGCAGCGGTCCAGGAAGGCAGTCATCCGCTCGGCCAGCCCGAACTCATAGAAGACATCGCCAACCAGGATGACATCGACCTCCGGCAGCGGCGCGCAGGTCGCGTCGCCCAACAGGCTGGTCACCGGGACTTGGTTGCGCAGCGCGTTCAAGTCTGTCGAAACCACGGCGTAAGGGTCAACGTCGATCGCCGTCACGGCCTTCGCCCCGGCCCGGGCAGCGGCGATGGCCACCAGGCCGGACCCGGACCCCAGGTCGAGCACCCGCCGCCCCGCGACCGCCTCCGGCCGTTCGCTGAGAAAACGAACCAGCGCCAGCCCGCCGCCCCACAGGTGAGCCCAGTAAGGGGTCATGAAGTCGGGATTGAGCGCCTGCAGCCGGCCAAGGCCGCTGCGCGGTCCGGCCAGATAGAGCTCGACGCCAGGCAGGTCCGGAACCTCGGTCGCCAACAAACGGGTCGTGATGTAGTCCTCGGCCTGCGCCCGCACCGTCTCACTCAGTTCCAACCAGTCGCTCCGCGCCGCTGGCAGCTCAGATTGGGCCGACCTCACCCCCTCCCCTAAAGATCGGATCGGCGATGTAAACCAACCGATGCTTGCGCCCCGGCGGAACCAACACCGCCGGCTGCCCGGACGCCGTTCCCGAGCGCTTGACGCTCCTAACGTCAGGGGCGCATGACGCCCGCGTAAATTGCTGCATCGCACTGCTGGAGCCGACGCCTTGTCAGGACCCGTTCTAACGCTCGCTGACGATTTTCCCGCCGCGCCGAAGGCCGAATGGCTGTCGCTCGTCGAGAAGACCCTGAAGGGCCAGTCCTTCGAGGACGCCCTGGTCAGTCGCACCGTCAATGGCATCGCCATCCAGCCGCTCTATACCGAGGGCCCGCAAAACCCCCGCGACCTGCGGGCCCGTGACGCCGCCCGTCCCTGGGACCTGCGCGCCATCGTCGCCCATCCCGATCCCGCCCGCGCCAACGCCGACATCCTGAAGGACCTCGAACAGGGCGCGGCCTCAGTCCTCATCAAGATCGATCCGACCGGCCAGGACGGCGTCGCCGTCGCCGACGCAGCCGGCCTGGCCCGGGTGCTCGACGGCGTGCTGCTCGACCTCGCCCCCGTCGCCCTCGACGCCGGCTTCCTGGGCCCCAAGGCCGCCGACTGGCTGGCCAGCCTGGCCAAGGGCGCGCCGAACGCTCCCCTCGCCTTCCACATGGATCCCTTGAGCGCCTTTGCCCGCGCCGGCGCCTCGGCCGGCCCGATGGAAAGCCACCTGGTCTCCGCCGCCACCGTCGGCGCGCGCCTTGCGGGCATCCATCCCAAGGCCAGCCTGATGCTGGCCAGCGGCGCGGTGGTGCACGAGGCCGGCGGCGGCGAGGCCGAAGAACTGGCAGTCATGGCCGCCGCGGCGGTCGCCTACGCCCGCGCCCTGGTCCGGGCCGGGCTGAGCATGGAACAGGCCTTCGGGGCCATCACGCTGGGCGTCTCCATCGACGCCGAATACTTCACCGGCGTCGCCAAGCTGCGCGCCGCCCGCGCCCTGTGGGCCCAGATCACCGCCGCCTGCGGCGTCGCGCTGCCGGCCCGCATCGAGGTCCGCTCCTCGCACCGCATGCTGACCCGCAAGGACCCCTGGACCAACCTCATCCGCCTGACCGCCGCCGGTTTCGCCGCAGCCGTCGGCGGGGCCGACGCCGTCATCCTGGGCGCCTACACCGACGCTCTGGGCCTGCCGACCACCTTCGCCCGCCGCCAGAGCCGCAACACCCAGCTGGTGCTGATGGAAGAGGCCAACCTCGGCCGCGTCGCAGACCCGGCCGGCGGCGCGTCCTACCTGGAAACCCTGACCGACCAGATCGCCCGCGCCGCCTGGGGCGGCTTCCAGGCCATCGAGGCCGAGGGCGGCCTGATCGAGGCGCTCAGCAAAGGCGTGGTCGCGGGGGCCGTCACTGCCACCCGTGACGCCTGGCTGGCCCGGCCGCACAAGATCCTCGGCGTCAACGCCTTCCCCAACGCCGACCAGACCCCGGCCGATTTCGAAACCCCGGACGCGGCGGCCTTCGCCCTTCCCGTCCCCGAGCTGCGCATCCCCGGCCCCTCGGCCAGCTGCCCACCGCTCGTCCCCGTCCGCCTCGCCGCCGCTCTCGAGGAGGCCTGAACCATGGCCACGTTCCCCAACTTCGCCGAGCTTGCCTTCGACGCCGACCTCAAGGTCGCCGCCCCCACCGAAGGCCAGGTCTGGGAAACTCCCGAAGGCGTCGCCGTCGCCCCCTCCTATGGCCCCGAGGACGTCGAGGGCCTCGACTTCCTGACCGGCTATCCGGGCGTCGCCCCCTTCCTGCGCGGCCCCTATCCGACGATGTATGTCACCAACCCATGGACGGTGCGCCAGTACGCCGGCTTCTCGACCGCCGAGGACAGCAACGCCTTCTACCGCCGCAACCTGGCCGCCGGTCAGATGGGCCTGTCGGTGGCCTTCGACCTGGCCACCCACCGCGGCTACGACAGCGACCATGAGCGGGTGAAGGGGGATGTCGGCATGGCCGGCGTCGCCATCGACAGCATCCTCGACATGCGCACCCTGTTCGACGGCATCCCGCTCGACAAGATGAGCGTCTCGATGACCATGAACGGCGCCGTGCTGCCGATCCTGGCCCTCTACATCGTCGCCGCCGAGGAACAGGGCGTTCCCCCAGAGAAGCTGTCCGGGACCATCCAGAACGACATCCTCAAGGAGTTCATGGTCCGCAACACCTACATCTATCCGCCCGCGCCCAGCATGCGGATCATTTCGGACATCTTTTCATACACTTCGACACATATGCCGAAGTTCAACTCGATCTCGATCAGCGGCTACCACATGCAGGAGGCCGGGGCGACGGCCGACCTGGAGCTGGCCTACACCCTGGCCGACGGCATCGAATACGCTCGCGCCGGCGTGGCGGCGGGCATGGACATCGACGTCTTCGCCCCGCGCCTGAGCTTCTTCTGGGCCATCGGCATGAACTACTTCATGGAAGTGGCCAAGATGCGGGCCGCGCGCCTGCTCTGGGCCCGGCTGATGAAGCGCGAGTTCGCCCCCAAGGACAGCCGCTCGCTCAGCCTGCGCACCCACAGCCAGACCTCCGGCTGGTCGCTGGCCGCCCAGGACGTCTTCAACAACGTCGCCCGCACCTGCGTCGAGGCCATGGCTGCCGTGAACGGCCAAACCCAGTCGCTGCACACCAACTCCCTCGACGAAGCCCTTGCCTTGCCGACGGATTTCTCGGCCCGCATCAGCCGCAACACCCAGCTCTTCCTGCAGCTGGAAAGCGGCACGACCCGCGTCGCCGACCCCTGGGGCGGCAGCTACTACGTCGAACGCCTGACCCACGACCTCGCCGCCCGCGCTCTGGAACACATCGAGGAGGTCGAAGCCCTCGGCGGCATGGCCAAGGCCATCGAGCAGGGCCTGCCCAAGCTGCGCATCGAGGAAGCTGCCGCCCGCACCCAGGCCCGCATCGACGCCAATCGCCAGAGTGTCGTCGGGGTCAACCGCTACCGCCCGGAAGTCGCCGACGACATCCCGGTGCTCAAGGTCGACAACGCCGCGGTGCGCTCGGCGCAGCTGGAAAAGCTGAAACGACTCAAGGCCGAGCGCAACGAAGCTGAGACACAGGCCGCCCTCCAGGCGCTGGAAGACGGCGCGCGCGGAACCGGCAATCTGCTGGCCCTGGCCGTCGACGCCGGCCGCGCCAAGGCGACGCTGGGCGAAATCAGCTATGCTCTGGAGAAGGTCTTCGGCCGCCATCGGGCGGAGATCAAATCCATCACGGGCGTCTACATGCAGGAAGCCGGATCCAACGCCGCCGTCGCCCGCGCCAAGGCCATGGTCGACGCCTTCGAACAGGCGGACGGCCGCCGCCCCCGCATCCTGATCGCCAAGATGGGCCAGGACGGCCACGACCGCGGCCAGAAGGTCATCGCCACCGCCTTCGCCGACCTCGGCTTCGACGTCGACATCGGCCCCCTGTTCCAGACTCCGGCCGAAGCCGCCCGCCAGGCCGTCGAGAACGACGTCCATGTCGTCGGCGCCAGCTCCCTGGCCGCCGGCCACCTGACCCTCGCGCCCGAGCTGAAGGACGAGCTGGCCAGGCAGGGCCGTCCCGACATCATGACGGTGATCGGCGGCGTCATCCCGCCCCAGGACTGGCCGGCCCTGGAAGCGGCCGGCGTCGCCGCCATCTTCCCACCCGGCACGGTGATCGCCGAAGCGGCCATCAACCTGCTGGAAAAGCTCAACCGCCAGCTCGGCTACGAGCAGGCGGCGGCGGAGTAGCCATGCGTAGGGCCACCAGCCGCGATCGCCTTCTTCTCGCGGCCTTGGCGGGCACGTTTACGGCCGGTACCGTTGCCAGCGCCGTGCCGGTGGCCTTCTTCTCAATCGCCTTTCGGTCTCGTGCCGAACCGACGGTCGATGCGGTCCAACATGTGGTCGGGTTCGTTTCCGCGACCGTCGCTTTGATGCCGGCCACCGTCTTTCTGTCGTTCGGCGTTATTCTGCTGCTGTTTACCCCCGTTTGGGCGGCCCACCGTTGGGCGAAGGGCGGCATGGTGAGCTTTCTGTTCCTCTCAGCCGTTGTTGGAGCACTGCCCCTGGCGCTGATCTCTTGGCTTGCGAATTCGCTGCTCTGGGCCTTCGCCAGACAGCCGGAAGGCATTGAAGGGCCGCAGGACTTGATCTGGTGGATGAGCGGTTTCGGCAGCCTTATTGGGCTCTTGGCCGGCTTGGCCATATGGTTGGTCGCCTACGGGGTTGGGAAGTCCTCCTCGCTGAACCCCGCGCGCTCCGATTGATCGCAAGGACGCGGGCACCCGTCGGGCTGGCCCAATGGGCGCCGACTCTTCACTATCTCTGCACTTCTCGCCGCTGGCGCGGGCGCCGGTGTGCGCCAGATTGATCGCCCATTCTGGAGCCCGCCATGCCCGCCCCCCGCCTCAGTCCCCGCCGCATCACCCTCGCCGCCGTCGTCGCCTGGCTGCTGCCGTCGTTGCTCCTCGCCAACCTGATCATGATCGGCGACGCCTTCACGGGCTCTGGCCCCGACGCCGACATGATCAGCGCCGCCGTCACCGCCTGGACCGCCGGGCCGGTGATGGGCCTCTTGATGGGCTGGCCCTTCCTGCTGGCCGCCTTCGCCGCCTGGGCGCTGCTGCACCACTGGCGCCTGGCCACGCCCAAGGTCGCCGCCGGCGTCGGCCTGCTGTGCGGCGCGGCGGCCGGCATCGCCCTGGGCGGGCGCGGCGGCGAAACACAGTGGATCTTCGCGGGCCCGGTGATCGGCGCCATCACCGGCCTGGCCGTCTGGTGGGTCGCCTACCGTCAGGCCGAGCTGGCGGCGTGAGCGGCGCCGGGCGGGACTTTCGGCCGCGCGACCCGGAGCTGCGCGTCTTCATGGGCGGTTTGGCCGCCTGGCTGTTTCCCAGCTACGCCATCGCTCTGGGCCTGCAGACGGCCCTGACCGGACAGGGAATCTGGAGCGCTTCGATCGAAGCCATTGCGCTCATGCTGATTTACCCGCCGATCGCCGGGCTCATCGTCGGCATTCCAACCCTGTTCGTCGGCTTCCTGGGCTGGTTCCTGCTCCATCGCCGGGGGCTGCGCGGCATCGGGCCAGCGGCGGTGCTTGGCGGCCTCGCCCCCCTGGCCAGCATCGGCGCGATCAGCCTGTATAGCGGCGCGCGCTACAACAACGGACCGTTCAGCGACGACACCGGCGGCATCTTTCTCGGCGCCCTGATCCTGCTGGGCGCGGCTACCGGCCTGCTGGTCCGCTGGATCGCCTATCCCGCCGCCGAACGCGCCGCTCAAACAGTTGATCCGGACCCCAAGCCGACTGCTTAACAGCCCCTCGAAATAGGCGTAACGTCGGTATCCGATCGTTTCGCCGTGGGGGTCGCATGCCCGGTCGTCGTTCCATCGCCAGCGCCGCGCTGCTGGTCGCCCTGCTGGCCCTGCCGGCCGCCTCCCAGACCCTCAGCGTCCCGCCCACGGCCGGCGCCCGCGCGGCTCGCACCGGCGCCATCGACTGGCCGGCGGCGGTCGGCGGCGCCCGCCGTTCGGCCGGGGCGGCCAACGTCCTGGGCCGGCTTGACCAGGCCGCCATCAACCAGACCCGCCTGCCCATCCTGGTCCCGGCCGACCCCGACCTGCTGGCCAGCGCCCGGGTCTATTCCTTCGGCGACTACTACAGCATCACCGCCGACCGCCCCGGCCTCGGCGTCTCCTTCACCGGCACGACCAGCGTCGTGAACCTGCCCGCCAAATCACCCCTGAAGATCGACCCCAACACCCCCGAAATGCTGACCGTCCAGCGCACGGTCGACGGCCAGCTGGCCAGCTTCGTCCGCTACGGCGTCCTCTACACCGTCGAGGTCCGCTGCGACGCGCCGTCCGATGTCCGCTGCCGAAACGAGACCCTGGTCCGCCAGCTGACCGCCGCCACCACCGCCGTCATCCTCGGCCAGGCCGCCCGCCAGGCGGCCGGCCAAACCGCAGGATCGGGGGGCTAGGCCATGAACCGCATCGTCCTCTGGATCCTCGGCCTGATCCTCCTGCTTCTGCTGCTGGGCGCCGTCGGCAACAGCCTGGGCTGGTTCGACGGCATGCAGACGCCCTCCCCCCAGCCGCCCGCGCCTCAGGGCTCCGAGCCTTCGCCGACCCCGACGCCCAGCGAGCCGGCCGACGACGGTGGGGCCGAACAGCTGCCTGACGAGCCACTGCCCGACACCCCGGCCGACCCGGTCCCCTCCGACCAGGTCCCGGTCACCCCGCCGGCCCCGGTCGACTTCCCGCACAACGCCGCCGGAGCTTTGCATCCCGGCTCCGGTTCGGGCTATCTGGACCGCACCGTCTGGTCGCCGGACATGTGCTTCCCGTTCGAGGAGGCCGCCTTCGCCAATTCGCAGGTCTATGGCCCCGGCGGCTATAAGGGTCCGCCCGGAACCGGCCAGTGCGACTCGCCGGCCTACGTCCTGCCCTGGACCGACAACTTCTGTGAGACCCGCGGCTACTCCACCCCGCTCTGCGCCAACGGCAAGGGCCACCAGGGCCAGGACATCCGCCCGGCCACCTGCAAGAAGGCCGTCCACTGGGTGGTCGCCGCCGAGGCCGGGACCATCACCGACATCGGCAGCTACACCGTCACCCTCACCGCCAGCGCCGCGCCGCACCGCGTCTACCGCTACCTGCACCTGCAGATGAACCAGCTGTCGGTCAGCGAGGGTTCGGTGGTCGCCAAGGGCGGGCGGCTCGGCAAGGCCTCCAACAACTTCGGCGGCACGGCCACCACCATCCACATGCACTTCGAGCTCCGCTCGGGCGTCGCCGGGGTCAGCACCGACGGCAAGCCGGTGGTGGTCCACACCTTCCTGCCGCCCTACCTCAGCCTGGTCGAAGCCTACCGCCGCAAGCTCAACGGCGGGACCTGCGGCTAGCTGATCCCGGTCATCCCGCTGTCGACGGCCAGCGTCTGGCCGGTCACGTAGACGCTCTCCTCGGCGATGAAGAACAGCGCCGCATAGGCCACCTCCCAGCCCGTCGCCTGGCGCCCGAACGGCGTCGGCGAGCGACCGCGGCTGGGCCGCCCCTGCGTCGCCGCCCGGCCCAGCGGCGTGTCGACCAGCCCCGGCGCGACGATGTTGGCCCGCACGCCCTTGCGCGCCCCCTCCAGCGCCACATGCCGCATCAACCCGCCCAGGGCCGCCTTGGAACTGTCGTAGGCCGGCAGCCGCGAGCCGGCGACCAGGCCGGCGATCGAGCTGATGAACACCACCGACCCGCCGGGCTCCATCACCGGCAGCGCCTCGCGACAGCACAGCATCGGCCCGCGCAGATTGACCCCCAGCACCGTGTCCCACTCACTGGCCTTCACCGCCGCCAGGCCAAGGCCGCCCAACCCGATGCCGACATTCAGCGCCAGCCCGTCGAGCCCGCCCAGGCCCCGCACCGCCGCCTCGACCATCGCCGCCACGTCGCTCTCATGGGAGATATCGGCGGCGATGGCGAAGGCCTGGCCGCCCTCGGCCTCGATCAGCCGCACCGTCTCGGCGGCGCTGGCCTCGTCGCGGTCGGCCACGGCGACATGCGCGCCTTCGCGGGCGAACAGCAGGCTCATCGCCCGCCCGTTGCCGACCGGGTCGGTTTCCGCGTCGACAACCCGCTGCCCGCCGCCGACCACCAGCACCCGCCGGCCCATGAGCCGCCCGCGCCCCGGCGCCCTGCCTTCCGACTCCGCGCTTGGCGGCCGGACATAGCGTTCCTCGTCGGCCATGCGTCATCACTCCCCGTCTTGTCGTTGGGGCCAGTCTCGCCTGCCGGTTCGGTGATGCCTAGTGGGCGAACTTGCTGCGGCCCTTGCGGGCCCGCTTCTTGACCGGGATGTCGTCCGGCGCCCCGTGCTTGTCCTCGATGTCCTTCTGCAGCGCCGTGGCCGCCATCAGGTGGCCCTGCCAGAAGAAGTCGATGACATCCCCCACCACCGGCACTTCCGAGGTCAGGGCGTCGATGCCCAGATAGCTCAGCATCCGAAAGAGGGTGCTCAAGGAGGCCCCAGCGCGGAAGGCCTCGAACAGCAGAAAGATGCTGGCCCCGACGCTGTAGACGATGCCGGCCCCCGGCAACCAGGTCAGCAAACCGTCCAGCCCGACGCCGAACGGGCCGATGCCGATCACCCGATCGGAGATGGTCTTGATCGCCTCGGCGGACTTCCAGGCGGAGTGTGCGCGTTCACGGGTCATGGGACCCGAGCGTATACCGGCGTTGTCGGTTCCGCCTAGGGGGTGGTTAAGAGGTCACCGGCGGCGTCTTCTTGCGCCAGGCGCCGCCCAGGAACACCACCCGCCGCTTCTCCTTGCCGGCCCGCACCCGGGCCATCAGGTCGCGGTATTCGGCGGTGTTGAGGGCCTCCTCGCGGGTGCCCTCGAAATAGATGGTCTCTTCCATGTGCTTGAGCAGCATGTCGGCCGCCCATTTGTGGCCGGTGAACAGCACGTCGGCCACCGCCCCCAGCTTGCCGGCCAGCGGCGCCACGGTGTCGACCAGCAGGATGCCGCCCATCTGGATCAGGACCATCCCCGACGCCCGCGCCCGCACCCCGTCGAAGATCAGCATCAACCCGGCCAGGCCGCTGTACAGCGCCCCGGCGCCGGGCACGACGTTAAGGATGGCGTCCAGGCCGACGCCCAGCGGTCCGATGCCGATGATGTTGTCGGACAGCTTCTTGGTGCGCTCGATGCTGCCCCGCACATTGTGCAGGTCGAGGTGGGTCCGGGCCAGGATCATCGATGCGCTCCACGTGCGGGAACGGCACATCTACAGCCCCCGCCAACTCCACTGTGCAACAACCCTGCCGCCTGTTGAAAGGCCCGGGACGGTTAATTCGCCTTCAGGGCCGGCTAAAGTCACCTGTTCTCGCGCCTGGGGGGAACCCTCGCCCTTTGCGCCGATTAGGCTTAATACTCATGACCGTGAAAAAGCCGCTGCCCAATGTCCTGATCAGCACCACCCCGTTTATCGAGGGCCATCCGGTGCGTGAGTACAAGGGGGCGATCTACACCACCTCGATCATGGGCGCGAACGTGGTCATGGACCTCTTGGCCGCCATCCGCGACTTCATCGGCGGCAAGTCCAAGTCCTACGAGCGCATCCTCGACCACGCCCGCCAGGACGCGCTCGGCGACCTGATGATCCAGGCCGACAAGCTGGGCGCCAACGCCATCATCGCCGTTGACCTGGACTACAACACCGTCGGCCCTGACGGCTCGATGCTGATGGTTTCGGTTTCGGGAACCGCCGTCGTCATCTAAGAGCCTCCCCATCCTCCCCCGTACGCTTCGCTACGGGTGAGGATGTGATGGCCCTTCCCGACCTAGACAACCTCGCCGAACGCCTACTGGCGCAAGACCGCGCCGCCCTGGCCCGCGCCATCACCCTGGTCGAGAGCCGCCGCGCCGATCACCAGGCCGCCGCCCGCCAGCTGCTGCAAAAGCTCATGCCCCACACCGGCGGCGCCCAACGCCTGGGGATCACCGGCGTGCCCGGGGCCGGCAAGTCGACGACCATCGAGGCGCTCGGCTGCAACCTGACCGCCGCCGGCCACCGCGTCGCCGTCCTGGCGGTCGATCCCAGTTCCACCCGCACCGGCGGCTCCATCCTCGGCGACAAGACCCGCATGGAGCGGCTGGCCATGGACCAGCGCGCCTTCATCCGTCCCAGCCCCAGCGGCGGCGAACTGGGCGGCGTCGCCCGCAAGACGCGCGAGGCCATCCTGCTCTGCGAGGCGGCCGGCTTCGATGTGGTCATCGTCGAGACCGTCGGCGTCGGCCAGTCCGAGACCGTCGTGGCAGACATGGTCGACCTGTTCATGGCCGTGCTCATCCCCGGCGGCGGCGACGAACTGCAGGGCATCAAGAAGGGCCTGATCGAGATCGCCGACCTGATCCTCATCAACAAGGCCGACACCGACCCGCCCCGCGCCGAACGCAGCGCCCGGGAATACCGCAACGCCCTGCACATCCTCACCCCGGCCCATCCCGACTGGACCCCGCCGGTGCTCACCGCCTCGGGCCTCAACAACGCCGGCCTCGACATCCTCTGGGCGCAGGTCCAGCGCCATCGCGAGGTGATGGCCGCCAACGGCGAGCGGGCCGCCCGCCGCGCCGGCCAGAACGGCCGCTGGATGTGGGCCATGGTCCACGACCGCCTCGGCCGCGCCTTCCGCGACCACCCCGGGGTCGCCGCCCTCGCCCCGGCCCTGGAAGCCCAGGTCCTGGCCGGCGAGGTCCCCGCCTCCCTGGCCGCCGACCGGCTGCTGGCGGCGTTCGGGCTGTAAGCCCCCCATTCAGACGGTTCGGCCGGCGCTGGCGCGCGGCATCATGGCGCCAGATCGGAGCCCGCCATGTTGACCCTCGCCGCCAGCCTCCTCATCGCGCTTGCCCAACCCGCGGAGATCGACTGGAACCCCAGGCCCGCGCCGGAGTCTCCGCCCGCGCCGGCCAAGCCACCCGCCGGCAGCGGCAGGCTGGGCTTTGCGCCGCTCAAACCTCAGACCGAGGAAGAGCGCATCGCGGCCGCAAACGCCGCCGCCCTCGCCCGCGCCGAGCAGGCCGGCCAGGAGGCCAACGCGCCGCCGCAAGACGGCAAGATGCGTTGCAAGTCCACCGAAACCGGCTTCGTCTGCGCTAACTCCGACAAGGCGCTGAACGATGAAGAGTCGGCGTCGCGAAAGATGCTCGACGAGATGCTCAAGCCGGAGTGACCCCCCATATCCGATCACCCCGACGAAAGTCGGGGCCCAGTTGGCAAACCAGGAGATGCGCTGGCGCTGATCAGCGCTTTAGCAATCTACGAAAGTGGACACTGGGTCCCGACTTTCGTCGGGATGATCGGAGGGGTGGTGGTTAGCTCCCCGCCAGCCGCTTGGCCTGCGCCACCCAGGCTTCTCGGGTGACGCGCCCGATCAGCTTCATCTCCTTGTCGAGCGTGGCGACCTCTTCGTCGCTCCAGGCGGCGATCTGGGCGAAGCGGGTGATGCCGCGTTCGGCCAGGGCCGCGGCCATCTTCGGGCCGATGCCGGTCATCACCGTCAGGTCGTCGGGCTCGAGCGCCGCCGGTTCCGGGGCCACGGGTTCCGGCTCGACCGCTTCGGCGACCACGACCGGGGCCTCGATCACCGGGTCGATGACCACCTCAGGTTCCGGCGCGGCTTCGAGCAGAGCCTCGGCCACCGCCAGCGGCGCTTCGACCACCGCCTGGGTGGTCTCGACTACGGCCTCAACAACCGCCGGCGCGGCCTCGGCCGCCTTCTCGATGGCCGCCTCGACCTCGGGTTCCGGCTTGGGCAGCGACTTGGGGGTCGGCAGCAGGGCTTCCAGGTTCACCGGCGTCATCCACCGCGTCGCCCAGAACACCGCCGCGCCGACCATGGCGGCGCTGCCGATCATCAGCCACAGGGGCGAGGAAATCCCCACCGGCAGGCGCAACGCCTTGGCGGTGGTCTCATCGAGTTCGGGGATTTTGGTGTCCGCAAGGGTCATGGCATCGCTCCGCGCAGGCGGCCAACGGGGCCTGGCCGCTCATTGTGCAATGCAACATAACACGGCCTATCACTTCGCAAGTGCGAAAGTTCGTGATCAGCCGTCCAGCCGCCAGGCCTCGCCGCGCCCCGCGCCCTCGCCCAGGCCCGCCACCCACCGGCAGACCTCGCCGAGCGGCCCCTCCAGCCCGGCCGGGGCCCCGGCGACGACCAGGGCGCAGCCGTTCATCTTCATCGGATTGTCCAGCCTGCGCAGCCGGCATTCGGCGACCAGGGCGTCCGGCGCCAGCGGCTCCACCGAGCGCAGGAAACTGTCGAATGTCTCCAGGTCCTTCAGCGGCAGCCAGACCGCGACCACGCTCCGAGGGTTCTTCGCCCGCACCGCCGCCAGCGCCTGGGCGATCCGTTGATAGTCGTCCGGCCGCTCGAACGGCGGGTCGATCAGCACCAGCGCCCGCCCCTTGGGCGGCACGGTGGCCGGCGCCGTCGCATAGCCGTCGGCCTGCACCGCCCGCGCCTCCGGATAGGGCGCCAGGGTCTCGGCCAGCAGCGCCAGGTCGTCGTCCCGCACCTCGCAGGCGGTGTAGCGATCCCGCGGCCGCAGGGCCGCCGCGATCAGCCGCGGCGAGCCTGGATAGAACCGCACCCCACCGCCCGGGTTCAGCCCGGCCACCGCCGCCTTCAGCCGTTCGAACACCGCCGGCGCGCCCGCATCCTCCATCAGCCGGAAGATGCCCTGCGCCGCCTCCCCGGTCCGCCGCGACAGTTCTCCTTCCAGGTCATAGCCGCCCGCCCCCGCATGCGTATCGACGATGACCAACGGCGAGGAATCGGCCATCAGCGCGTCCAGCAACAGGGTCAGCCCGGCATGCTTCACCAGATCGGCGAAGTTCCCGGCGTGGAAGGCGTGGCGATAGTTCAAGGCGGCGGCCCCTCGCTGCGGAACAAGCCTCCCTCCGGCCACGTTGCGCGTGCGGAGGCAAGCCCAGGTTCGATGTCCGGTCTTTTCAGAAACGCCGCCGAGGTCAAACACAAACAGGTCGCCACCTGATGCCCCGCGACAGCGAACTCCCCCACAGCCTGCCCGAAGGCCTCGCCTATTGCAGCGACGACGGCCCCGGTTTCACCCGCCGCAAGCTGGCCGGCCGGTGGGCCTACTACGACCAGATCGGCCGCCGCATCGAAGCCGCCGCCACCCTCGACCGCATCGAAAAGCTGGTCATCCCGCCCGCCTGGACCGACGTCTGGATCGCCCCGCGCCCCGGCTGCCACATCCAGGCCACCGGCCGCGACGCCCGGGGCCGCAAGCAGTACCGCTACCATGACCACTGGAGCGCCCACCGCGACGCGCACAAGTTCCACCGCCTCGCCGCCTTCGGCCGCGCCCTGCCCCGCCTGCGCAAGGCCATCGCCGCCGACCTGCGCAAGAAGGGCTTGCCCAAGCCCAAGGTGGTCGCCGCCGTCGTCAGCCTGCTGGAACAGACCCTGATCCGCGTCGGCAACGACGAATACGCCCGGGCCAACAAGAGCTTCGGTCTGACCACACTGCGTGACCGCCACGCCCGGCTGAAGACCACTGGCGGTCTCTTCGAGTTCACCGGCAAAAGCGGCAAGGTCCACCGCACCCCCTTCCACGACCGCCGCCTGGCCCGCATCGTCAAGGCCTGCCAGGACCTGCCTGGCCAGCGGCTGTTCCAGTACCGCACGGACGACGGCGCCATCTGCGGGATCACCTCCGGCGACGTGAACGACTATCTGCGCGACGCCACCGGCGAGGACTTCACCGCCAAGGATTTCCGCACCTGGGCCGGCACCCTCGAAGCCGCCCGCATCCTCTGCGCCGAGACCGACACGACGGCGACCAGGGCGACCATCACCGCCTGTGTGAAGGCCGTCGCCCGGCGCCTCGGCAACACCCCCGCCGTCTGCCGCAAGGCCTACATCCACCCCGCCATCCTCGACGCCTTCGCGGCCCGCAAGCTGAAACTCAAACCGAGCAGCAGCGAGCGAGCTTTCGAGACGGCGGTGATCCGGCTGTTGGAGCGATAGCGTCCCTTCTCCCGCTTGTCGGGAGAAGGTGGCCCCCGAAGGGGGTCGGATGAGGGCAGCGCCGACCCCGGCCGATCATCCTCGCTCTGGCGCGGGCGTCACCACCGCCAACCGCCAACCTTCCGCGCTGCCCTCATCCGTCGGCCGGAGTTTATCCTCGGGCGCGCTGCGCGCGACCCGGAGGGCCGCCACCTTCTCCCGACAAGCGGGAGAAGGAACCCGCTCCGCCCTTTCCCCCAAGTCACCCTTCCCAACCGCCGTTCGCCCGCTAAGGTGATCACCAATAACAAACGGGAGAGACACCGCCATGGCTGGCGCCAAACTGCGCTTCGGCGCCTTCATCGCCCCCTTCCATCCGCTGCGCGAGAACCCCACCCTCGCCATCGAGCGCGACCTGGAGCTGGTCCAGCACATGGACCGCCTGGGCTACGAGGAAGCCTGGATCGGCGAGCACCATTCGGCCGGCTACGAGTTGATCGCCTCCCCCGAACTGTTCATCGCAACCGCCGCCGAACGCACCAAGCACATCCGCCTCGGCACCGGCGTCTCCTCCCTGCCCTACCACCACCCGCTGATGCTGGCCGACCGCATCAACCAGCTGGACCACATCACCCGCGGCCGGGTGATGTTCGGCGTCGGCCCCGGCGCCCTGCCCTCCGACGCCTTCATGATGGGCATCCCGGTCAGCGCCCAGCGCGACCGCATGGACCAGGCCATAGACGTCCTCGTCCCGCTGCTGCGCGGCGAGGAGGTCTCGGCCAAGACCGACTGGTTCGAGCTCAACGAAGCCCGCCTGCAGATGACCCCCTATTCCCGCCCGTCGGTGGAGATCTGCGTCGCCAGCCAGGTCTCGCCGACCGGCGCCAAGGCCAGCGGCAAGCACGGCGTCGGCATGCTCAGCATCGGCGCCACCCAGTCGGGCGGCTTCAACGCCCTCTCCTCCAACTGGGCCATCGCCGAAGAGGCGGCCAAGGACAACGGCACGTCCGTCGACCGCAACCAATGGCGCCTGGTCGGCCCCGTCCACATCGCCGAGACCCGCGAGCAGGCCCGCGAGGACGTCCGCTTCGGCCTGGAGGACTGGCTCTACTACTTCCGCGAGGTCGCCGCCCTGCCGCTGGCCCCGCAGGACGGCTCCGACCCGGTCGACGCCCTGATCGCCTCGGGCATGGCCGTCATCGGCACGCCCGACGACGCCATCGCCCAGGTCGAGCGTCTGCAGGCCCAGTCGGGCGGCTTCGGCGCCTTCCTGATGATGGACCACAACTGGGCCCCCTGGGCGGCCAAGAAGCACTCCTACGAACTCTTCGCCCGCTACGTGACCCCGAAGTTCCAGGGCCTCAACGAGAACCGCGAGACCTCCCTCAAATGGGCCGCCGAGAACCGCCCGCGCTTCATCGGCGAGGCCATGGCCGCCGTCGGCGCCCGGGTGGCCCAGCACATCCAGGAAAAGGGCACGGACAACATCCGGCCGGAAATCCTGGAAGCGATGGGGATGGGCAAGAAACCGGAGTAGGGCCCCAACACCCCTGTCATCCTTCGGTCGGGCGCAGCCCGATCCGGAGGACCCACCGCAAGGGCGGAACCAGCTGGACTCAGCCCGCCGTCAACGACGGCCGCACACCGGACGCGCCAGCAGCCTGGCGGGTAGGTGGGTCCTCCGGCTCCCGCTTCGCGGGCCCGAAGGATGACAGCAAGGGGTTTGCGCTCATCCGCCTCAACCTGCCAATCTCCCCCGGTGAACGAGCTCTTCCTCTTCCCCAGCGCCCGCCAGCACGACCCCGACGTCGACGCCTGGCTCACCGCGCCCGATCCGCTCCGCCAACTCGTCCGCCCTTGGTTCGAAGCCCTCCGCGCTGCCGACCCCGACGTCCGCGAACTCCTCCACGACGGCCACCCCACCGCCTGCGCCGGCGAGGCCGCCTTCGCCTATGTCGACGCCTTCAGCGCCCACGCGGCCGTCGGCTTCTACTTCGGCGCCGACCTCCCTGACCCTCACCGCCTCCTCGAAGGCAGCGGCAAGCGCATGCGCCACGTGAAGCTCAAATGGGGCCAGCCCGTCGATGAGGCCGCCCTGCATGCCCTCATCGCCGCCGCCTGGCGCGACATCCAGGCCCGCCTCGCCTAGTCTCGCGCCATGAACCTCGCCGCCTACCTCGATCGCATCGGCCACACCGGTCCCGTCGCCGCCGACCTCGCCACCCTGCGCGCCGTCCATCGGGCCCATCACTTCGCCATCCCCTACGAGAACCTGGACGTCCAGCTGGGCCGCACCGTGACCACCGACCCGGCCGCCGCCTTCGACAAGATCGTCACCCGGCGGCGCGGCGGCTGGTGCTACGAGATGAACGGCCTGCTCGGCTGGGCGCTCGGCGAGATCGGGTTCAAGGTCACCCGCATGATGGCCGGCGTCCGCCGCGAGCAGGACGGCGACATCGCCATCAGCAACCACCTGATCCTGCGCGTCGACCTGGACGACGGATCCTGGATGGCCGACGTCGGCTTCGGCGACGGCCCGGTCGATCCCTATCCGATCAAGCCCGGCCCCGTGGACGCCGGCCTGTTCGCCTACAGCCTGGAAGCCATGGCCGACGGCTGGTGGCGGCTGCACAACCACCCGGCCGGCGGCGCCCCCAGCTTCGACTTCCAGATCGCTCCCGCCGACGAGCAGGCCATGGCCGACCGCTGCCACTGGCTGCAGACCGACCCGGCCTCCGGCTTCGTCCAGAACGCCGTCGCCCAGCGCCATCAGCCCGACCGCCTGCTGATGCTACGCGGCCGCGCGCTGCGCACTCTGACAGCCGACGGGTCCGCTGATCGCCTCATCGCCGACGCCGACGACTACGTCGCCACCCTCAAGGCCGACTTCGACCTGGATCTCCCCGAAGCAGCGACCCTCTGGCCCGCCATCCAGGCCCGCCACGAGGCTCTGTTCGGATAAGTCTAGACATATTCATGTCCCCTCCTGCTCGCCGGGACCCGAGGGTCGGGTTGAGCCCGCCGCCGACGGTGGAAGGCGTAGGTCTAAGGGTGGTCGATACGGCGCTTCGGAGGGCTAAAACGGCAGCGGAAGACGGACAAAAGCAACTGAGCGGTTGGTCATAATAGACTGTTATTTCAGAACTATTTTTCCGCACCATGCCCTTCCGCCCTCAAAACGCGGTACAATAGTCTCGCCGCTTCGATACCACCCGCCCAAAGCCTGCTTGGATTCCGGGCAAATCCTGCCCAAAAAGCCCGCACCATGTTCGCGTACCTCCGCCGATTCCTCCCCCAGACCCCGCCGCAGCCGCTCGGCGAACGCCTCAAGGCCTTCGCCGGGGCCCTGATCGGCATCGCCATCACCAGCCTGGTCACCCACCTGACCGTCCCAGACGCCGGCGCCCTGCCGCTGCTGATCGCCCCGATGGGGGCCAGCGCCGTCCTGCTGTTCGCCGTCCCCGCCAGCCCGCTCGCCCAGCCCTGGTCGATCCTCGGCGGCAACATCATCTCCGGCCTGGCCGGCGTCACTTGCGTCCAGCTGATCCCGGACCCGACTTTCGCCGCCGCCGCCGCCGTGGCAAGCGCCATCCTGCTGATGAGCGTCTGTCGCTGCCTGCACCCGCCCGGCGGCGCCGTGGCCCTGACCACCGCCGTCGGCGGCCCGGTGGTGCTGGCCGCCGGCTACGGCTTCGTGCTGATGCCGGTGGCGCTCAACTCCCTCCTGCTGCTGGCCGTCGGCCTGATCTTCAACAATCTGTCGGGCCGCTCCTACCCCCACGTCGCCCACACCCCGGCCCCCGCGCCGCGCGGCACGGCTGACCCGGCGCCCGACACCCGCGTCGGCTTCACCCTGGCCGACATCGACGCCGCCCTGCGCCGCTACGGCGAACTGCTCGACGTTTCCCGCGAAGACCTCGACGCCCTGTTCCGCCAGGTCGAGGTCCAGGCCCACCGCCGCCTGCACGGCGCCATTTTCTGCGCCGACGTCATGTCCCGGCACGTCGTCAGCGTCGGCCCTGACGCCACCCAGGCTGACGCCCGCGCCCTCCTGGCCGGCCACGACTTCCGCTCCGCCCCGGTGCTGGACGCCAACGGCCGCCTGCTCGGCCTGATCACCCGGGCCATCCTGCTGGCCGGCGGCGAAGGCCCAGTCGTCGAGGCCATGGAAACCAACCCGCCGACGGCCCGCGAAGCCACCGCCATCGACGAACTCCTCCCCGTCCTCTCGCACGGCGAATGGCGCGAGGTGATGATCCTCGGCGAAGATCGCACCGTCGTCGGCATGGTCACCCAGACCGACCTGATCGCGGCGCTGTACCGGGCGCGGGTGGCCGAGGCAGTGGCGCTCACGGCGTCCTAGACCGGCAACGACAAGGCCAGGATTGAACCTCGCCGTTCCGGCTGCTACCCACCGGCCATCGCAACTCGCGGCGCACAGCGTCCGCTTACTCCATGAAAATCGACTATCGGATCAGGGACGGCGCCTTCGGCGGGCTGTCATTCAGCTATGTGCCCTCCGAAGAGGGGTTCAAGGGCCGCTACGACTACGACAAGTCTCTTCCGGGCGTCTTCACGATCAGCGCCAATGCCTTCCAGTTCATCGAACCCATGATCGCCCGGGCCTACCCTGATTGGGACAAGGGCTACTATACCGGCGTCGCCTGGATTCCGGCGTCTGCATGGCGCGATGTCCTGGCTCAGTTTTCCGCGTTGAGACGGGATGTGAAGGCTGGCCTGCACTTCGACGTCATCCTCAAAAAGCACGCACGCTGTGCCTGGTTGCGGTTGCCACTGCGCCGACGCAAATTTCACCGGAAGGCCCTGCTCGACTTCCTGGACGAGTATGAGCGACGCATAGAGACCATCCTGGATCGCTATCCGTTTATCGTCAGCCTGGGTCTCTGATCGACCGCCTGCTCCGGAGCGGACGTTACGCCAACGACGGATTGACCAGGATCTTCACGTGCGCCTCGGGGTCCTTGAGGTCGCTGAACGCCTGGGCCACGCCCGACAGTCCGACCGTGCCAGTAATCAGCGGCGCCACGTCCAGCCGGCCCTCGGCGATGTCGTGCAGGGTCCCGGCGAACTCCTCGGGCGAGTAGCCGAGGACGAACTTCAGATCGAGCTGCTTGTTGATGCACAGCGACGGCTCGATCCTGTCGGGCTCCATGCAGACCCCGGCCACCAGGATCTGCGACCCGGGCGGACAGCCTTCGATGACGCTCTGCAGAACGCCGGGCGCGCCGACGCATTCGAACACCACCGACCGCCCTTTGAGCTGCCCGGCCATCCGCGCCATCGCGTGTTCCATCAGCGACGACGGCACCCCGAAATCCTTCCACTTCAGGTGTGGACTGCCTTCGGCCGGATCGACGACAACGTCGGCTCCCAGCGTCTCGGCCAGCCTGCGCCGGGCCGGCGAGAAGTCGGCGGCGATGATCGGCCCATGCCCACGCAGCTTCAGCGCCGCGATCACCGCCAGGCCGACCGGCCCGCAACCCAGCACCAGCGAGGCGCTGCCCGGCTGCAGGTCCGCCTGCTCCACGGCATGCGCGCCGACGGCCATCGGTTCGGTCAGCGCCGCTAGGTCGGTCGCAAGCCCGTTGGGCACCTCCAGCAGCATGGCTTCGGTCAGGGCCATGTACTCGGCGAACCCTCCCGGGAAGTTGTTGGAATAGCCGACCGCCTCGAACCCGGCCGGGCCGAAGGTCATCGGCACGCTGACCACCCGGGTCCCGGCCTTGAACCGCCCGCCGGCCGGCCCGTGCTCGATCACCTCGGCGACGAACTCATGGCCGAACACCATGTCGGCCGTCGGATCCATCCGGTCCGACCCGCCGGCCTTCTTGGCCAGCGCCACCATGTGGTCGAGGTAGTGCAGCGCATGCAGGTCCGACCCGCAGATGCCGCACAGCAGGGTCTTGACCAGCGTCTGCCCCGGCCCCGGCGTCGGCTGGGCGACCTCGTCGCAGATGAGCTGGCCCGAACGGCGAACAACGGCGCGCATGGTGGTCTCTCCCTGACGCCGTCTGACGCGGCGTGGAGCGACGATATCGAACGCGGACCGCGCGTGAAGGGGCGCCGTGGCGGAAGGCGCCGCGGATTTCTAGAACCGACGCGCCTTGGCGTCCTTCAGGATCTCCCGCGCCGCGTTGTGCCCCGGTGCACCGGTCACACCGCCGCCCGGATGCGTGCCCGCCCCGCACATGTAGAGCCCCTTCACCGGCGCCCGGTGCGCCCCGTGCCCCAGCACCGGCCGGGCCGAGAACATCTGGTCCAGGGTCAGCGCCCCGTGGAAGATGTCCCCGCCGATCAGGCCGAACGTCCGCTCCAGGTCCAGCGGGCTCTTGATCGTCCGCCCCAGCACCGAGGCCTTGAACCCCGGCGCCCATTTGTCGACCGTGGCGATCATCAGGTCGGCCACCTCCTCGCGGTGGTCATCCCACGACCGACCGTCGGACAACACCGGCGCCACATGCTGGCAGAACAGGCTGGCCACGTGCTGGCCCTCGGGCGCCAGGCTCGGATCCAGGGTCGAGGGGATCAGCATCTCGACGATCGGCTCCTTCGACCAGCCGTGGGTCCGGGCGTCGATATAGGCCCGCTCCATATAGGCCAGGCTGGGGGCCATGATGATGCCGGCGCTCATGTGGTCGCCGTCTTCCGGCCGGCAGGTGAACTTCGGCAGCTCGCTCAGCGCCACGTTCATCCGGAACGTGCCCGACCCCGACCGGTAGCGCGCGATCCGCTCGGCGAAGTCAGTCGGCAGGTCGGCCGGATCGAGCAGGGTCTCGAACGTCAGCTTGGGATGCAGGTTGGACACCACCGCCCGCGCCCGCAGGGTCTCGCCGGCGTCGGTGACCACGCCCACCGCCCGGCCGCCTTCCTTGAGGATGGTCGCCACGCCGACCCCGGTGCGGATCTCGACGCCCTTCTCGCGGCAGGCGGCGGCCATGGCCTGGGTGATCGCGCCCATGCCGCCGATGGCGTGGCCCCAGGCGCCCTTCTTGCCGTTCACCTCGCCGAACACATGGTGCAGCAGCACATAGGCCGAGCCGCCGGCGTAGGGGCTGGCGTAGTTGCCGACGATGCCGTCGAAACCCAGCACCGCCTTGATCGGATCGCTCTCGAACCAGCCGTCCAGCCAGTCCCCCGCCGACTGCGAGAACAGCGCCAGCAGGTCACGCCGCGCCGTGGTGTCCAGGTTGGAAACCAGCTTGCCCAGCGCGGCGCTCTTCAGCAGTTCCGGCAGCGCCTGCAGCCAACCGCCCTCGACCATGTCCGGCGGCGTCTGCAGGACAATGTCGCGCAGCACGTCGGCGATGGCGTCCAGCCGGTCGTTGTAGGCGTCCAGCCGGTCGGCGTCCTTCTGGGAGAACCGCGCCACCTCGCCATGGGTCCGGCCCTCGCCGGTGACCAGGCTGTCGCTGTCGCTGATCGGCAGGAAGTTGGCCGCCTTGCGCTCGACCACCTTCAGCCCGTGCCGGGGCAGGTCGAGATCGCGGATGACCTTGGGATTGAGCAGGCTGACGGTGTAGGCCGCCACACTGTTGCGGAAGCCGGGATGGAACTCCTCGGTGACCGCCGCCCCGCCGACCACGTCGCGCTTCTCCAGCACGGTGACCTTGAGGCCGGCGCTGGCCAAGTAAAAGGCGCAGGTCAGACCGTTGTGACCGCCGCCGATGATGATGATGTCGCTCATGAGCCCCTGTAGAGGTCGAAATGGGTTTCGCGCAACAGGGCCTTCTGCACCTTGCCCATGGCGTTGCGCGGCAGATCGTCGACGAACAGCACCCGCTTGGGCTGCTTGAACCGCGCCAGCCGCTCGGAGAGCGCCGCCAGCACCGCTTCTTCGGTCAGCCCGGTTGGTTTGCCGCCGGTGGCGATCACCGCCGTCACGCCTTCGCCGAGGTCGGGATGAGCCAGCCCGATCACCGCGCTCTCGACGACGCCGGGCAGGGCGTCGATCTCCGCCTCAACCTCCTTGGGGTAGACGTTCAGCCCGCCGGTGATGATCAGGTCCTTGCCCCGGCCGACAATGTGGACGTAGCCGGCCTCATCAATCTTCCCCAGGTCGCCGGTGACGAACCAGCCGCCCGGCTTGAACTCCGCCGCCGTCTTCTCCGGCATCCGCCAGTAGCCGGCGAACACATTGGGCCCGCGCACCTCGATCATGCCGATCTGGCCCGCCGCCAGCGACGCGCCGCTTTCGGGGTCGCTGATCCGCAGGTCGACGTCCGGCAACGGCGGCCCCACCGTTCCGGCCACCCGCGCGCCCTCATAGGGGTTGGAGGTGTTCATGCTCGTCTCGGTCATGCCGTAGCGCTCGAGGATGACCTGCCCGGTCCGCGCCTCGAACGCGCGGTGCGTCTCGGCCAGCAGCGGCGCCGAGCCGGAGATGAACAGCCGCATCCCTGCCGTCGCTTCCGGCGTCAGCCCCGCCTGATCCAGCAACCGCGTGTAGAAGGTCGGCACGCCCATCAGCGCCGTCGCGCGCGGCATCAGCGACAGCGCCTCGGCCGCATCGAACTTCGCCCGGAAGATCATCGAGGCTCCGGCCGCCATGATGACGTTGGTCGCCACGAACAGCCCATGCACATGGTAGATCGGCAGGGCGTGGATCAGCACATCCGCCGCCGTGAACCGCCACAGGCTCACCAGGGTCAGCGCATTGGCCGTCAGGTTGCCATGCGTCAGCATCGCCCCCTTCGACCGGCCGGTGGTGCCCGAGGTGTAGCAGATCGCCGCCAGGTCCTTCGGCGCGCGCTCAACCGTCTCGAAAGCCTCCGGGGCGGAAGCGGCGAGGTCGGCGAGGCTCCCCTGCCCCTTGGCATCCAGGGTCGCTGTCTTGCCGAGCCTGCTCACGCCAGCCTCGACCGCCGGGTCGCAGACGATCAGCGCCGGCTCGGCGTCGCCGATGAAATACTCCAACTCGACAAGCGTGTAGGCCGTGTTCAGCGGCAGGAAGACCGCGCCGGCCCGCACCGTCGCCAGATAGAGGATCAGGTTCTCCGGACTCTTCTCGACCTGCACCGCCACCCGGTCGCCGGGCTTCACGCCCAGTTGGACCAGCGCATTGGCCCACCGCCCGGTCAGCCCCTCGAGGTCGCCATAGCGGATGACCGCGCCGTCGGGCCGTTCGAGGAAGGGCGCCTCGGCCGCGCCGGCGCCCGTCAGCGTGTCGTAGAGCAGATTCATGCCCGACTGATCGCACGCCGATCGCGTTTCGTCACCGCTCCTGCGCCACCGCCCGCTCCAGCCCCCGCCGGCTGACAATCTCGATGCGCCCGTAGCCCAGCCGCACCGCCCCCACCGCCTCCAGCTCGCCCAGCCAGCCGTTCACCGCCTTGCGGCTGAACCCCAGCAGCTCGGCCAGGTCCGACTGGTTGGCCGCCACCGTCTCCCCGCCCAGCGCCAGCATCAGCAAGCGCGAAGCAAGCTGCGCCTTTGGCGGCAGCGCCACCCGCTCGGCCGCCACCTGCACCGAGTACTGCAGCTGGCGATAGATCAGCTGCGAGATCACCTGCCAAACGCCCGGCCAGTCCTGCAGCACGCGCCGAAGCGCGCCGTCCGACAGGGTCAGGACCAGGCTGCGCCCGGCGCTCACCGCCGTCACCAGCCGGGGCCCGCCGCCGAACACCGGGCTCTGGCCGATCGCCGCCCCCGGCCCCAGCACGCCGATCAGCGCCTCGCGGTCCCCCGGCGCCTGGGCGAACAGCCGAAGCCGCCCCTCCAGCACCAGCAGCACCCCGGCCGCCTCGTCCCCCTCGCCATGCGCCCACTCCCCCTGGGCCAGCCAGCGCAGCCGCGCCGCCGCCAGCAGGGCCTCGCGCAGCCCCGTCGGCTGTTCGGCCAGCCAGCCGAGCCGCTCGATCTGTTCGCGATAGGGGGCGAGCTGCGGGTCCATCATCAACTGTTACCTCGGTGACAATCCCTTGTCGTCCCCCGTGGCTTCATTCAGCCAACCAAGGAGGACGCCATGATCCAGGAAGCCCTGACCGTCGAGAAGCTGCCCGGCTGCGGCGCCATGGTCCATGACGTCGACCTCGCCCGCATCGACGCCAAGCTGGCCGACGTCCTGCGCGAGGCCCTGTTCGAGCACGGCGTCCTGTTCTTCCGCGGCCAGACCCTGTCGCGCCAGCAGCACCTGGACCTGGCCCGCGCCTTCGCCCCCATCGACGTCAACCGCTTCTTCCCGGCCGACGCCGACTGGCCGGAGATCGCCAAGGTCGAGAAGACCAAGGACCAGACTAGCAACATCGGCGGCGGCTGGCACACCGACCATTCCTACGACGCCGAACCGGCCCTCGGCTCCATCCTGGTCGCCCGCGACCTGCCCCCCAGCGGCGGCGACACCCTGTTCGCCGACATGTACGCCGCCTGGGACAGCCTGCCCGTTGAGTTGCAGGACCGGGTGCGCCACATGCAGGCCATCCACTCGACAGCCCACGTCTTCGGCGAAGGCGGCGCCTACGCCCAGTCCGACCAGGACGCCCTGTCGGGCAGCCGCGACCTGCCCGAGACCGTCCATCCGGTGGTCATCAAGCACCCCGGCAGCGGCAAGCCGGTCCTCTACGTCAACCCGGCCTTCACCACCGGCTTCGTCGGTCTGTCCAAGGAAGAGGGCCAGGAACTGCTCTACCAGCTCCTCCCCCACGCCATCGACAAGTCGCGCACCTGCGCCTTCCAATGGGAGCCTGGCTCCGTCGCCATCTGGGACAACCGCGCCACCTGGCACTTCGCCAAAAACGACTACCACGGCCACTATCGGCTCATGCACCGGGTGACGATGGCCGGGGTTCCGCTGGAGGCGGCGTTTTAGGCGGCGCTTTCGACGCTTCGCTCTCCCCCATGAAATGGGGGAGTGGCTTTGGCGAGCGCTGCAAGCGAGCCAAACCGAGGGGGTCCCCACCGCCGGTTCAGGAGGGACCTCCCTACCGCCGGTGCGGCCCCGCCTCCTGGTCCGTCGCTCACGCTCCGAACCGTCCTCCGCCCCCTCTCGGGGGCGGAGAGCGAAAAGGCCCGCCGGTTTCCCAGCGGGCCTTCGCAATTCCAGCGGTGAGGTTGGCGCTTTACGCCGCCCCCGCCCCGCCCTTCTTCTCGGCGTAGATGACCAGCGGCTGAGCCCGGCCTTCGACCACCTCGGCGTTGACCACCACCTCTTCGACACCCTCGTACGATGGCAGGTCGAACATGGTGTCGAGCAGGATGCCTTCCATGATCGAGCGCAGGCCGCGGGCGCCGGTGCGGCGCAGGATGGCCTTGCGGGCCACGGCCATCAGGGCGTCGTCGGTGAATTTCAGGCCGACGTTCTCCATCTCGAACAGGCGACCGTACTGCTTGATCAGCGCGTTCTTCGGCTCGGTCAGGATGGTCATCAGCGCCGCCTCGTCGAGGTCCTCAAGGGTGGCGATGACCGGCAGACGGCCGATGAATTCGGGGATCAGGCCGAAGCGCTGCAGGTCGTCAGGCTCGACGCCGCGCAGGATCTGGCCGGTGCGGCGCTCGTCCGGATCGGTGACCTTGGCCCCGAAGCCGATCGAGGTGCCGACGCCGCGGCTGGAGATGATCTTCTCCAGGCCGGCGAAGGCGCCGCCGCAGATGAACAGGATGTTGGCCGTGTCGACCTGCAGGAACTCCTGCTGGGGATGCTTGCGGCCGCCCTGGGGCGGGACCGAAGCCACGGTGCCTTCCATGATCTTCAGCAGAGCCTGCTGGACGCCCTCGCCCGACACGTCGCGGGTGATCGAGGGGTTGTCCGACTTGCGGCTGATCTTGTCGATTTCGTCGATGTAGACGATGCCGCGCTGGGCCCGCTCGACATTGTAGTCGGCCGCCTGCAGCAGCTTGAGGATGATGTTCTCGACGTCTTCGCCGACGTAGCCGGCTTCGGTCAGCGTCGTCGCATCGGCCATCGTGAACGGCACGTCGATGATTCGGGCCAGGGTCTGGGCCAGCAGCGTCTTGCCGGTGCCGGTCGGGCCGACCAGCAGGATGTTGGACTTGGCCAGCTCGACGTCGGAATTCTTCGTCGCGTGGTTGAGGCGCTTGTAGTGGTTGTGCACCGCCACGCTGAGCACCTTCTTGGCGTGCTCCTGGCCGATCACGTAGTCGTCGAGGACTTCGCGAATCTCCTTGGGCGTCGGCACGCCGTCCTTCGACTTCACGAAGGCGATCTTGTGCTCCTCACGGATGATATCCATGCAGAGCTCGACGCATTCATCGCAGATGAACACGGTCGGGCCGGCGATCAGCTTGCGCACCTCATGTTGGCTCTTTCCGCAGAAGGAGCAGTACAGGGTGCTTTTCGAGTCGCCACTGGCGGCCTTGGTCATTTCGCTTCTCACACTCCGGCGACGTCTCGAGCCTTACGGCTGTAACGCCCCCTCCCCGCGGAACGATCCTGCGAGTGGATTTCGCAGGTTACACTGTGCGGGTTGTCTAAACCTTGACATTCCCCGATCCGCCGCTTCGCGGCAAGCGCCGCGATGCCACAGGGACCAGAACATTGCCTCCGAGGCGTCCCGAATGGCCGCCCCATCGTTAACAAACTAGATGGTGTGTCCGTTGTATCCGCACAACGGCTGTGGCGCTGCCGCATCGCTCGAATGTGACGAATCGTGATGCAAGCGGGCGCAGTATAGGGGAAGGCTCGGTATTCCGGGCTATATGGGGATCATGGCGCGCAAAGCGACAATGCTCGGACGGCTCAACGTCGGCGGGGGGATCATGACCGATCCTCTTCACGAGCTTGGGATGGTTGCCTTCGATTTCGACGGGACGATGACTGTCAGGGACAGCTTCACCGCCTTCCTCAAATGGCGGGCCGGCGGGCTGCGCTGGTTCACCGGCTGTGTGAAACTGGCCCCGGCCTCCTTCGCCTACCTGTTCGACCACAATCGCGGGAAATTGAAGGCCGCCGCCGTCCGCGAGTTCCTCAAAGGGGCCCGCCAGAGTGAACTGCAGGAGCAGGCCCGCCTGTTCGCCGAAAAGAATTCCGGCCGCCTGCTGCGCCCCGACGCCGTCGAGACCTGGCGGCGCTGGCGCACGAAGGGGGCCAAGACGGTCATCGTCACCGCCTCGCCCGACTTCGTGGTCGCCCCCTTCGCCCGAGGCCTGGGGGCCGACGGCCTGATCGGCACCGAACTGGCCTTCGACGCCGACGGCCGCTGCCTGGGCGTGCTGGCCGGGGCCAATTGCCGCGGGCCGGAAAAGGTCCGCCGCCTGCGCGAGACCTACGGCGAGGCCCTAACCCTGACCGCCGCCTACGGCGACACCTCCGGCGACAAGGAGATGCTCGGCATCGCGCAGGAGCAGGGCTACCGCGTCTTCAAGGGCAAGCCTTGAAGCATGCCGGACCAGCGGCGCTGGACCAGCTGGAGCCCCTGCTGAACGATCTGCGCGGCCTGGAGGGCCTCAAGGAAAAGGCCCGGGGCGTCTTCTACAGACGGTCCCGGGCCTTCCTGCATTTTCACGAAGACCCGTCCGGCCTCCACGCCGACCTGCGACTGGCCGGCGACGACTTCGACCGCTTCCGGGTCCAGGACGAGGCCGAGCGCGTGGCCCTGCTCGCCCTGGTCCGGCAGGCCCTGGCCTAGCCGGCCTTCTCTTCGGTCTCGTCGCGCGAGGCCTGCACATGGTCGACCAGACCCCAGGCCTTGGCTTCGTCGGCGCTCATGAAGTGGTCGCGGTCGAGGGTGGTCTCGACCTCTTCATAGGTGCGGCCGCAATGCTTGACGTAGATCTCGTTCAGCCGCTGCTTGGTCTTCAGGATGTCCTCGGCGTGACGCATGATGTCCGAGGCCTGGCCGCGGAAGCCGCCGCTGGGCTGGTGGACCATGATGCGGGCGTTAGGCAGGGCGATCCGCTGACCGGCGGCGCCGGCGCAGAGCAGCAGGCTGCCCATCGAGGCGGCCATGCCCATGCAAAGCGTCGTCACCGGGCTCTTGATGTATTGCATGGTGTCGTAGATCGCGAGGCCCGACGTCACCACACCGCCCGGCGAGTTGATGTACATCTGGATCTCTTTCTTGGGGTTCTCCGACTCCAGGAAGAGAAGCTGGCTGCAGATCAGCGAGCTCATGCCGTCTTCGACCGGCCCGGTCAGGAAAATGATCCGCTCCTTCAGCAGGCGCGAGAAGATGTCGAAGGCCCGCTCGCCGCGGCTGGTCTGCTCGACCACCATGGGGACGAGGTTCATGGCGGTGCGTTCGTAGTCGTCGTAATACATGAGGGCTCCTTGAAATGCGCTTGGCGTGTCGCGAATCGAGCCGCGCCGACGCCCTTCTCCCGGATATCGGTCCGGGGTTAACAGGATGCAAGGGCGGCGCTAAGGCGCACCCGGGTCGAAGATGCGCTTGAGCAGGAGAAAGGGGTTCTCATTGAACCCCAGCGCCCAGGTCACGGTGGCGATCCCGTAGGCCAGCACGAAGACCTTGCCGGCCAGCAGCGAGGCATAGCCGGCGGGGTTGGTGTCGGCGTTGAACCGCCAGATATCGTCGCCCGACCGTCCGCTCTGAATGTCGCGCACCAGCGCCCAGCCGGCGACCAGCGCCAGCGATCCGAATATCAGGGCCATGATCCAGGGCGGCATGGAGGTCTCCGAGATCCCAACAGGCTATCGCCCAGGCCTTAAGACGGCGTAGCGGTCGTCACAGGGCCGGGGCCTCAAGGAGTCGGACAGCGGTCCAGGGGCAGGACGCGATACAGGAGCGTCCGCGAATAGTCGCCCACCGACCTCCACTTCCCGCCTTCCAGCCTCATTGCCTGGGTGTGCATATCCGGGTGACTGGGGCGGTGCAGGTGATGGCTGGCGACGCAGACGAATTCCGTTCGTCGAATCAGCATCCACCCATCGGACCCGACCACCGGCCGGGCCGATGAGACCACCGTAGCACTACGAAGCGGATGACTGCGCGCCAGCGCCTCGCGGGCCTGCGAACCGGGATCGCGGGGGAACTGTCGCGCTTGAAAGGCCGCCGAACAGTCGAGCGGTCGGTCGTAGGCTTCGGCGTGGATGCGACGCTTGAGTTCAAGCAAGGCAATCCTAGCGCGATCAGCGAGGTTCACGCCTTTGAGGCTTTCCCGGCGAACAGGACCCGGCGCTGCCCGCAGAACGTAGTCATAGGACAGATTGGGTTCACGCCCCCAACTGCGTGCCGCGGCCTGCTCACGCTCGCTTTCCAGCCGGGCGACCATTTGGCAGGCTGCCTCGGCTTGCTTCGGTGTGTTGGGGTTCTGCCAGAGGCCGACAGCAGCTCCCGCTGCGACCGCCAGGGCGATGATCCCAAGCACAAGGATAGCCAGGTATTTCAACAATCACGGCTCCTCGGCGGATGGCGGCGGACACTTGGCCGATCCGCGCGGCGGATTGTCACCTCAAGCGCCTGACCAATGATGAACATGGACGGCCCCCTCCCCGCCCAAAGAAGAAGGGCCCCGGATCACTCCGGGGCCCTGATCTCATCCGATCCCTGGAGAGGATCAGTAGCCTTCCGGCATGTCGTCTTCGGCTTCCAGTTCGGCCTTGGAGACCTTTTTGTCCTTTAAGACTCCGTCACCCGCGATAGCGCAGGGCGTCGATCAGCACGGCCAGGGCCGGCGACTGTTGCCGGCGGCTGGGATAGTAGAGGTGGTAGCCCGGGAACGGCGTGCAGCGGTCGTCCAGGACCCGGACAAGCTGGCCGCTGTCCAGATGCTCCTGCACCTGGCCTTCCATGAGACAGCCCAGGCCCAGGCCGGCGAGCGCCGCCTGGACGATCGGCCGGCTGCCGTTGAACACCAACTGGCCGTCCACCCGCACCCGGATATCCCGTCCGCCCACATCGAGCTCCCAGGCATAGAGGCCGCCGTAGGTGGGCATTCGCAGGTTGATGCAATTGTGCGCCGTCAGGTCCTGCGGCGTCCTCGGAACCCCGTGGCGCGCCAGATAGTCCGGCGAGCCGAACACCGCCATCCGCAGGTCGCCCGTCACCGGCACAGCGATCATGTCCTTGGCCACCGTCTCGCCCAGCCGGATGCCGGCGTCGAACCGTTCGGCGACGATGTCGGTCAGGCCGTAGTCGATTACCGCCTCGACCTTGATGTCCGGATAGTCGGGCAGGATGCGGGCCAGCGCCGGCAGCAGGATGGTCTCGACCGCATGGTCGCCCGCCGTGATGCGCAGCGACCCGGCCGGCTTGTCGCGCAGGGCGCTGAGGTTGGCCAGCTCGGCCTCGATCTCCTCGAGCCGTGGCCCGATCGTCGCCAGCAGGCGGTCGCCGGCCTGCGTCGGGGTGACCATCCGGGTGGTGCGGGTCAGCAGCCGGATGCCCAGCCGCTCCTCCAGTCCCCGGATCGTATGGCTCAACGCCGACTGCGACACCCCCAGCTGGGCCGCCGCCCGCGTGAAGCTGCGTTCCCGCGCCACGGCGACGAAAGCGTTCAGGTCGTTGAGGGTTTCGCGCGCCATTCATGAGCCTCGATCATGACTACATGCACATCTTATCGGCTAATCGCAGAAGCGCCCACGCCCTACCTTGCGGATAGAAAGCGAGGACTCCCCATGCAAAAACGACAACTCGGAACCGGCGGCCTCGAAGTCTCCGCCATCGGCCTCGGCTGCATGGGCCTGAGCTTCGCCTATGGTCCGGCCATGGCCACGGCGGATGGCGTCAGGCTGCTGCGCGCCGCCGTCGATCGCGGCGTCACCTTCTTCGACACCGCCGAGGCCTATGGCCCCGGCGACAATGAAGAGCTGCTCGGCGAGGCCCTCGCCCCGGTCCGCGACCAGGTCGTCATCGCCACCAAGTTCGGCTTCAAAGACGGCAGGCCGACCGTCGGCGTCGACAGCCGCCCCGAACGCATCCGCTTCGTGGCCGAGGAGGCGCTCAAGCGCCTGCGCACCGACCGCATCGACCTCTTCTACCAGCACCGGGTCGATCCCCAGGTGCCGATGGAGGAGGTCGCCGGCACGGTCCGCGACCTGATCGCCGAGGGCAAGGTGCTGCACTTCGGGCTCTCCGAAGCCGGCGTCGCAAACATCCGTCAGGCCCACGCGGTGCAGCCGGTCGCCGCCCTGCAGAGCGAATACTCGATGTGGTGGCGCGAGCCGGAGGCGGAAATCCTGCCCACCCTCGAGGAACTGGGCATCGGCTTCGTGCCCTTCAGCCCGCTCGGCCGGGGCTTCCTGACCGGGGCCATCGACGACAGCACCCAGTTCGCGGCCGGCGACTTCCGCAACATCGCGCCGCGCTTCACCCAGGAGGCCCGCAAGGCCAACCAGGGCCTCGTCGACCGCATCGGCCAGATCGCCGCCGACAAGGGCGCGACCCCGGCCCAGGTCGCGATTGCCTGGCTGCTGGCCCAGAAGCCCTGGATCGTGCCCATCCCCGGCACCACCAAGCTCCACCGCCTGGAAGAGAACCTTGGCGCCGCCGATCTCGAGCTCACGCCCGGCGACCTGGCCGAGATCGCCGCCGCCCTGTCGGCCATCGAGGTGCTGGGCGCCCGCTACCCCGCGACCATGCAGGCCCTCGTCAGCCGCTGACGTCCGCGGGCGGGCAAAGAAAAAGGCGCCCGGGTTTCCGCCCGGGCGCCTTGATCATGTCAGGTCGGTGAGACCGATCAGTAGCCTTCCGGCATGTCGTCTTCGGCTTCCAGTTCGGCCTTGGAGACCTTCTTGTCCTTCACCGTGGCCTTGTCGAAGATCAGCTCGACGACCTTGTCCTCATAGAGGGGGGCGCGGATCTGGGCCTGGGCCTGGGGGTTCTGGCGCAGCAGGTCAAAGGCCTGTTGCGGCTGCAGGCCGTACTGCTGCGACATGGCCATGGCCTCACGCTGGATGGCGGTCTGCAGCTCCTGGTCGCTGATCGTGACGTTGTTGATGCGGCCGATCTCGGCCAGCACCAGGCCCAGGCGCACGCGGCGCTCGGCGATCTTCTTGTACTCGACCTTCAGGTCCTCGTCGGACTTGCCGGCGTCTTCCTCGGGCAGGTTGCCGCCGGTCTTGTCGGCCTCGACCTGTTGCCAGATGCCGTTGAACTCGGCGTCGACCATGCCGGGCGGCAGCGGGAAGTCGTGGCCCCTGTCCAGCTCATCGAGCAGGGCCCGCTTCAGCTTGAAGCGGCTGGCGCGGCCGTACTGGTCGGCCAGGTTCTTGCTGAGGATGTCGCGCAGGGCGGCGAGGTCCGACAGGCCCAGGCGCGTGGCCAGCTCGTCGTTGACTTCGCTGTCCTTCGGCGCGCGCACTTCATGCACCTTCACCTCGAAGACGGCATCCTTGCCGGCCAGTTCGGCGGCCTGGTAGTTTTCCGGGAACTTGACGTTCACGGTGACGTCGCTGCCCGGCTTGGCGCCGGTCAGCTGGTCTTCGAAGCCCGGAATGAACTGGCCCGAACCGATGACCAGTTCAGCGCCCTCGGCCTTGCCGCCCGGGAACTCGACGCCGTCGATGCTGCCGACGAAATCGATCAGCAGCTGGTCGTCGGCCTTGGCCTTGACCGTCTTGCCGGTGCGCGGCTCGTAGGTGCGGGCCTGCTTGGCCAGGTCGGCAAGGGCCTCATCGACTTCCTTGTCGGTCGGCTCATAGACAGGCTTGGTCAGCTTCAGCTTGGAGACGTCCAGCGGCTCGAAGTCGGGCATCAGCTCGACCGACAGGTCGTAGGCCAGGTCCGACTTGCCATCCATCACCTCGTCCATGTTGACGGTCGGCTTCAGGTCGGGCTGGGCGGCGGGGCGCAGCTTGTTGTCGTCCAGAATCTTCTGGGTGGTCTCGTTCAGCGCGGCGTCAATCACCTCGCCCATCAGGCCCTTGCCATAGACGCGCTTGACGTGCGCGGCCGGCACCTTGCCGGGGCGGAAGCCCTTGATGTTCATCTGGGGCCGGATCTCTTCGATCCGCTTTTCCAGACGCGCGGCCAGTTCGCCGGCGGGGACGGTCACACCGTAGACCTTGCTCAGGCCTTCACCGGACTTTTCAACAATCTGCATGGTTCGTCTTCATCTGGCGGCGCGCCGCTACAAGTGGAGCGGATCACCCCGCGTCGGGGTTGGATCGGGCGCGCCGAACAGGGCCATGATAAGGCCCGGCCCGGCGCGAAGCGGGCCTTATGTCACGCAGGGCCCCTAGGGCCAAGCCCCAAGGGCGGCATGGACGCCTATTCCTTAGGCTTATCCCCGCCCTCTTCGCCCTCTTTGAGCTCCTTGCCCATGGTGCGGGTGATGTCCCGCTTCTGGCCGTCGGAGTTGCGGGTGTCGCGGCGGGCCTCGTAGACGCCGGTCAGGTAGGCGACGTCCCAGCTGGTCAGCGCCTCGCTGGGCTCGATGCCGGCCTCCTTGTCGGCGAACAGGTTGAGGATCGAGCTGCCGGTCTTCGGCTCGGCCTGCGGATCGATCTGGGCCAGCGACACGAAGGCCAGGTAGTCGGCCAGGGCGGCGAACCGCACCTGCCCCACCCTTTTGGCGTCGACCACCACGATGGCCCGGTCGAAATCGTCGCGCGTGCGGCTGGAGATGCGGCCCGTCGAATAGACCTGCACCTGGTCCCCGGAATTGTACTTGGTCCCGTCCTCGGTCACCCGGTGGGTGACGTGCCACCAGCGCACGGGCGCGTCGGACCCCTGGAACTGGCGCAGCGCCTTGCGGCCCGAGGTCATTTCCAGGTCGTAGCGCGAATAGGCCTGAGGGGTTTCCTTCAGCGAGCGTTTGACGAAGCCGTCGGCGTCGGCGGTGAACACCACCAGCACATTGACCTTGCAGCCCGGCTCCCCGGGCTCCAGCCCGACCTTCAGCGACAGGGCGGCGATATGGTCGGCGACCACCTGCGCATATTCCGGCTTCACCCCGGCCACGCCCGGACAGACCTTGCGGTCCCAGCGGGCGATACGGCCGTTGCCGCTGTCGGCGGCGACCGTCTCGACGAAGGACTCAATGGCCTTCTTCTCGTCGAGCGGCGGCGCGCTGATGACGAGACCCGACACGGTGGCGTCTTCCGGCGGCTTTTCGGCGGGCGCGGGCTGGAACGCGAGCGCGGCGGCGGCCGCGAGACTGGTGAGCAACATGACTTAAGGCGTCCCCCGCCCGTCAGGGCGCGATCGGTGGTGCGGATGAGAGGACTCGAACCTCCACGCCTTGCGGCGCTGGAACCTAAATCCAGTGCGTCTACCAGTTCCGCCACATCCGCAAGGTTCGCGGCTCGATTACGGGGCCTTGGCGGGCGAGGCAAGGGACGACGATGACGCGGTGGGAGCCTTGTCTGAGGGAGCGCGTCCGTCAGGCATCGACAAGGCCATGATCAGAGCAAGACCGAGGCTGGCGATTCCCAACACGACAAAGGCCGGCGCAAATTTGATGGCGATCCCAGATCGGTTGAACATCTCGTTGCCCTTGTCGGTCGCGCTCGAACTCTCAGGACCGACCGTTCTCAAGGCCTTCATGCGATAGTACATGCCGTCGGTCGAAAAATAGCGGTGAGCGAGGGCGGCGGCCGCCGCACAGATCAGAAGGCCTGGTAACGGTCGAGGAGATCGAAGTCCGTCTCGATTTCGCTTTTTGGCACAGGCGTGCGGTTCGTTTTGTCCAGCTCCCCGGCATGGTTCCCGTCGCTGCCCATTCTTCAAACCGCCGCTAGGTAGGCGCTGTGCATATGTCCGTCGGCGGCGCCATCGCTTTCCAGATCGATGAGCGCCCAATCCCCCGAATAGCCAAGGACAGCGACGACAGTTCCGTAGGCAATGGTCCGTCGGGCGGCGAACTCCGGTCCAGGCCCCTCTCTCAGACGTAGGCCGGACCTCGCAATGACCTTGAACAGGTCGCCAGACCGAGGCTCCGACGTCGCCGATCCGTTAACCGTGGACCAGTCGATACCAGCTGCCAGGTCGTCCGGCGAGACGTCCATCTCGAAGTGCATGCAATCCTTCACCGTCCGCCAGTGACCGCCCCACTCGAAGACCTTTTTCCCGCCCTTCGTTTTGATGGCCGAGACGTCCGCGATCATCGCCGGCGTCATGTCAGTGTCTGCGAGCGCCTGCTTCACATCGAGCGCTCGCGCCGCTTGGGTCGCCTTGGAGGAGAAACGGACATCCCGATCGCCGGTATGGTCAATGTACGGGTTGGTGGTCCAGTTGACGTCGAGCGCGATGCCATAGGAATGCAGGCTCTTCTCGGTGCCGCCGGTGATGGTTCGACAATTGTAGCTATCGGTGTCCGTCGTTCGAATCTCATAGCGATGCCCGGCCATCACGGCGGCGAGCGCTTTCCAGGCATCCACGGTCGGAGGTGCGACTTTGATCCTGTCCGGGCCGAAGGCGATGGTCACCATATTCGCTTCTGCGCACTCGTAGGCCTTCCAGAGCTTCCTGAGCGCGGGTGTCGATTCACTCATGCAAACCTCCCTTTGTCGAACCTGTCGCGCCGAGTATCGGAGCGAACGTTGTTATACAGACCTCTTCGATACGAACAATCTGTGGCTGTAACACGGCATGCCAAAACTGTCGCATGCGTGAGCGACACGATTCTCTGGTCCAGGTGCCGCCCACTCTCGTCGGCGCATGTTCGGAGCGATTGAGCACCGGTGACGAGGCTCTCGGCGCGCTCTAACATCACCAGACCAAGGAGCCCCCATGCGCCCCCTGATCCTCGCCGCCTGCCTCTCCCTGCTCGCGGTTCCCGCCCTGGCCCAGTCGCTCGACCTCACCGGCCCGGCCGGTCAGACGGCCACCGTCACAGCCGCCGACCTCGCCGCCCTGCCCCGCCATGCCGTCGTCCTCGACGCCCATGGCCAGAAAAACAGCTTCGAGGGCCCGCTGCTGATCGACGTCCTGGCCAAGGTCGGCGCCCCGACCGGCAAGGCCCTGCGCGGCGGCGAGCTCTCCAACGCCGTCATCGTCACAGCTTCGGATGGCTATCAGGTGGTCATCGGCCTGGCCGAAGCCGACCCCGGGACCCGCGCCAACAAGATCATCCTCGCCGACCGCATGGATGGCCAGCCCCTGCCCGCCAAGGACGGCGCCTTTCGCCTGATCGTCGAGGGCGACCTGCGCCCGGCCCGCTCGGCCCGGCTGGTGACTGCGATCAAGGTGCTCCGGCTGGGCGATGGCAAACCGGCGGGTCACGACGGTCACTGACCGCCGTGACGCGTACCTTGCAAAATACAACCTGACGCCTAACGTCGCCCCGCTGGTCCAACCCCGGGGAAATCGACGTGGCCTACACCCTGACCTCGCGGCTGCTGAGCGTCGCGCGCCAGACCTACGCCATCACCGGCGACGGGCCGGTCCCGCTCATCAACGACGGTCCCGCGCCAACCTCGTCCAACGCCATCGGCTGGATGGCGGCGCCCTACGGCGTCGTTGCCGGCCTGGCCAACGACGACGCCGGGCTGGTGGGCAATATCCCCGAGGGCATCGTCGTCGCCATCCGCGGCACCACCCCGCCGCTGGCTGGCGAGCCGCCCCGGCAGGTGATCGTCGACTGGTGCAGCGACGCCCTGGCCGTGCTTCTGCCGGCGGCCGGTAGTCCGCCGGGGTTCCCGGGCGACATCCACCTGGGCTTCTACACCTCCTTCATGCAGCTCTGGAGCAAGCTCGGGCCGGCCGTGAAGGCGGTCGTCAAATCGTTCCCCGACCAGACCATCTATGTCACCGGCCACAGCAAGGGCGGGGCCATCTGCCCGCTGGTCGCCTGGCGCCTGCGGCAGGACTATCCGGGCAAGCGCATCGTCGTGCGCAGCTTCGCCGGGGCCCGGGTCGGCGACGCGGTCTTCGCGGCGGCCTACAACAACGGCGCCGACCACATCCGCTATGAGTACGGCAACGACATCGTGCCCCACCTGCCGGCCGAGACCAGCATCGTCGGGGCCCTGGGCGCGCCGCCGCTGGTCAGCATGCTGCTCAGCCACATCGACCCCGGCTACGCCAGCGTCGGAACCCTGGCCTACATCCAGGACGACGAAACCATTGTGCCCAGTTCGCCGACCCTCAAGGTGCAACGCATCGCCCGCATCGTCGCCGCCCTTGCGACCTCCGGCGGCGTGCAGCAGATCGTCGCCTGCCATGACATCAGCAGCCCGACGGCCGGCTATGTGCGGGCGAACTATCCGGCCTAGAGCGGCCGGGCGAGCAGCCAGCCGAGGGAGGCCGGCGCCAGGTCCGGCAGGTCCTCGGCGATCAGTCCCGGTCCGAACCGCGCACCGCAATCGGCATGGATCCACGCCCCGGCGCAGGCCGCCTGGAAGCTCTCCATCCCCTGGGCGATCAGCCCGGCGATAAAGCCGGCCAGCACATCGCCCGACCCCGCCGTCGCCAGCCAGGGCGTGCCGTTGAGGTTCACTGCCGCCCGGCCGTCGGGCGCGGCGATCACCGTGTCGGCCCCCTTCAGCAGCACCACGGCCCCGGCCCGCGCCGCGGCGGCGCGGGCGGCGTCGATGCGGGTCGGGCCGGCGGCCAGCAGGCCAGGGAACAGCCGCTCGAACTCGCCGGGATGCGGCGTGAGCACATCGTCCTTGTCGAGCACGTCGAACAGGTCGTCCGGCCGCTCGCGAAACACCGTCAGGGCGTCGGCGTCGACCACCAAGGCCGCGCCGGTGCGGGTCAGGGCGAAGAGGTTGGCGCGCGTCTGCGGCGTCACGCCGGCGGCGGGGCCGATGACGGCGGCGTCGGCCTTTTCAGCCAGCTGGGCGAGGTCGGCGTCGGTCTCGAAGGGGCTGAGCATCACCGCCTCCAGGGCGGCGGCGTAGGTCCGGGCCGCGTCGGCCGGGCTGAGCAGGGTGACCAGCCCCGCCCCGATCCGCAGCGCCCCCCGCGCCGACAGCCGGGCGGCGCCGGTGTGCAGGGCGTCGCCGCCGACCACGACGGCGCGACCGCGCGAATGCTTGTGCGAACTGGCCGTAGGAAAGGGCATGGCTCGCCGCCACAGCTCCGGCCCGTTCTCGAACAGCGTGGTCTCGATCCCCCCCAGGCCGATGTCGGCAACCAGCACCTCGCCGCAAGCCCCCGCCCCCGGCTGGAGAACGTGGCCGATCTTGCGTCGGTGGAAGGTGACCGTCAGGTCGGCCCGAAAGGCCGTCTGGCCGAGCGCCCGGCCGGTGTCGCCGTCGACGCCGCTAGGCATGTCGACCGCCACCACCGCCGGGTGACCGTGCGAGGCCCGCGCCGCCGCCAGCGCCTCGCCGTCCAGCGGCCGGGTCAGGCCGGCCCCGAACAGGGCGTCGACCATCACGTCGCAGCGCGGTCCCGCGCCCAGCCGGTAGACCGGCCCCGCCCAGCGCCGGGCGTTGGCCTTGCAGTCAGCACTGGCCGGCGGCGCCGACGCCTCGACCCAGACCTCCCAGCCGCGCCGCTTGAGCAGCCGCGCCACGACATAACCGTCGCCGCCGTTGTTCCCCGGCCCGCACAGCACCGCCACCTTGCAGGCCCGATGACGGGCCCGGACGGCTTCGGCCACAGCCGTCCCGGCGCGCTCCATCAGGGTCAGGCTGGGCGTCCCGGCGGCGACGGCGGCCGCATCGGCGGCGGTCATCTGCGCAACGGTAAGGATTTCACGGGCCATCGCGCGACAGTGGCACGGCGAGCGGCGAAAGCTCAATCGCCGCCGGTGGCTGTCTCGCGCAGCGTGACTGTCACCGTTTCTCGCTCACGGACGGTGACAGTCATCCGGCTGCGCCGGAAGACTGTCACCAGCGCCAGGCTACAACACCTGCGTCGCCGCCTCGCGGCCGCGCTCGACGATCGTCAGACCGCCGTCGACGATCTCGAACGTCGTGATCGAGGTGTGGTCCGGCCGGAAGGCCATGACCCGGGTGTCGTCCATGGCCGTCGAGACGGCGCCGTTGATGGCGACGTAGTGGCTGAACACAGCCGTCCCCGGATAGCCCGCCACAGCGGCCGCCACGCCGCGCCGCCACTGGTCGTAGTCGAGGTCGCCCTTGATCTCATGCCAGTGGCCGCCAAAGGCGTTGCGCAGCCAAGCCGGCCGCTCGTCGGCCGACAGCGCCTTAGGGGTCGGGATCTCGCCGACCCGCGCATCGATGATGACCTCCACGCCCAGCGCCTCGGCGAACGGCTGCGCCGTCTCCCGGCATCGCCGCAGCGGCGAGCTGACCACCCGCGTCGGCCGCAGCTTTTCCGGCAAGGCCAGCAGCGTCTCGGCGACGGCGCGCGCCTGGGCCTGCCCCGTCTCGTCCAGCCCCGGATCCTCGTCGGCGTCGCCCCAGGTCGAGGCCGGCTTGCCGTGGCGGATCATGTGGACGTGGCTCATGGGTGTTCAGTCCGGAACGAAGAGGTTGCGCTTGCCGTCGGGGTGGCGGCCTACCACACCGCTTCGGCCGACGCCCTCGGCGGTTTCCAGGCTCTTCAGCACCACCGGATCGTTCGGCGTCACCGCCACGAACCGCCGGCCCTGTTCGTCGCGGCCGATGACCACCCCGCCGCGATAGGCCTCGCGGTCATGGATCACCGTGTAGGCCTCGATGGTCCCCCGGCCCTCCGGCGCCTCGACGATCTCCGGATGCGGCAGGGCGTCGATCTGGGCCTGGATGACCTTCGGATCCTGACGGTCGAAGGGCTTGTCCGGCGGCGTCGTCGAATAGACCCCCGTCGACTGCTTGGTCAGGAACCAGCCGTTGGCCGTGCACAGGCCCCAGGCTCCCGGTTTCGCCCGCAGCCGCTGCATCATCTCGGCGATGGAGTGCAGGGCGTAGTTGTTCCCCGGCCCGCCGAAATAGGGCAGCCCGCCGGTCACCGTCAGCCCGCGCGGATCGTCCAGCGCGATGCCCAGCTCCTCGGCCCCCACCTCCACGGCGATCGGGAAGCAGCTGTAGAGGTCGATGACATCGATATCGTCGATGCTGACCCCGGCCATCTCCAGCGCCCGCTGGCCGGTCAGCCGCATGGCCGGGCTGGAGTGGTAGTTCTGGCGATCCAGCGGAAACCACAGGTCGGAGGCGTCGGCGCAGCCGTGCAGGAACACCCACTTCTCCTGCGGCACCCCCAGCTCCCGCGCCTTCCTGACCGAGCACAGCAACACCCCGGCCGACTGGTCGACCTGCATGATGGCGTTGAGATTCTTCGGGTAGGGAAAGCCGATCATCCGGTTCTTTTCACTGACCGTGATCAACTCCTCGGCCGACTTCTCGGTCGGGAACCAGGCTTCCGGGTTCTGCGACGCCACCTTGGTGAAGGGCGCGAACAGCTTCCCGAGCCGCGCCTGGTGGTCCTCGATCGAGCGGCCGTCACGGGCCCGCAGGGCGTTCTCGAACACCGGATAGATGTTGATCGGCCGGTCGAGGCCGTGGGCCGACTCATAGGGCGTGGCGCCCGGCCTCGGGTCGCCGATCCGCTCCGGCGCCGTCTCGATCTCGTCGCCATAGCCGTCGAACGACATGCCGCCCTTCAGCCGCTTCATCAGCGAACCGAGGAACTCCGCGCCGCTGACGAAGGCGAAGTCGGTCTCGCCCTTCTGGATGCGCTCCGACAGGATGTTGATCAGCTGCTGCGGGCTGTTGCCGCCCATGTGGCTGTAGGGGGCGTAGGTCGGCTCGGCGCCCAGCGCCCGCGCCAGGCTGGCCGGCGGATTCTTCAGCCGCGGGAACGGCAGGTTCTGCAGCGCGCCCGGCGCATCGACCGTGAAGCCGACCACCGCCACGGCGTCCAGCTGCGCCAGCGCCGAAACATCGATCCCGGCGTCGGCGGCGGCGCGATCCGCCGCAATCTTCAGCAATTCCAGCGGCGACGGCGCGGTCTCGGGTTTTCCCCGATACGTGAATTGGCCCGCTCCGATGAGAACCGGCGTGTCGTCCCGCATCTTCCGCACTCCCGCGATGGTGGTCAGGGCCCGGATAAGGCCCTGACGCGACGGTATCCAAGCCCTTTCCGGCCATGCCCGAATCCTGAGCATGGGGCGCCTTGATTTGCGGCGCCGCACAGCCTCAACTGCACACTCCACAGTGTGGGTTGTCTCAAGGCTTGTCCCCTGCCCCGCCCCTGTGTTCGTTCGCCCTCAATTGCTCGGGCCCAGGCCCTTGGGAATGTCATGAAAAAGATCGAAGCCGTCATCAAGCCGTTCAAGCTGGACGAGGTGAAGGAAGCCCTGCAGGAGCTGGGCGTCCAGGGCATGACCGTGCTCGAGGCCAAGGGCTACGGCCGCCAGAAGGGCCACACCGAGCTCTATCGCGGCGCTGAATACGTCGTCGACTTCCTGCCCAAGATCAAAGTCGAGGTGGTGGTCGACGAAGGCCAGCTGGCCGGCGCCCTGGAGGCCATCCAGAACGCCGCCCGCACCGGCCGCATCGGCGACGGCAAGATCTTCGTCTCCGACATCACCGACGTCATCCGCATCCGCACCGGCGAAAGCGGCGCGCAAGCCATCTAGCTTTAGTAAACTCTCAGCAATTCAAATACCTAGGGGATAGGTTCTATGACGACCGCTAAAGACATTCTGGCGATGATCAAGGAAAAGGACGTCAAGTATGTCGACGTCCGCTTCACCGACATCCGCGGCAAGCTGCAACACGTCACCTTCGACATCGACCTGGTCGACATGGACTTCCTGGAAGACGGCACCATGTTCGACGGCTCGTCGATCGCCGGCTGGAAGGCCATCAACGAGAGCGACATGAAGCTGCGCCCCGACCTCGGCAGCGCCATCATCGATCCCTTCTACCAGCAGACCACCCTCTGCCTGATGTGCGACATCGTGAACCCGGACACGGGCACGCCCTACAACCGCGACCCCCGCTCGATCGCCAAGGCCGCCCTGGTCCATGTGCAGTCGCTGGGCATCGGCGACACCGTCTACTTCGGCCCCGAGGCCGAGTTCTTCATGTTCGACGACGTCCGCTGGTCGACCGCCCCGAACAACACCTTCTACAGCTATGACTCCACCGAGCTGCCCGGCAACTCGGCCAAGGAATACGCCGAGGGCAACATGGGCCACCGCCCGGGTCCCAAGGGCGGCTATTTCCCCGTGAACCCGGTCGACAGCGCCCAGGACATTCGCGGCGAGATGCTGGCCGTCATGGGCGAGCTGGGCATGAAGCCGGAAAAGCACCACCACGAGGTGGCGCCCGCCCAACACGAGCTTGGCCTGAAGTTCGACACCATGGTCACCATGGCCGACCGGCTGCAGCTCTATAAGTACGTCATCCACAACGTAGCCGCCGCCTACGGCAAGACGGTCACCTTCATGGCCAAGCCGATGTTCGGCGACAACGGCTCGGGCATGCACGTCCACCAGTCGATCTGGAAGAACGGCAAGCCGATGTTCGCCGGCGACCTGTACGCCGGCCTGAGCCAAGAGTGCCTCTGGTACATCGGCGGCATCATCAAGCACGCCAAGGCCATCAACGCCTTCTCCAACTCCACCACCAACAGCTACAAGCGCCTGGTGCCCGGCTACGAAGCCCCGGTGAAGCTGGCCTACTCGGCCCGCAACCGCTCGGCCTCGATCCGCATCCCGCATGTCGACAGCCCCAAGGCCAAGCGTCTGGAAGCCCGCTTCCCCGACCCGATGGGCAACCCCTACCTGACCTTCGTGGCGCTTCTGATGGCCGGTCTCGACGGCATCGAGAACAAGATCGATCCGGGCCCCGCCATGGACAAGAACCTCTACGACCTGCCGCCCCGCGAGCAGAAGAAGGTTCCGGAAGTCTGCGGCTCGCTGCGTGAAGCCCTCGAGAACCTCGACAAGGACCGCGCCTTCCTCAAGAAGGGCGGCGTCATGGATGACGACTTCATCGACGCCTACATCGAGCTGAAGATGGAAGAGGTCATGCGCCTCCAGCTCCACCCGCACCCAGTCGAATTCGACATGTACTACAAGTGCTAGTCGGCGAAAGCTGAGCTAGAACGAGGGGCCGGGGAGCAATCTCCGGCCCTTTCGTTTTCCTCAGGAGCGTTCATGGCCGCCATCGTCGTCGATCCCGCCAAGGTCCACGAATTCGTCGATGGCGACGCCTTCTACGACTGGCTGTCGAAACACCACGACCGCGAGACCGAGGTCTGGATCAAGATCCACAAGGTCGCTTCCGGCCTGCCCTCGATCAACGCCAAACAGGCGATCGACGTTGTCCTCTGCTGGGGCTGGATCGACGCCGTCCGCAAGAGCTTCGATGACGCCAGCTTTCTCCAGCGCTACACCCCGCGCGGCAGGAAGAGCATCTGGAGCAAAGTGAACGTCGACAACGTCGCCCGCCTGATCAAGGAGGGCCGGATGACCGAGCACGGCCTGCGCGAAGTCGAGGCGGCCAAGGCCGACGGCCGCTGGGACCGGGCCTACGGCAGCGGCAAGGGCCTGCCGATTCCCGACGACCTGCAGGCCGCCATCGACGCCAGTCCGAAGGCGAAGGCCATGCTGCCGAAACTAACCGCCCAGAACCGCTTCGCCCTCGCCTTCCGCATCCACAACCTCAAGACCGAGGCCGGCCGCAGCAAGAAGATCGCCGCCTTCGTCGAGATGCTAGAACGCGGCGAGACCATCTATCCGCAGAAGCGCTAGGTCAGCACTCACCGGGCTTGGCGACGCTGACCCCTGCCGAGGCGGCGGTGCAGGCGTTGCCGTAGGTCTTGCCGTCGACGCCGCAGACCGGCCGGTATTCGCGGGTGCACATCTGCGGCCGCTGGCGGCAGGTTCCCGAGCCGTCGGCGATCTTCTGCATCTCCGGGGTCATCTGGCAGTAGAGCCCGGTCTGGCACTGGAAGCCGGCGATGCCGCCGCACATCTCGCCGACGCCCTTGGGCGCGCGCGGGTCGGGACCCGGGGCCGGATGGGCCGAGCCGTCGGTCTGGCAGGCGGTCATGGTCAGGCCGGTCAGGCCCACGAGCATGAGGGTGCGAAGCTGGCGGATCATCGGGCGTCTCTCCTTGTCGAGGCAAGGTAACGCAGGAACCGGCTGAACGTCGCCTGAACGATTCCGCCTACAGCAGCCAGTCGCCGGTCTCGCTGCTGACATCGCCGTTGATCCGCATCTGGTAGTCGGCCTTGCCGTCGCCGTTGATGTCCAGCTTCACGGTGGTGACGCCGCCGGCGAACCCGACCGTCATCTGGCCGGCGACCTTGGTGAAAGCGCCGACAACAGCCAACGTGTCGCCATAGGCGCCCGACAGGTTGAGGATATCGCCCTCGGCGGCGCTGAAGTCGTAGATCTGGTCGGTTTCCAGGCTGGCTCCAAAGGCGTGGGTGACCAGGAAGATGTCCGCCCCCAGGCCGCCGCGCAGCAGATCGCCGCCGAGGCCGCCGATGATGATGTCGTCGCCGTCATTGCCGTTGAGGGTGTCGTTGCCGGCCTCGCCGGACAGGGTGTTGGCCCCGCCGTTGCCCTGCATGATGTTGGCCAGGCTGTTGCCGGTCCCGTCGATGTCGCTTGAGCCCTGCTGCTCCAGCGCCTCAACGTTGGCGGAAAGCACCCAGCCGTCCAGGGCGGTGCGGACGACGTCATAGCCTTCGCCGGCCGCCTCGATCGTCTGGTCGCCGGCGTTGTCGACGATATAGACGTCGTTGTCGGTCCCGCCGGACATGACGTCGGCCCCCAGGCCGCCGTCGAGGTAGTCGTTGCCTCCGCCCCCGGTCAGGGTGTCGATGTCGGCCTCGCCGGCCATGCGGTCATTGCCGGTCCCGCCGTTCAGCTGGTCCGCCCCGGCGCCGCCGTAGAGCTTGTCCGCCCCATCGCCGCCCGACAGCTCATCGGCGCCCGCGTCGCCGAACAGAGTGTCGCCGCCCAGGCCGCCCAGCAGGTCATCGGCGCCGTCGCCGCCGTTCAGGAGGTCGTTGCCGTCGCCGCCATCGAGGGTGTCGTCGCCGGCCAGACCGTTGAGGGTGTCCTTGCCGCCCAGGCCCGACAGGCTGTCACCCGCCGATCCGCCGCTGCGCGTTTCATCGGCGGCTCCGCCGACGAAGTTCACCGCGCCCTGCTGACCGAAGATGACGTAGGCGGCGCCCGAATTGGCGCCGGCCGGATAGGCCTGATGAGCGCCGACCAGCAGGTCGTCGATGCCATCGCCATTGACGTCGCCGGCGCCGGAAACGGCGTAGCCTGTCCGGCTGTAGGGATAGTCGGCGACGATCTGGAATCCATCCGCGCCCGACAGGGCGCCGACGTTGACGGTCGGGGCGAAGGCGCCGCTCTGGCCGAACACCACGTAGGCAGCGCCCGCATCGCCGTTGACGTTGATCGCGCCGACGATCAGGTCATCGATCCCATCACCATTGACGTCCCCGGCCGCCTTGACGGACGTCCCGAGCTTGTCGTCGCCGAACCCGCCGTGAATCTGGAAGCCGTTGGTTCCGTTGAGGGTCGCGAGATTCAGGTCGGCCGTGAAGCCGCCAGTACGCCCGAACACGACATGGGCCTTGCCCGCGCTCGCCCCATTAGAAAACGCCTCGGGCGCGCCGAGGATCAAATCCTGGATGCCGTCTCCGTTGACGTCCCCCGCGCCGGCCACGCTGTGGCCGTTGAGATAGTGCGAGGCCTCCCCGACCATGCGAAATCCGTTCGTTCCGTCCAGGGTGGCTGTGTTGATGGAAGGGGCAAAGACTCCGGCATGCCCAAACACGATGTAGGCGGCGCCATCCCGAAAGCTGTTGATGGTGGCGGTCGGGGCGCCGACGACAACGTCGCCATAGCCATCGTTGTTCAGGTCGCCGACCCCCGACACCTCGCGCGCCGCGGTCGGGGTGTCGATGCGGAAGCCGGTGGTTCCGTCGAGGGCGTCGAGGGACACATTGCTCCAGCCCCCGGCCTTGCCAAACAGCACATAGGCGTCCACCGCGCTGCCGACGATCAGGTCCTCGACCCCGTCGCCGTTGACGTCACCGGCCGACGCCACCGAGCAGCCCGCGTCATAGGCCCCGGAAAGGACGATCCCCTGCGCCGCGGTCATGGTGGTCACGTTGATATCGGCCAGCCCGCTGGTCTTTCCGAACACCACATAAAGACGGCCGCCCGTGTTTCCCGACCCTCCTTCTCTGGGGGCCGCCACGACGAGGTCGGCGATGCCGTCGTCATTGAGATCGCCGGCCGAGGACACCCGCTTGCCGAAATTTGTCCCGCCGGCCGTGCCCGACAGCCGAAATCCGCTGCCCGGCGTCAGGCTATCCAGACCGATCTCGGCGGGAAATCCGCCGACCGCGCCGAAGATCACATAGGCCGCCCCGGCGTAGTCCGGCTGGCCGGCCTGAAAGGCGCCGACAATGAAATCGTCGAAACCGTCGCCATTGACGTCACCCACCGAGGAGACCGACACGCCGGCCCGGCTGGAGAGATGAGGTCCATTCAGCTGGAAACCATTGGTTCCATCAAGGCTGTCGAGGGTGAGAAGGGCGGCGAAGGGCATGGGGGACTCGCTGTCTGGGCGCCGCGCGCTCCAGGAGGCCTGCGCGCTCTTCATCCTGCGAGGCGCGACTGCGGCCGGACAGTGGAGTAATACGACCGCAATTTATTAGGGCCCGCCGCCGCTGCCTCGCTCTATGCGCGATATTCATCGCGAATGGTCACGCCGAGCGGCGGCTGTTTGCTGCTTTTACTCAAAAATCTCTGCCACCACCCGAGATGAGTTATTTATCGATCAAGGGTCGTTGAAGGCTGTCAACTGTAGTAATCCACCCCCATTCGGGCGGGGGCTCCAATTGTCATGATCGATTCTGCCTGGCTCGGCAGCGCCAAGGATGCCGCCGCCGCGTCGCGTGAGGTGGCGATCCTCGCCGCCATCGCCGCCCGCCCGGAGGTCGTCGCCCTGTGGCGGCCCTGGCTGCAGACCTGGCGGGTGACCGAGCAGGATCGGTCCGGCCTGGCCCGCGATCTGCGCGACGTCGGCCGCTACCTCACCGGCATCTGGGCCATCCACTTGGACGCTACGCCCGGCGGCCTGACGGTCGGTCGCCTGTCGGAGATACTGGCCGCCAGCGGCATGTCGGGCCCGGGCCGGGCGCGCTCCATCCTGCTCTTCCTGCGCTTCATCCGCTTCATCGAGCCGGGCCCCCCGACCGTGGATGGCCGCGCCCGGCCCATGGTCCCGACGCGACGGATGATCGAAGCCTTTCGCGCTCGGCTGTCGCGCGACATCCAGGTCTTCTGGCCGATCGATCCGGCCATCCTGGACATCGGTGGCCAGTTCGCGAAGGACGAGGCCCTCACCGGCTATGTCTCGGCGATCGGCGAAATCACCATTGAGGCGTTCAGGGGCTACCGGCCGGCCGGCCCGTCCCTCGACGTCGTCTCGCACCGCTTCCGCGGCATGTCGGTGCTCGCCGAACTGCTGCTGGCCGAGGGACCGACCGGGGCCATCCCGCCCGAAGGGCCGTTCGAGGTCTCATTGGCGGCGCTGGCCCGGGACTGCCAGATTTCGCGGCCGCAGGTGCGCGGCATCCTCGACGCCATGGCCGGCGCCGGCCTGATCGAGAAGCTTGCCGACGGCCGCCTTCGTTGCCTGCCGGACCTGAAGTGGAACCTCGATCTGTTCATCGCCGGCTCGGTCATCGTCTACGCCTATGCGGCGCGGCGAGGTCTGGCCCGGCTCGCTGCCGGACAAGGCGTTGATCCGGCGAAAGCTTTCGCCTGATGGTCCTGTCCTAAAGCAACCAGTCGCCGTAGTCAGGGGTGACGTCGCCGTTGATCTTGACCTGGTATTCGGCCGTGCCGTTGCCGTCGATGTCGAGGCGGACGGTGGTGATCCCGCCCGCGAAGGTCAGGGTCATTTCGCCGGCGTGGCGGGTGAAGCTGGAGACCTTGACGATCGTTCCGGCGTAGGCGCCGGAGAAGTCCATGATGTCGTCCTCGGCGGTCGAGAAGTCGTAGATCTGGTCGGTCTCCAGCGCGCCGCTGAAGATGTGTGAGACGGCGAACGCATCGGCCCCCGTGCCGCCGCGCAGCAGGTCGTTACCTGCGCCGCCGATGATGATGTCGTCGCCGTCATTGCCGCTGATGGTGTCGACGCCGGCCAGACCCGACAGGATGTTGGCCCCGGCATTGCCCTGCAGGTTGTTGGCCCCGGCGTTGCCGGTCCCGTCGGCGTTGGTCGCGGCCTGCAGTTCGAGCCCCTCGAGCTCGGACGCCAGGATCCAGCTCAAGGTCGTTCGGATGATGTCGTAGCCGCCGGCCGCCGCCTCGATGGTCTGATCGCCGGCGTCGTCGACGATGTAGACGTCGTTGTCGGCCCCGCCGGTCATGATGTCGGCGCCCAGGCCGCCGTCCAGGTAGTCGTTGCCCGCCCCGCCGGTCAGGATGTCGACGTCGTCCTCGCCGTCCATGCGGTCGTTGCCGGTCCCGCCGTTCAGCTGATCGGCCCCCGTGCCGCCGTAGAGCTTGTCCGCCCCATCGCCACCCGACAGCTCGTCGGCCCCCGCGTCGCCGCGCAGGGTGTCGCCCCCCAGCCCGCCCAGCAGGTCATCGGCCCCGTCGCCGCCGTTCAGGACATCGTTGCTGTCGCCGCCGTCCAGGATGTCGTCGCCGGCCAGGCCGTTGAGGGTGTCCTTGCCGCCGCCGCCGGAGAGGCTGTCGGCGAGCGTCCCGCCGTTGCGCGTGTCGTCGCCGACGCCGCCGACGAAGGTCACGGCATCGGCGATCCCGAACACCACATAGGCGGCCCCGGAGAGCGGCCCCGTCGGAGCGGCGCGATAAGCTCCAATGACCAGATCATCGACGCCGTCGCCGTTCACGTCCCCGGCCCCGGCGACGGAAAATCCGGACCAGTCCCCCGCCGCCACGCCATTGATGCGGAAGCCGTCGGACCCGTTCAGGCTGGACAGGTTGATGTTGGCCGCGAAGCCGGTCCGGCGGCCGAACACCACATAGGAGGAGCCGGCATCCGAGGCGCCGTTCGGGTCCGCGCCGAGGGCGCCGATAAGAAGGTCACCCAGGCCGTCGCCGTTCACATCGCCGGCCGAGGCCACCGAATGGCCGCTGAGGTCCCCCGCGGTCCCCCCACTGATCTGGAAGCCGTTGGTTCCATCCAGGCTGGCCAAGTCAAGGCTGGCGGCGAAGCCGGTTGTCCGGCCGAAGATGAGATAGCTCGCCCCCGAGGACGCGCCGTTGGGATCGGCAAGTTCCGCTCCGACGATCAGGTCGTCGACGCCATCCCCGTTGACATCGCCGGCCCCGGCGACCGAGGAGCCGCTGCGGTCGCCCGCCAGTTCGCCGGCAATCCGGAACCCGTTGACGCCGTCCAGGCTGGACAGTTGCAGGTTGGCGGAAAAGCCGGTGACGCGACCGAAGACGACATAGCTGGCGCCAGAAGACGGGCGGCTGTTCGGATCCGCCAGCGGGGCGCCGATCACCAGGTCATCGAGGCCGTCGCCATTGATGTCGCCAGCCGCCGCCACCGAGACACCGCTGTAGTCGAGCGCCGCCGCACCGCTGATCTGGAAGCCATTGGTCCCGTCCAGGGCCGAAAGCTCAACATTGGAGGCAAAGCCGGCGGATCTGCCGAACACCACGTAGCTGGCGCCCGAGTTGTTACCGTTGGGATCGGCGTAGAGGGCGCCGATGAGCAGGTCATTGATGCCGTCCCCGTTGATGTCGCCCGCCGCGGAGACCGTTCGTCCGCTCTTGTCGCCGGCCGCCTCGCCGTGAATCTCGAATCCGGCTATCGTGCCGACCAGGCTGCCGAAGGCGACGAAGCTGCTCCCCGCCAGCGTCAGACCGTTCGGATCGGCCCCGTATCCGCCGAACACATAGTCATCGATCCCGTCGCCGTTGATATCTCCAAGCCCAGAGACGGAAAAGCCGCCGCCATCACCGGCGACGTTGCTGGTCAGCCGAACTCCCGTGGCGCCCGTCAGGCTTGTGTCGACAATGTTGGCTGCAAAGCCGGTCGTCCTTCCGAACAGGACATTGACCGCGCCCACCCCGCCGGTCCCGGGCGCGCCGATGAGCAGATCGGCGATGCCATCGCCGTTCACGTCTCCGGCGGCGGACACGGAAAAGCCTAAGGCAAAGTTGCCGCCGGAGCCGCTGATCTTGAAGCCATTGGCCCCGTTGAGGCTGCTGAGTTGGATGACGGCGGCGAAAGGCATCGAAAGCTCCGGTGCGGAATCCGGCGGAAACGCCGGCGCGTCCAAAGCCTGATCGGAAGGAGACCGCGGCAACAGTGTAGTAATCCGCCTGCATCGGTCCGAAGCGGACAGGACAGGGTTCGCAGCCTACTCGCCTGCCGCGATGTCTTTCGGACGGCTAAGTACGGGTATAGGCGTCGTTTTACCTCCCGACGTCGCATTTTGGTTTTTTCTCCGCGATGGCCGCCACTTCACCTCCGGAAAATCAACTGTACTAATTGATAGCCATTTCCGACCGAGCCGGTTCACGACATGGTCGCCGCCGCCGCGGGAGGCGATAGCTGCCGTTGGGTCAGCCCCTTGATCCGGCGCGGCTTTTCGTCTGATCTCCCTCTCCTCTGCTTCGGGCCTCTGCTTCGGGCCTCCGCTGTTCGGGATCGCTACATGACATTTCGATGGAAGGCGGCGACCACCGCCGTCGCGCTGTCGGCCCTGTTGGCCGCCTGCGCCACCACCGGCGGGACCGCCCCCGCCAAGCCGGCGGAAAAGGCCGACGCCAAGCCGCTCGCGCCCGGCGCCGGCGGCAAGGACGACGCGGCCCCCTATGCCTCGACCTACAGCCCCCTGCCCGGCCGGCCGACGGCCATCGTCGGGGCCACGGTGCTGACCGCCGACGGTCGCCAGATCGACGGCGGCGTGGTGGTGTTCGGCGACGGCAAGATCATCGCCGTCGGCGGACCGGAAACGGCGATCCCGGCCGGCTATGACGTCATCGACGGCAAGGGCAAGTACGTCACCCCCGGCATCATCGACGCCCACAGCCACCTGGGCGTCTATCCCTCCCCCGGCGTCTCGGCCCGCTCCGACGGCAACGAGGCCACCGACCCCAACACCGCTCAGGTCTGGTCGGAGCATTCGATCTGGCCGCAGGACCCCGGCTTCAACCGGGCCCGGGCCGGCGGGGTGACCACCCTGCAGATCCTCCCGGGCAGCGCCAACCTGTTCGGCGGCCGCTCGGTGACGGTGCGCAACGTGCCCAGCGTCACCATGCAGGGCATGAAGTTCCCCAGCGCCCCCTACGGCCTGAAGATGGCCTGCGGCGAGAACCCCAAGCGCGTCTACGGCGGCAAGAGCCGCAGCCCCTCCACGGCGATGGGCAACGTCTTTGGCTACCGCAAGGCCTGGATCGACGCGGCCGAGTACCGCCGCAAATGGGACGACTACAACGCCAAGCGCGAGAAGAACGAGAAGGCCGACGCCCCCAAGCGCGACCTGCAGCTGGAGACCCTGGCCGCCGTCCTGCGCGGCGACATCCTGGTCCAGAACCACTGCTACCGGGCCGACGAGATGGCGGTGATGCTCGATGTGGCCAAGGAGTTCGGCTACCGCATCACCATGTTCCACCACGCCAACGAGGCCTACAAGATCGGCCCACTTCTCAAGGAAAACGACGTCTGCTTCGCCACCTGGGCCAGCTGGGCGGCCTTCAAGATGGAGAGCTATGACGGCATCGAGGCCAACGCCGCCATCGCCTACAAGGCCGGCGCCTGCACCGTCATCCACTCCGACGACGACACCATCACCCAGCACCTGAACCAGGAAGCCGCCATCGCCATGGCGTCCGGCAACCGCATCGGCTTTGGCATCACCGACGCCGAAGCCATCGCCTGGATCACCGCCAACCCGGCCAAGGCCATGGGCATCGCCGACCAGACCGGCAGCCTGACCGCCGGCAAGCGCGCCGACGTCGTGCTGTGGAGCGGCAATCCGTTCAGCGTCTACAGCCAGGCCGAGAAGGTCTTCGTCGACGGCGGCCTCGCCTACGACCGGCGCGATCCGCGCTTCCAGCCCAAATCCGATTTCGAACTCGGCCAACCCGGCGAAGGGGCCTTCCACCCATGAGAACCCTCCTCCTCGCTGGCGCCGCCTTGCTCATCGCGGGCCCGGCCGCCGCCCAGACCTATGCCATCACCAACGCCCGCATCGAGACGGTGACGGCCGCCGGCCCCATCGCCAACGGCACGATCGTCATCAAGGACGGCAAGATCGCCGCCGTCGGGGCCGGAGTTCAGGCTCCGGCCGGCGCGACGGTCATCGACGCCAAGGGCGGGGTGGTGACGCCGGGCTTCATCGCCGTCTCCTCCAACCTGACGGTCTCGGAAGTCTCGGCCGTGCAATCCACCCGCGACGACCGCTCGGGCAAGCTCTCGGCCGGCTTCGACATCCAGTATGGCGTCAACCCCGCCTCGACGATGATCCCCTGGGCACGCCAGAGCGGCCTGACCCGCGCCGTGGCCACGCCCGTGCTCTCCGGCGGCGGCGGCAGCCACAAGGACGACAGCGGGGCCGATGACTTCGCCGGCGGCGGCGGGGTCGGCGACGCCGATCCGCACCTGTTCGCCGGCCAGGCGGCCGTCGTCTCCCTGGCCTCGGGCCAGACCGACCTGCTGGTCCGCGCCAAGGCGGCCGTCGTGCTCGACATGGGCGAAGCTGGGGCCCAGGCCGCCGGCTCGCGCGGCGCGGCCATGGTGCTGGTCCGCTCGGCCTTCGAGGACGCCCGCGCCTACGCCCGCAACAAGGCCGCCTACGACCGCGGCGAAACCCGCGAGTTCGGCCTCTCCCGCATCGACCTGGAGGCCCTCGTTCCCGTGGTCCAGGGCAGGACCCCGCTGCTGGTCCGCGTCAGCCGCGCCTCCGACATCCTGCAGGTTCTCAAGATGGCCAGAGAGGAAGGCGTCAGCGTCATCCTCGAGGGCGCCGAGGAGGGCTGGCTGGTCGCCCCGCAACTCGCCGCCGCCAAGGTTCCGGTGATCGTCGACGCCCAGCGCGACCTGCCCAGCAGCTTCGAGACCCTTGCCTCGCGGCTCGACAACGCCGCGCGGCTGCAGGCCGCCGGCGTCACCGTCGCCATCATCGGCAGCCGCGACCAGAACAACCTGCGCCAGGCCCGTTTCAACGCCGGCATGGCGGTATCCTACGGCCTGTCCTACCAGCAGGCCCTGGCCTCCCTGACCCTCAACCCGGCGAAGATCTGGAAGATGGACGGCCAGGTCGGCACCCTGGAAGTCGGCAAGACGGCCGACGTGGTGGTCTGGACGGGCGATCCGCTGGAACTCTCCACCTGGCCCACCGACGTCTTCATCGCCGGCCAGCGCCAGCCGCAGGATGTTCGGGCGTTCGAGCTGCGGGACCGCTACGCGGCGCCGAAGTCGAGCTATCCGACGGCCTACGCCAAGCCATGAGCCGCCGGACCCAAGGACACCCGCCGATGAAACTCCTGCCGCTGGCCGCGCTCGCCGTGGCCCTGGTCGCCGCTCCGGCAATGGCCCAGGACACGCCGACCTCCAGGACCTTCAAGGCCAATCCGGACGAGGCCTGGTCGCGGGTCGTCCGCTACTTCGCGGTGATGGGGGTGACGCCATCCGGCCTGGACCGCGAGGGCCATACGCTGATGGCCTCGGGCAAGACCGAGGAGGGCAAATGGACCGACTGCCCGCACATGCGCGGCGTCCTGCGGGGGCTCACCTACAAGGTCTCGGTCGTCGTCGACAAGACGGCCACCGGCGGCTCGGCGGTCACCGTTCTTATGAGCGGTGAAGGCGAGTCGGCCCGACGGCGCCGCTTCCTCGTCATCCCGACCGGCATCCGGCGCACGCCGCTGACCTGCCCCTCGACCGGGACCTTTGAAAAGGGCCTGTTCGACTACCTGTCGGGGCTCGAATAGGCGCCATGCGCCTTCGCCAGATCGCCCTGGTCGGCGCCGACCTCGCCGCCTGTTCCGCCGACATCGAGGCGGTGCTAGGCGTCGCCAATCCCTATGACGACCCCGGCGTTGGCCACTACGGCCTGCGCAACGGGGTCTGGGCCGTCGGCCAGACCTTCCTGGAAGTGGTCTCGCCCAGGCAGCCCGGCACGACGGCCGGCCGGCTGATCGAAAAGCGCGGCGGCGACGGCGGCTACATGGTCATCCTGCAGGTCCGCGACCTGGCCGCCGCCCGCAGATGCGCCGCCGAGGCCGGCGCCCGCGTCGTCGAACAGATCGACCGCGAGGGCGTCGCCGCCACCCACTACCACCCGCGCGATGTCGGCGGCGCCATTCTCTCCCTCGACTGGATGGACCCGTGGGAGCGTTGGGAATGGGGCGGCCAGGGCTGGGAGGCCAACGCCCGCCCCGGTCAGGCCATCATCGGCGCCGAATTGCAGGCAGAGGACCCGGCCGCCATGGCGGCGCGCTGGGGCGAGGTCCTGGGACTGCCCACTCACCGGGACGGCGCGGTCTGGCGGATTGCCCTGGAAGGCGGGGAAATCCGCTTCGTTCCCCTTCGCAATGTGCGCGGCGAAGGCCTCGTCGGCTTCGACGTCACCCTCCCCAACCCTGCCTTCGCCCGCAAGAAGGCCAAACACCGGGGCCTGACGGACATCGCGGGTGAAGTCGTCCTGTGCGGAACGCGGGTTTACCTGAAGGCGGCGACCTGAATCGCCGCGACATCGTTGCGCGCGGCGTCATGTCAGCCCATTAGTCCCCTCCCGAATCGCCTAGACTCCCCAGCGTAATGTCCAAGCCAGAGCCGCTCCCCTCCCTCTTCGACGATGCCCTGAACCCGCCGGCCGCCCCGCCGCTGGCGAACCCGCACGAGCCGGTGCCCAAGGCGCAGCCGAAGCCCGCCCTGTCCAAGCCTTCCGGCGACTACAACGCCAGCAGCATCGAGGTCCTCGAAGGCCTCGAGCCGGTCCGCATGCGGCCGGGCATGTACATCGGCGGCACCGACGAGCGGGCCCTGCATCACCTGTTCGCCGAGGTGCTCGACAACAGCATGGACGAGGCCGTCGCCGGCCACGCAAAGCTGATCGAGGTCAGCCTCGACGCCGAGGGCGCCCTGACCGTCCGCGACGATGGCCGCGGCATCCCGATCGACCCCCACCCCAAATATCCGGGCAAGTCGGCGCTGGAAGTCATCATGACCGTCCTGCACTCGGGCGGGAAATTCTCCGGCAAGGCCTATGAGACCTCCGGCGGCCTGCACGGGGTCGGGGTCTCGGTGGTCAACGCCCTGTCGGAGCGGGTCGAGGTCACCGTCTGGAAGGACGGCTTCGAGCACCGCCAGGTGTTCTCGCGCGGCAAGCCGCTGGGCAAGCTCGAGCAGATCGCCCCCAGCCGCAAACGCGGCACGGCCATCAAGTTCACTCCCGACCCGGTGATCTTCGGCGAAGGCGTCGCCTTCAAGCCGGCCCGGCTCTACCGCATGGCCCGGTCGAAGGCCTACCTGTTCCGCGGCGTGACCATCAAATGGTCCTGCGACCCCAGCCGCATCCAGGACAAGACGCTCCCGGAAGCCACCTTCCACTTCCCCAACGGCCTGGCCGACTTCCTGGCCGAGCGCACGCAGGGCATCAACACCGTCACCCCCGAGGCCTTCACCGGCCGCATCGAGCGCACCGGCGAGGCCGGGGCGGTCGAGTGGGCGGTGACCTGGACGCCGCAGGGCTTTGGCGAGGCCGACGGCTTCGTGCAGAGCTACTGCAACACCGTGCCGACCCCCGAGGGCGGCACCCATGAGAGCGGCTTCCGCGCCGCCCTGACCCGGGGCCTCAAGGCCTACGGCGAACTGGCCGGCGAGAAGCGGGCCGGCATCATCACCGCCGACGACGTCATCGCCAACGCCGGCGCCCTGATCAGCGTCTTCATCAGGAACCCCGAGTTCCAGGGCCAGACCAAGGAGCGGCTCAGCTCCTCGGACGCCCAGAAGCTGGTCGAGACCGCCCTGCGCGATCCCTTCGACCACTGGCTGACCGCCTCGCCCAAGGTCGCCCGCGCCCTGCTCGATTTCGTCATCGAGCGGGCCGAGGAGCGCCTCAAGCGCCGCAAGGACCGCGACGTCGCCCGCGCCAGCGCCACCCGCAAGCTGCGCCTGCCCGGCAAGCTGGCCGACTGCTCCGGCGAGGCGGCGGGGGGCAGCGAGATCTTCCTGGTCGAGGGCGACAGCGCCGGCGGCAGCGCCAAACAGGCCCGCAACCGCAAGAACCAGGCCATCCTGCCCCTGCGCGGCAAGATCCTCAACGTCGCCTCGGCGACCGGCGAGAAGCTGACGCAGAACAAGGAACTGTCGGACCTGCTGCTGGCCCTCGGCGTCCAGACCGGCTCGAAGTTCAAGGAAGAGGACCTGCGCTACGACCGCGTGATCATCATGACCGACGCCGACGTCGACGGCGCCCACATCGCCTCCCTGCTGATCACCTTCTTCTACCGCACCATGCCGCAGATGATCCGCTCCGGCGCCCTGTATCTCGCCTTGCCGCCGCTCTACCGCATCACCCACGGCGGCAAGTCGACCTACGCCCGCGACGACGTCCACAAGGACGAGCTGATGGCGACCGAGTTCAAGGGCAAGAAGCCGGAGATCAGCCGCTTCAAGGGCCTGGGCGAGATGATGGCCAGCCAGCTGAAGGAAACCACCATGGACCCGGCCACCCGCACCCTGGCGCGGGTGACTCTCCCCAAGTCCGAGGACCTGGTCGAGGAGCTGGTCGAGAACCTGATGGGCCGCAAGCCCGAGGCCCGCTTCCGCTTCATCCAGGAGAACGCCGAGTTCGCCGGCGAACTGGATATCTAGATCGGCCAAGAAAGACCAAGCCGCCGTGAGAGTTCCCTTCTCCGTCGGCGGTGGGAGAAGGTGGCCCGAAGGGCCGGATGAGGGGTCGAAGACTCTCCAAGCCGCTCTCGACGATTCCGCGTTCACCGGCGGCCAAGATTGATCTTGCGCACCGAACAGAGTTCCTGTTTTGTTCGCGTTCGAGATGGCTGAACTCAAACGCGCTCTGGTCCGCCGCATGCGGCACGCCCCCACCTTCCACGAGGAGCTCCTCTGGAAGCTCCTCCGAAACCGACGCCTTGAGCATCTGAAGTTCCGGCGTCAGGTCCCGCTGGGCCGCTACGTCGCTGACTTCGTCTGCCTCCGCCACCGCCTGGTCGTCGAGGCCGACGGCCCGTTCCACGATCCGGAGAGGGACGCCGTTCGTGACGCCTGGCTAAGGTCCGATGGCTTTCGGGTGCTCAGGTTTCCAAACGGCGTCGTGTCCAATCGACCCGACGACGTCGTTGCGGCCATCCTGCAAGCCGTCGCCCTTCCCACCACCGATGACTTCGACGCACCGACGGACCGCTACGCGATCAACACCGGCGCGCCCCTGCCGCCAGCCTACCTGCCAACCGAACCGCCGGAACGCAGCTGACCCGGTCATCGACCCCTCATCCGGCGCTTCGCGCCACCTTCTCCCACAAGGGGAGAAGGGAGCCCCGAGGCGAAACCTTCTCACTCACAATCCCTCTACCCGGGAGCCAAACACCCCCTCCCCGCGTTCATACCCTTAAGTTGAGCGGAGGCCCGCAGGGTCCCCGCGCCTGTACCTGGGGCTGACGGTAGACCGATGACCACCCTTGCCGACGAGCGCCTGGAAGTCCCCTTCCAGACCCCGCCGAGTCTAGACCTCGCCGCCACATCCCTGTTCCTCGACCTCGACGGGACCCTGGCCGACATCGCCGAAACGCCAGGCGAGGTCGGTCCCGCCCCGCGCCGCACCCAGGTGCTGCGAGCCCTTTCCCGCGCCCTGAACGGCCGCCTCGCCGTGCTCAGCGGCCGCGAGATCAGTGAAGTCGACCGCATCCTTGAAGGCGCCGTCGCCAGCGTCGCCGGCCTGCACGGCCTCGACCGCCGCGGCGCTGACGGCCGCCTGACCACCACCCCGCCGCATCCGGCGCTGGACGACGCCCGCGAATGCCTGGCCCGGCTGGCCAAGGCCGACCGCGGCCTGTTGCTGGAGGACAAGGGGACCAGCATCGCCCTGCACTACCGCCTGCGCCCCGAGGCCGGCGCCGCCGTCATCGACTGCGCCCGCCGCCTCGCCCGCCAGACCGGCCTCAGCCTGCAGGAAGGCCATATGGTCGCCGAGCTGCGCACGCCCGGCCCCGACAAGGGCGAGGCGCTGGAGGCCTTCATGGCTGAGCCCCCCTTCCTGGCCGGCAAGCCGATCATGATCGGCGACGACCTCACCGACGAGGACGCCTTCGCCGCCGCCGTGGCGCTGGGCGGCGAGGCCATCCTGATCGGCCAGCCGCGCCGCAGCCGCTCGCGCTGGCGGCTGGAGGACCCCAGCGCCCTCCTCGCCTGGCTTGAAACCTGCCTTAAGACGCCGGTGACCGCATGAGCCGGCTGATCGTCGTCTCCAATCGGGTGGGCCTGTCGCGCGATGTCGGCGGCGGCGCCGTCGGCGGGCTCTCCGCCGCCATCACGGCGGCGTTGCGCCAGAACCAGGGCGTCTGGTTCGGTTGGAGCGGCGAAACAACCCCGGTCCACACCGGCCAGCTGTCCCTCGACCGCATCGGCGACGTCACCGTCGCCAAGATCGATCTCGAGCCGCAGGACGTCGAGGACTACTACAACGGCTATTCCAACAACACGCTCTGGCCGCTGTTCCACAACCGGCTGGACCTGACCAACTTCAGCCGCGCCTACGCCGCCGGCTACGCCCGGGTGAACCGCCGCTTCGCCGAGGCGCTGCGCGCCCTGATCGCGCCCGGCGACACCATCTGGATCCACGACTACCACCTGATCCCGCTGGCGGCGGAGCTGCGCAGGCTGGGCTTCACCAACCGGATGGGCTTCTTCCTGCACATCCCCTGGCCGGCCCGGCAGCTGTTCACCACCCTGCCCGGTCACGAGAAACTGGTCGCCCAGCTGTTCGACTACGACCTCATCGGCTTCCACACCGCAGAATGGCTGTCGGCCTTCACCGGCTATCTGCACAACGAACGCGGCGTCGAGGTCGGCGAGGATGGCGTCGTCGAGGCCTTCGGCCGCAAGACCCGCCTGGGCGTCTTCCCGATCGGTATCCACACTGCCGACTTCGCCACCGAGAACGCCTCCGAGGCCTCGGTCGAGGCCCAGAAACGCACCGAAAAGAGCCTGGCCGGCCGCCAGATGATCCTCGGCGTCGACCGCCTCGACTACAGCAAGGGCCTGGAGGAGCGCTTCCTGGCCTACGAGCAGTATCTGGAGGACCACCCGGAGGCCCGGGAAAAGGTCTTCATGCTGCAAATCGCCACCCTCAGCCGCGACAGCGTCGAGGCTTACCAGGACATCCGCAACCGGCTCGACGCCATCGCCGGCCATATCAACGGCCAGTACGGCTCTCTCGACTGGGTGCCCCTGCGCTACGTCAACTCCGGCTATCGCCAGGACGAGCTGGCCGGCATCTACCGCGCCGCCCGCGCCGCCCTGATCACCCCCCTGCGCGACGGGATGAACCTGGTCGCCAAGGAATATGTCGCCGCCCAGGACCCGGCCGACCCCGGCGTCTTGATCCTGTCGCGCTTCGCCGGCGCCGCCGCCCAGATGAAGGCGGCCCTGATCGTCAATCCCTACGACCGCGACGAGATGGCCGAGGCCATCCACCGGGCCCTGACCATGGACCTGACCGAGCGCATGCTGCGCTGGCGCGAACTGAAGGAGGGGCTCGACTCCGAGAACCTCGACCACTGGTGGCAGGGCTTCCTGGAAGCCCTGGCCGAACGCCCCAAACCCAGCCCCCGCATGGTTCGCGTCGGCGGCACGGCGCGCTAAACCCCACCCATCCCTGTCATCCTTCGGTCGCCCGCAGGGCGATCCGGAGGACCCACCCATAAGCTTGGCAGCTGGCGTTGAGAGGGTTGCTCGAACAGCGACGCCGCCCTTCCGACTCCAGCCGCTTCGGCGGTTAGATGAATATGTCTAGACATATTCATCGTCAGTTCGCCCGTCCCCGACGCCCGTTCACACCCGCTGCCGACAGGACTGCCGATACAGGGTGGTTTCCGGGTGGTCCCTCGCGGCTAAGAACACGGTCGAAAGACGCCCCCCGATAGGTCGTTCGCAGACCTCAGGGTGGTCATATCCGCTTGTTTTTTATAACGTTTTATCCGCGCCCGGTTCGGCCGAATATGCTACAATCGCTTCGACAGCGCAAAACCACCCTGCCGCCCCGGGCCCGCTCCTGACCAGCTTCCTGATCACCTTCGCCGCCATGACCGCCATCATCGCGGCCCGCTACCTGCTGACCTCCGGCCTGATCTACGGCCTAGTCCTGCGCCGTCCCGACCGGCCGGTTCCGCCGCCGGGCGCCGTGCGCCACGAGATCCTGCTGTCGCTGGCCTCCTCGGCCGTCTACGCCCTGCCCGCCGCCTATGTCGTCGAGCAGTGGAAAGCCGGCCACACCCTCATCTACAGCGACTGGAGCGCCTACCCGCTCTGGTGGGTCCCGCTCTCGGCGCTAGTCTATCTGCTGATCCAGGACACCCACTACTATTGGGTCCACCGGCTGATGCATCACCGGCGCATGTTCCGCTGGTTCCACGCCGGCCACCACCGCAGCCATGCGCCGACCGCCTGGGCCAGCTTCGCCTTCGACCTGACCGAGGCGGCGCTGGTCGCCTGGGTGCTGCCCCTGCTGACCTTCCTGATCCCGATCCATGTCGGGGTGGTGCTGTTCCTGCTGATCGCCATGACGGCGACGGCGACGCTCAACCACTGCGGCGTCGAAATCCTGCCCCAAAGCTTCGTGCGTGGCCCCATCGGCGGCTGGCTGATCACCGCCACCCACCACGGCATGCATCACAGGCGGATGCTGACCAACTTCGGCCTGCACTTCCGGATTTGGGACCGGCTGATGGGGACGGACGTCATGCCCGACGCCGCCCCCGCCTCAGCTACGGACGGCCCTCGACGATCGTCAGGGTGATCGGCGCGTCGCCGTAGCCGACGCCGGTCCAGGTGTCGCCCACCTTCTTGTCGACCGTCGGGGCGCAGGCGGCGGGCATCGGCGCCGGAGCGGTCTGCGTGAAGCAGGTCTGGGCCCCATCGATCTTCCAGGTCCCGCCGCTGGCCGAACCATCGGGGGCCGTGCCGGTGTAGGTGCCGTCGGCATTGATGTAGACCTTCACCTTGGCGTCGCCAGGATAGGTGACGACCACCGTGTTGCCGTAGGTCCCGGCCATCGGATCAGCCAGGGCCGGGCTCGCCAAGGCGGCCAGGGCCAGGGCGGCGATCGCCGCCTTCGCCAGAATGTTCATGTATTTCGCTCCCACCATTGATTAGCCCCCTCGGGGCGGGCGGACCCTAGCGGAGAGCGGGCGACTCGTTAACCACCGTTCTTTCAGCCACGGCCCGCCACCAGCCGGTTCCTGAGCGGCTCGCCCTTCGGGCTCTTGCTGGACCAGCTCATCCCGACCCTGCCGGCCGGGACCTTGGAACAGAAGGTCAGCGGAATGCCGGCCGGCCGGGTCTGTTTCAGGCAGACCTTGCCGCCCTTCAGCGTCCAACGGCCCCAGGTGTGCTTGCCGTTGGTGCGCCGGCCCTCATAGGTGCCGTCGCGCTTCAGCCACAGCCGGGTCGAGCGGCCGCTGGGATAGGTCGAGACGATGGTGTTGCCGAAAGCGGCCTCGACGGGCGAGGCGGCGGAGGCCTGGGCAAGCGGAAACAGGGCGAGCGATGTCGCCAGGATGAGAGACTTCATCATCGCCCAGTAACGCGCCAGTTCAGCTTTGGTTGACTTGATCAAGTCTGCCGCAAATCGAGGTTTGAATTGACTTTGCGGGGATAACGCCTATCTAGGCCGGCATTCGGGACAGGTCTGGCGAATCCGCGCCGCCCGCTCGCCCAGCCTGGGCGGTTTCGAATTCAGCAAAGTGATAATGACCGAATTTTCCCAATTGGGGCTGTCGCCCCTCACCCTCCAGGCGGTGGCTGACACCGGCTACACCGTCGCCACGCCGATCCAGGAACAGGCCATCCCCGTCGCCCTCGCGGGCCGCGATGTCCTCGGCATCGCCCAGACCGGCACCGGCAAGACCGCCGCCTTCACCCTGCCGATGATCGACAAACTGGCGGCCGGCCGCACCAAGGCCCGCATGCCGCGCGGCCTGGTCATCTGCCCGACCCGCGAGCTGGCCGACCAGGTCGCCCTCAGCTTCGAGAAGTACAGCAAGGGCCAGAAGCTCAGCTGGGCCCTGCTGATCGGCGGCGTTTCGTTCGGCGACCAGGAGATGAAGCTGGACCGCGGCGTCGACGTGCTGATCGCCACGCCCGGCCGCCTGCTCGACCATTTCGAGCGCGGCAAGCTCCTGATGACCGGCGTCCAGACGCTGGTCGTCGACGAAGCCGACCGCATGCTCGACATGGGCTTCATCCCGGACATCGAGCGCATCTTCAAGATGACCCCGCCGAAGAAGCAGACCCTGTTCTTCAGCGCCACCATGCCGCCGGAAATCACCCGGCTGACCAAACAGTTCCTGAAAGACCCGATCCGCATCGAGGTCGCCCGCCCGGCCACCACCGCCGAGACCATCACCCAGCACATCGTGCGGGTGCCGATCGTCTCGCCGGGCGCCAAGCGGATGGCGCTGCGGTCGCTGGTCGAGCGCGCCGACGTGCGCAACGGCATCGTCTTCTGCAACCGCAAGAGCGAAGTCGACATCGTCGCCAAGTCGCTGACCGTCCACGGCCATGACGCCGCCCCGATCCACGGCGACCTCGACCAGTCGACCCGCACCAAGACGCTGGAGCGCTTCCGCAAGGGCGAGCTCAAGCTGCTGGTCGCCTCCGACGTCGCCGCCCGCGGCCTCGACATCCCGGATGTCAGCCACGTCTTCAACTACGACGTCCCGCACCACGCCGACGACTACGTCCACCGCATCGGCCGCACCGGCCGGGCCGGCAAGCTGGGCGAGACCTACATGATCGTCACCCCGGCCGACGACCGCAACCTCGACAAGGTCCTCAAGCTGATCGGCAAGGCGCCGGCCGAGGTCGTGCTCGACCTCGACTGGAACAGCGCCAAGGAAAAGGACCAGCGCCGCAAGGAACTGGACCGCGAGCGCGGCCCGCGCGGCGGCGCCCGCCCCGAGCGCAAGCGCGAGTTCAGCCGCGGCCGTCCGGAGTCGGAAACCTCGACCGTCGGCATGGACGCCATCACCGCGCCCGAGCCCCGTCCTGAGCGGGCGCCCCGCTCCGAGCGCGCCCCGCGCGCCGAGCGTCCCGAACGCGCCAGCACGGACGCCATCGTCCAGGCTGAAGCGCCCGAAGCCGCGCCCGTCGAACGCGAGGCCCGCGAAGAGCGTCCCCGCCGTGAGCGCGGCGGCCGTGGCCGTGACCGCAAGCCCCGCGACGAGGCGCCCCGCGAGGCGGCGCCGACTGAGGTCCGCGAGGACCGCCCGGCCCGTGACGAGCGCCCCGCCCGTGAAGACCGTCCCGCGCGTGAAGAACGGGCCGACCGCGACGAGCGCTCGGCCCGTCCCGAACGCCGTCCGGACCCGGTGCGCGGCGTCCGCGCCCCGACCCCGCGCGACGACGACGACCGCCGCGTCGTCGGCTTCGGCAACGAACTCCCCGCCTTCCTGGCCCGCCCGGTCCCGACCGTGGCGCCGTCCAAGGACGACTAGAGGGACTGTCGCAGAGCGTGGGGACTGGATCGCCGCGCAGGTGCGGCGCCGTTGGCGCCTAGGTGTCTGGTGCGGCGTTCCTGTCCCCGATCGGCGCTGATCGGGGACAGGAACGCCGCACCAGTCGTTTGAGCGCGATGATCTCCGCTCCTGCGCGGCGATCCAGTCCCCAAAGCAAAACGCCCGCCGGCTTGATGCCGGCGGGCGTTTCGACGTTCAGACCTGAAGCCTAATACCCCAGCGTCTTGTCGCAGGCCTTGGCTTCGTTGACCAAGGCGTCGCGGCCCTGGCCTTCCAGCTTGTCGGCTTCGGCCGACTGGATCGCCGCCGGGTTGGTGCCCTTGGGCAGATCGCGGCGAGCGGCCAACGCCAGGGCGGTGCGTTCGCGGTTACGGTCGAAGCTCTTGACGAGGGCCTTGTCGCCGCCGCCCTGCTCGACCGCGCTGGCGGCCGCTTCATAGACGGCAAGGCACCGGGCCTGGGCCCGGAAGTCGACACTGCCCTGGGCCTGAACCGAGAAGCCGGTCAGGGTCGCCAGGATAAGCCCGCCCAGGATGGGGGCGCGCATGAGCATTCTCCGTTTCGAGTCGCATCGGTGCGACCCCTACAATGTAGGTAGGAATAGCGGCGCTGGAAGGGCGGGATGTTGCGGCTCTATGTCCCGGCGGCCAGGCGCGGATATTCAGGCCTGGTTCAGCCAGCTACCGGGTGATCTGGCCGGCCAGCATCTTGCGGATCGCCGCCCCGTACGGCGGCCGCATCGCCACCAGCGGGCCGATGTCCTTCTTCAGCTGGGTGTAGATGGCCTTGCGGTGGCTGAACTCCCTAAAACCGTCGTGGCCGTGGTAGCTGCCCATGCCCGAGGGTCCGACGCCGCCGAACGGCAGCTCCTCCTGGGCCACGTGCATGACCACGTCGTTGATGGTCACCCCGCCGCTGGTGGTGGTTTCCAGCACCTTGGTCTTCTCCGCCTCGTCCGTGCCGAACCAGTAGAGGCCGAGCGGCCGGTCGTGGGCGTTGATGTAGCCGGTGGCCTCTTCGAGGGTCTTGTAGGTCTTCACCGGCAGCACCGGCCCGAAGATCTCTTCCTGCATGACCTTCATGTCGTCGGTCGGGTTGAGGATCAGGGTCGGGGCGATCTTGCGATGCTCCTGCTGGGTCAGGTCCTCGCCGTCCGGCTTGATCTCGACGATCTCGGCCCCCTTGGACCGCGCATCGTCGATGTAGCCCATGATCCGGTCATAGTGCCGCTGGGCGACCACGGCGGTGTAGTCGGGATTGTCCTTGATGGTCGGAAACAGCTTTGTCACCGCCGCCTTCGCCTGGGTGACGAACTCGCCGACGCTCTCTTCCGGCGTCAGCACATAGTCCGGCGCCAGGCAGATCTGGCCGGCGTTCAGCGTCTTGCCGTTCATCACCCGGGCGGCGGTCAGGGCCATGTCGGCGCTGCGCGAGATGATCACCGGGCTCTTGCCGCCCAGCTCCAGGGTCAGCGGCACCAGGTTGGCGGCGGCGGCCCGCATCACATGCCGCGCCACGCTGGTCGCGCCGGTGAAGATCATGTGGTCGAAGGCCAACTCCGAGAAGGCCTGGCCGATCTCCGGGCCGCCGGTGACCACGGCGATCTCCTCCTCCGAGAAGACCTTGCCGAACATGGTCTTCATCAGCTCGGAGGTGGCCGGGGTGAACTCGGACGGCTTGATCATCGCCCGGTTGCCCGCCGCCAGGATGCCGGCCAGCGGCGCGAAGGTCAGGTTGACCGGGAAGTTCCACGGGCTGATCACGCCCACCACGCCCTTGGGCTGGAACACCACCTCGGCCTTGGCCCCGAACAGGCCGAGGATGGCCGGGCTGGTCTTGCGCTTTTCGCCCTTCATCCATTTGCGCAGATTGTCGCGGGCATGCTTCAGCGGGCCGATGGAGCCGGCGATGTCGGTCAGCTGCGTCGCCTCGCGGGAGCGGTTGCCGAAATCCTCGTTGAGGGCGTCCTCGATGGCCTTGGCATGGTCGACCAGCAGGCCGATGCAGCGGTCGATCCGCTCGATCCGCTGCTCGGCCGTCGGGGCCCCGTCGCGCAGGTGGGCGGCCTTTTGGCGGGCGAGAATATCCTGCATGGCGGCGGCGTCGGTCATGGTTGCCCTCCCAGGCGGCCGGTTGCCCCGGCTCAGGTGATCGTTGATCAGAATGGCGGGGGATGTCGCCCCCTGCAAGCAAACAAGGTTCAGGGCCTTTAACCTGCCGTTTGGCGTTACCCACTAGTGTCACCGGACTGAAACATGCGCATCCGCCGAAAGCGGCTGCGTTTCGGGGGAAGACGACGCGATGTCCGGCGATTTTGAACAAACCCTGCGGGGGCCTCAGGCCTACAAGATCACCCGCAAGGCCATCGATATGATGGAACGCCACAACATCTGGCCGACACCGCTCAACTTCGAGCTCTGGTCGCATTTCGTCGCCGAGCCGAACGGCGCCCTGGCCAAGGAACTGACCCGCCTGATCGCCTCTGGCGAGCCGATGACCGAGACGATCAGCGAGGAACTGGCCGCCGCCTATCTGGCCAAGGCCAAGCTGAACGAACAGATTCGCGACGCCGGGGACCAGCTGACCAAGGAACTGGCCGCCGTCGCCAAGGCCATCCAGACCGCCCAGAAGTCGACCGCCGCCTATGGCGAGACCCTGTCTTCGGCCAGCGAGGGCCTGGGCGCGGCCCCCGACGCCGGCGCCATCAAGCAGATGGTCCAGACCCTGGCCAGCGCCACCGAGCGCGTCCAGAAGCAGAACGACACCCTCGAGAAGAAGCTGTCGGACTCGACCACCGAGGTCGCCCGCCTGCGCGAACACCTGGAGCAGGTGCGCCGCGACGCCACCACCGATGGCCTGACCAACCTGGCGAACCGCAAGGCCTTCGACGACGAACTGGCCCGCGCCTGCGCCGACGCCGACGAACAGGGCGGCGCCCTGACCCTGGCCGTGCTGGACATCGACCATTTCAAGAACTTCAACGACACCTGGGGCCACCAGACCGGCGATCAGGTGATCCGCTTCGTCGCCAGCGTCATCGGCCGGGTCGGCGCCACGCCGCGCTTCGCCGCCCGCTACGGCGGCGAGGAGTTCGCCATGATCTTCCCCGGCGAGGACGCCGCGGTGGTCGAGGCCTGCCTGGAAGAGATCCGCGACGAGGTCGCCTCGCGCATGCTCAAGCGCCGCTCGACCAACGAGGACCTGGGCACCGTCACCGTGTCGGCCGGCCTGGCCACCCGCAGGGCCGGCGAGACCGGCGTCTGCACCATGGATCGCGCCGACGCGGCCCTCTACATCTCCAAGCGCGCCGGGCGGAACCGGGTGACGAACGGCGAGAAGGTGACTTCGGTCGCCGCCTGACCGGGTCACCCCACGGCCTCCTCCCATACACCCCGTCATCCTAGGCCTTGTGCCTAGGATCCCGGGCTCAGCTGCCGCAAGCCTCTGCCTTGGAGGCGCGGCCGCGCCTCCACGCATCCGTGAGTGCGGTCGACAGCGGGATCCTAGGCACAAGTGTTCAGCCCGGGGACATGCCTGACAGGTGTTCGGGGACATAGCTGACACATCATTTGCTGGATTGGCTCTTGAGGAGGGCGGTCCATGCCTTGGATGGAGGTGTCGGCCATGGAGCAGCGGCGCGAGTTTGTGC
>NZ_JBXASF010000016.1:0-131098 GCF_058809015.1 Caulobacter sp. GW821-FHT11A05 | reverse complement strand
ACCGCCGCTGGACGGGTCATGACCCGTCCAGCGGCAACCGCGAACTTCGCAGATTTCAGACACACAAGGGGGCCCCCCGGCCTCCGACACCGCCCGGCCGAACCGCCTCTGCCCAGCTTGACGAGTCTTCGACCCCTCATCCGGCGCTTCGCGCCACCTTCTCCCGCAAGGGGAGAAGGGAGACCCGAGGCGAACTCACGAGCTTTGAGGGGGCCGCATGAAGCGCTTCCCCATCATCCTGACCATCGCGGTGGCGATCAGCCTGGTCATCCTGATCGCGCTTGGCGCGTGGCAGATGCAAAGACTGGCCTGGAAGACTGATCTTCTCGCCCGCATCGAGGCGGCGAGAACCGCCGCGCCGGTCTCCATCGATGAAATCATCCGCCTCCAGGCGGCCGGTCAGCCGGTGGAATGGCGACGGGTGCGCCTGACCTGCGCATCGGATCAACCGCCCCCCAAACCCGGTGTCTCGCCGCAGCGAGAACAGCACGCCCTGACCTATGCCCTGGACGACGGCAAGATCGCCTGGCGGCTGCTTTCGCCCTGCCGCCCCGTTGATCATCCAGGCATGACGGTCGCCCTCGACCGGGGCTTTGCGGCGGCGCAGGACGGTGTTCTCGAACCACAACAGATCGACGCGCCGTTCCCGGTCTCTACCGTGGGTTTCGTCAGGCTTCCGGAGCCAGTCGAGAAGTCCTGGGCATCGACAGGCTATCCACCAGCAATTCCTGGCGGCTTTCATGCGCCCCGGAAGGACACCTCGGTGTTGCGTCGTCTTGGGACGGCGCTGGCGCCGGCGGCCGACTTCTACATCGCCGTGGAATCGGAAGCGCCGCAGCCCTCCGGCCTGCGCCCCGCCCCGACCCCACCCGACATTCCCAACCGCCATCTCGAGTACGCCCTGACCTGGTTCGGCCTTGCGGGCGCGCTTCTGGCCATCTACGCCGCCATGCTCTGGCGCAGGTTCAAGGCACGATGAAATACGTCTCCACGCGGGCGGGCGATTCCGCCGCCCAGCCGATCGGCTTCCTCGACGCGGTCCTGGCCGGCCTGGCGCCGGACGGCGGCCTCTATGTGCCCGAGACCTGGCCGACCTTCACGCCAGACGAGATCGCCGCCTTCGCCGGCCAGCCCTATGCCAAGGTGGCCGCCGCCGTGATCGGCAAGTTCGCCGACGGAGAGATCGCCGCCGAGGTTCTGGAAGAGATGTGCGCCGAGGCCTACGGGACCTTCGCCCACGCCGCCACCTGTCCGGTGACGCAGCTCGGCCCCAACCTGTTCCTGGCCGAGCTGTTCCATGGTCCGACGCTGGCCTTCAAGGACGTCGCCATGCAGCTGCTGTCGCGGCTGTACGACCATATCCTGGGCGCCAAGGGCCGCACCCTGACCATCGTCTGCGCCACCTCGGGCGACACCGGCGGCGCCGCCGTCGAGGCCTTCCGCGGCCGCAACAATGTCCGCATCGTCGCCATGTTCCCGGAGGGCCGCATCAGCGAGGTGCAGCGCCGGTTCATGACCACGGTCGAGGACAGGAATGTCGCCAACCTGTCCCTGCAGGGCAGTTTCGACGACTGCCAGGCCATCCTCAAGGCCATGTTCGCCGACGGCCAGTTCGCCAAGGCCGTCGACCTGTCGGCCGTCAACTCGATCAACTTCGCCCGTATCGCCGCCCAGGCCGTCTACTACTTCACCACCGCCGTCGCCCTGGGCGCGCCGCATCGCAAGGTCGCCTTCGCCGTCCCGACCGGCAACTTCGGCGACGCCTTTGCCGCCTACGTGGCCGTGAAGATGGGCCTGCCGGTCGAGCGCATCCTGGTCGCCACCAACAGCAACGACATCATGGCCCGCGCCTTCGAGGACGGCCGCTATTCGCGCGGCAACGTCGCGGCGACGCAGAGCCCGGCCATGGACATCCAGGTGGCCTCCAACTTCGAGCGCCTCTATTTCGAGGCCGTCCGCCGCGACGGCCTGGAGACCGGCCGCGCCTTCCGCGCCTTCAACGAGACCGGGGTCATCGACATCCCGCCGGGTCCGCTGGCGACGATGCGCGAGCTGTTCGGCGGCGCCTCGACCAGCGAGGCCGACACCAGCCGCGCCATGCTGGCCACCCTCAACGAGACCGGCCGGCTGGTCGACCCGCACACCGCCGTCGCCATCAGCGTCGCCAGGCGCGCCACCCTGTCGGCCGAGGATGTGCCGCTGATCGTGCTGTCCACGGCCCACCCGGCCAAGTTCCCGGAAGCCGTCCATGCCGCCACCGGCGTCACCCCGACCTTCCCGCGCGCCGACCGCCACCTGGCCGACAAGCCCGAACGCTTCGACCGCCTGCCCGCCGATGCGGCGACGGTCATGGACTATGTGCGGAGTTTCGCGGGGCGATGACCTTTCATCCTCCCCCGTTCACGGGGGAGGATGTGGGCGTGACCACTCCGAGAATCCACACCCTCGCCAACGGCGTGCGGGTCATCTGCGACCCCATGCCGGGCCTTGAGACTCTCGCCCTGTCGGTCGTCGCCGGCCGCGGGGCCGCGTCCGAGGACCTGCATCGTTCCGGCTGGTCGCACCTCCTGGAACACATGGTCTTCAAGGGCGCCGGTTCGCGGTCGGCCCGCGAGATCGTCGAGGTGGTCGAAAGCGCCGGCGGCCAGGTCAACGCCGCCACCGGCTATGAGCGGACCAGCTTCCAGATCCGGGCCCTCAAGGGCGGCCTGCCGCTCGGCATGGAGATCCTCGCTGACCTGGTCCTGCGCCCGACCCTCGACGCCGGCGACCTGGCCAAGGAAAAGTCCGTCGTCGCCCAGGAGATCGCCGAGGCCGCCGACACCCCCGACGACCTGGTCTTCGAACTGGCGCAGGCCGCCGCCTATCCGGACCAGCCGCACGGCCGCCCGATCCTCGGCACGCCCAAATCCCTGAAGCCCGCCGACGTCGCCGCCATCGACGCCTGGCGCGCCGCCCTCTACGCCCCCGACCGCCTGGTCGTCAGCGCCGCCGGCGCCGTCGACGAGGGCGAGCTGCTGCGTCTCGCCGAAGCCGCCTTTGGCTCGCAGCCGGCCGGGCAGGGGGCGCCGCCGCCGGCCGCCCCGGTGTTCGCCCCCGGTCGCGCCGCCAAGCTGCGGCGGCTGGAGCAGGCGCATCTGGTCCTGCTGCTGCCGGCCTTCGGGGCCAAGGACGACGACTATTTCGCCCTGCGGCTGTTCGTGGAGATGCTGGGTGGCGGCATGTCTTCGCGGCTGTTCCAGGAGGCCCGCGAGAATCTCGGGCTCGCCTACGCCATCGACGCCTGGAGCGACACCTACGCCGATGCCGGGGTGCTGGGCGTCTATGCCGGCTGCGCGGCCAAGGATGCCGGGCCGCTGGCCCAGGTCGCCGCCCGCGAGACGCTTGGCCTGGCCTCGTCAGTCGGCGACGCCGAACTAGCCCGCGCCAAGGCTCAGCTGAAGGCCCACCTGTTCATGGCTCGGGAACAGCCGCTGTCGCGGGCGGAGACCTCGGCGGGGCAGGCGCTATTGTTCGGCAAGCTGTTCGCGGCGGGCGAGATTGCCGAGGCGATCGACGCGGTCACGGCGGCGGATATTGCGCGGGTTGGGGCGCGGTTTTTGGAGCCGGGGCTGGTGGCCGGGTCGGTGCTGGGTTCGAAGACCTCGCTTGGCGCGGTCGAGGCCTTCGAGACGGCGTTGAAGGCCGGCTAACCTCCCTCCCCGAATGGGGAGGGTAGGCGCGCGTTGCGCGCCGGGTGGGGCAGTCGGTCCGGGGCGGTCGGGATGTGGTGACCCACTGCCCCACCCGGCCTTCGGCCTGCCCTCCCCATTCGGGGAGGGAGGTTGACGCAGCGCCCTTCAGAGCGAAACCTTAGGCCCATGGCCCTCATCGACTGGACCGGTCTGGACTCCGCCTTCCGCCTCGACGGCGGAACCGTTCGGCTGCGCCCGCCGAAGGCCAGCGACTATGCCGAATGGGCCGCCGTCCGGGCCGCCAGCCGCGAGTTCCTGCAGCCCTGGGAACCGACCTGGGCCCGGGACGACCTGACCCGCTCCGCCTATCGCCGCCGGCTCGACGCCTGGCGCCGCGACCTCGAACAGGGGATCACCTACCCCTTCTTCGTCTTCTCCAACGAGACCGGCGCCCTGACCGGCGGCATCACCCTCAGCAACGTCCGACGGGGTGTCGCGCAGGTTGGAACGGTCGGCTATTGGAGCGGCGTCCACACCGTCCGGCGCGGTCATACCCTGACCGCCGTGAGGACCGTCAGCCGCTTCGCCTTCCGCACCCTGGGCCTCTCGCGGCTGGAAGCCGCCTGCCTGCCGAGCAACGGCGGCAGCGCCGCCCTGCTGCTCAAGGCGGGCTTTACCGAGGAGGGCTTTGCGCGGGCTTATCTGAAAATTAACGGCGAGTGGCGAGACCATCGCCTGTTCGGGTTGATTTCGCGGGAGCGGGAGCAAGCTTGTCCAGATTGATTTTCAGGCGAACGACGCCCTCGGGAAACCGGTATCCAAGCCGGCCCGAAGCATCGTAAGCCTCAAAGTGGGCGGATGGCCCACGCAGTGAGGGGCGCGCCGCATGGCGCTGGGAAACGACCGCAAGGGGTGGGACACCGCGCTCACACTCGAGGCGCTGAGCGCCGCGGGGGTCGCCCTATGGACCTGGTCGCCGACCGAAGACCGCCTGAAATTCAGCGGCGCCTCCCGCGCCCTGGGCCTGGGTCCCCTGGCCCCCGAATGCAGTTCCGCCGCCCTGCGCGCCCTGGTCCTGCCGCAGGACCGCCCGCTGGCCGAGGAACTGCTGCGCGAACAGCCGCCCTATAGCGAGATCGCCCTGCGGCTGCGCATGCGCGGCGGCGAGATCGGCGTCTGGCGTGGGGTCTGGCTGGAGGAAGGCAACCGGGCGGCCGGCGTCGTCGCCCCCGAGACCGCCTTCGCCGCCTCCGAGACCGACCCGCTAACCGGCCTCCTCGACCGGCGCAGTTTCGTCGCCCGGGCCCGCGAGCGGCTGCAGACCCACCAGCCCTTCACCCTGGTCGTCGCCGACCTCGACCGCCTGCGCCGCCTCAACGAGGCGCTGGGCCACGAACGCGCCGACCTGGTGCTGGCCGCCCTCGGCGCCCGGCTGGCCGCCGCCTTCCCGCCCGAATCCCTGATGGCCCGGGTCGGCGAGGATGAGTTCGCCGTCCTGGCCCCCGGCCTGATCCCGGCCGGCTCCCGCCTGCGCGAGGCGCTGGAGCGGCCGCTGCGGGTCGCCGGTTTCGACATCCATCCCACGCTTGCCGTCGGCGCCGTCGAGGCCCAGGGCGGCGACGAGGCCCCTGACGCGGCCGAACTGCTGCGCCGGGCCGAGCTGGCCGTCGAGGCCGCCAAGGCCGCCGGGCGCGGCGGCGGCGCGGCCTATGGCTCGGGCATGGAGAGCGACGGCCTGTCGCGCCTGGCGCTGGAGGGCGATCTGCGCGGCGCCGTCGGGCGCGGCGAGATCGGCCCCTTCTTCCAGCCCATCGTGCGGCTGTCGAGCGGCGAGCTGTCGGGCTTCGAGGCCCTCTGCCGCTGGCGCCACCCGCGCCGGGGCCTGTTGCCGCCGGACGAGTTCCTGCCGCTGGCCGAAGAGATGGGCCTGATGGAGGAGATCGGCGAGCGGATGATCCGCGCCTCGGCCCGCCAGCTTTCCGAGTGGCAGGCCAAGCACCCGCCGGCCTGGCAGCTGACCTGCAGCGTCAACCTGTCGACCGGCGAGATCCATCGCGAGGGCCTGGTCGAGGATGTCGGCGGCCTGATCGCCAAGTACCGGCTGCGCAAGGGCGCGCTGAAGCTGGAGATCACCGAGAGCGACATCATGCGCGACCCGGAAGGCGCCGCCGTGGTGCTGAAAGCCCTGCGCGACGTCGGCGCCGGCCTGGCGCTCGACGACTTCGGCACCGGCTTCTCCTCGCTCAGCTACCTGACGCGCCTGCCGTTCGACACCCTGAAGATCGACCGCTACTTCGTCCGCACCATGGGGGCCAACCCGGGCTCGGCCAAGATCGTCCAGTCGGTGGTCAAGCTCGGCCAGGACCTCAACCTCGAGGTCGTCGCCGAGGGGGTGGAGAACGCCCTGATGGCTGGCCGGCTGCTGGAGCTGGGCTGCGACTACGGCCAGGGCTTCGGCTACGCCCCGCCGCTGTCGCCGCAGGAGGCCGAGGTCTACCTCAACGAAAGCTACGTCGACGGCGTGGCCCCGGTCCGGCGGCAGGGGTGACCCAGTTCCTCCCCCTTTCGGGGGGAGGGGGACCGCGCGCGCAGCGCGTGGTGGAGGGGGTCCCCACCGGCGGTTCAGCTTCGAGAGGTTTACCCGCCAACCTGAGCGGTGACCCCCTCCGTCAGCGGCTTCGCCGCCGCCACCTCCCCCGAGAGGGGGAGGAACATTTAAGCCCGACCCGCCTCGCCCGAGAGGTGGTCGGCGCTGATGCCCAGCTTGGCCAGGGCCGCCGACCATTTGTGCTCATGGTCGTCGCCAAAGATCAGGGTGCTGTCGGGATCGCCCACCAGCCAGACGTTCTGGCGCATCTCCTGCTCCAGCTGGCCCGCGCCCCAGCCGGCGTAGCCGAGGGCCAGCACGGCCTTGCGCGGCGGCCCGTCGGCGGCCAGGGCGGCCAGCACCTCGCGGCTGGTGGTCAGGGCGACGCCCTGCGCCACCGGCAGCGTGCCGGCCGGGCTTTTGTAGTCGTCGGTGTGCAGCACGAAGCCGCGCTCGCGCTCGACCGGCCCGCCCATCAGGACGATGTCGTCGCGGTGGTTGTCGGTGACGGTAACCCCGAGCTTGGTCAGCAGGTCGGGCATCTTCAGCCCGTCGACCGGACGGTTGAGGGTGATGCCCATGGCGTGCTGGTCATCGTGGGCGCAGACGTAGATGACGGCCCGCTCGAACCGCTCGTCATCGATGCCCGGCATGGCGATCAGCAGCCGGCCGGCGAGAAATTCCATGTCTTGGTCGTTGGCCATGGGCCTCAACATCGGCGCGCTTCACGACCGTTTCAAGTCACACCGCTTGGCGAGCGGCCGTGGCCCCTCTATTTGCCTGTCCTGACGCCCGCGACGGGCAAGGGAGAGATCAGATGACCATCAAAGTCGGCGACAAGGTTCCGGACGCCACCTTCATGACCAGCGGCCCCGAGGGCCCGCGCCCGATCACCACCGACGAGCTGTTCGCCGGCAAGACCGTCGCCTTCTTCGCCGTCCCCGGCGCCTTCACCCCGACCTGCTCGGCCAAGCATGTGCCCGGCTTCAAGGAGCACGCCGCCGAGTTCCGCGCCAAGGGCGTCGACACCATCGCCTGCCTGTCGGTCAACGACGTCTTCGTGATGAAGGCCTGGGGCGCCGACCAGGGCGTCGGCGACGACATCGTCATGCTGGCCGACGGCAACGGCGACTTCACCCGCGCCATCGGCCTGGAGATGGACGGCAGCAAGTTCGGCATGGGCACGCGCAGCCAGCGCTACTCGATGGTCGTCAAGGATGGCGTCGTCGAAAGCCTGAATGTCGAACAGGGCGGTGAGTTCAAGGTCAGCGCGGCGGAGTACATGCTGCCGCAGCTGGGGTAGTACAGGTGTCGCGCGCTCCCTCCCCTTTATGGGGAGGGTGGCGCGAAGCGCCGGGTGGGGCAGTCGGATGGAGCGCGCCAATCCCTGAAGGTTGGCGCCCTATGATTTTCGTACCCCACCCTGATCGCTGCGCGATCTGTCCCTCCCCATAAAGGGGAGGGAGGGCTGAGTTACCCCTCAAACGCCTCCAGCGGATCGGCCCCCTGGGTCACCGCCGCCAGCTGCCCCGGCACCGTGCTGAGCACCTGGCCGGCGTACAGCGTCGCCAGCGGCGTCATCCGACCCTCATGCTGCGCCTGCCGGGCCAGCATCCAGCCGCCGACCGTCTCGCCGCACAGTTTCAGATAGGCCGTCGCCCCCGCCAGCGCGTCCGCCGCGCCCTTGCGCGCGCCCAGCCAGTCGGCCCCGGCCGCCATGGCCTCGACGGCCGCCTCCAGCCGGTCGCCGACGCCGCCCAGGTCGCCCTTCAGCGACCGCGCCGTCACCCGGATGTCGGCGATCAGGGCCGTCATCGCCGCCCCACCCTCCATCGACAGCTTGCGGCCGATGAGGTCGATGGCCTGGATGCCGTTGGTGCCCTCGTAGATCGGGAGGATGCGGCAGTCGCGGTAGTGCTGGGCCGCGCCGGTCTCCTCGATGAAGCCCATGCCGCCGTGCACCTGCAGCGCTTCGGACGCCGCCCAGAGGCCGACGTCGGTCGACCATCCCTTGGCGATGGGGGTCAGCAGCTCCTCGCGCAACCGCGCCGCCTCCGAACCGCGATGCGCCTGGTCGGCGGCCACCGCCGTGGCCAGGCAGACGCCTCGCGCCGCCACGGTCTTGGCCTTGATCAGCATCAGGGTGCGGCGCACGTCCGGCAGGTCCCAGAGCGGAGCCGGGTTCTCGCCCGTCCAGGCCGACCGGCCCTGGCGGCGTTCCTTGGCGAATTCGAAGGCCTGCTGATAGGCGCGCTCGGCGATGGCCACGCCCTGCGTCCCGACCTGCAGCCGGGCGGCGTTCATCATCGTGAACATATGGGCCAGCCCCTGGCCCTCGACGCCGACCAGCTCGGCCCTCGCCCCCTCGAAGGCCATGACACAGGTCGGTGAGGCGTGGATGCCCAGCTTATGCTCCAGGCCGGCCGGCCGAAGGTCGTTGGGCGCCCCGGCCTTGCCCTCGGCGGTCAGGATGCGTTTGGGGGCGACGAACAGCGAGATGCCCTTCACCCCGGCCGGGGCGTTCGGCGTGCGGGCCAGCACCAGGTGGACGATGTTGTCGGCGGCGTCGTGGTCGCCCCAGGTGATGAAGATCTTCTGGCCGGTCAGCCGCCAGCCGCCCTCGCCATCGGGCTCGGCCTTGGTGGTCAGGGCGGCGAGGTCCGAACCGGCCTGCGGCTCGGTCAGGTTCATGGTGCCGGTCCATTCGCCGCTGACCAGGCGGGGCAGGTACTTGGCCTTCTGTTCGGTGGTGCCGTGGGCGGCCAGGGCCTCGATGGCCCCCTGGGTGAGGATCGGGCAGAGGCCGAAGGCCAGGCTGGCCGAGTTGAACATCTCGAAGACGGCGATCTCCAGCGCTTTGGGCAATCCCTGGCCGCCGTAGCGCGGCTCGGCCGACAGGCTGTTCCAGCCGCCCTCGGCGAACTGGCGCAGGGCGTCGGCATAGCCCGGCGCGGCGGTGACCTTGCCGTTGGCGTAGGTGGCGCCAGCCAGGTCGCCCGGCCGGTTCAGCGGCGCGATGATGTCGGCGGCGAAGGCCCCGGCGCCGTCCAGCACGGCCTCGACGGTCGCCGGGTCGGCTTCCGGGAAGTCCTCGATCAGGTCGTCGAAGCCGGCGGCCTTCATGGCCAGGGCGATGTCGCGGAGCGGCGGGGTGTAGGTCATGCAAATGTCCTGGAGCTGTCGGCGACTACCTAGACCGCCCGTCCTCTGGAACAAAGGGCCGGATGGGTCTTTCATCGCCGTGGAGGATGCCTATGTTCCGTAACGAATGCAGATACAGTTGAGGCGACGCCGCATGATCCGTACTCTCGCCGTCGCCCTGCTGGCGGCCTGCCTCATGACCGGACCGGCGCTGGCAGCGCCCGCCACCGACCCGGCCAAGATGCCGGCCGGGACCTACGTCCTCGAAAAGACCCACGCCTCGCTGCTGGCTCGCGTGCGCCACATGGGCCTGACCAGCTACACGATGCGGTTCAACCGCTTCGACGCCCGCTACGACTGGGACCCCAAGACGCCCGAGGCCGCCAGGCTGTCGGTGAGCATCGACATGACCTCGCTCGACGTCGGCGATCCCAAGATCAGCAAGGACTTCGCCGAGGATTTCCTCGATGCGAAGAAGAGCCCCAAGGCGACCTTCGTCTCCACCGCCATCGTCCGCGACGGCGACCGGGGCAGGGTGACGGGCGACCTGACCTTCCACGGCGTGACCCGGCCCGTCACCCTGGACGTCATCTTCCGCGGTTATGAGTCCGGGCTGCTGGGCGCGCGGGCGGGCTTTTCCGCGACCGGCGCGTTCAAGCGTTCAGACTTCGGCTCGGACAGCATGAGCATGTTCGCCGCCGACGACATCGAACTGATCATCGAGGTGGAGTTCACGCGCCAATGACCACTCCGAGAAGCCGCTATTCGGCGGTGGCCATGACCTTCCACTGGGTCATCGCCGCCCTGATCATCAGCAACGTCGCCCTGGCCTGGACGGCCAACGAGCTGCCGCGCCAGGAGGCCGCCGGCCTGATGGCCTGGCACAAGACCTTCGGGATCACCGTGCTGATCCTCAGCCTCGGCCGGCTCGCCTGGCGGCTGAGCAACAGGCCGCCACCGTTCAATCCCCACTTGAAGCAATGGGAGCGCTGGCTGGCCCATGCCGTTCACTGGGGCTTCTATGTCCTGATGATCGCCCTGCCGCTGACCGGCTGGGCCCTGTCCTCGGCCAGCCCGCTGATCAAGGTCTATCCGATCGACATGTACGGCCTGTTCCACTGGCCGGCCATCGGTCCGCTGTCCAGCCTGCCGCCGGCCGAGATGAAGACGGCGCATGAGACCTGGGAAGAGGTCCACCACCTGCTGGCCAAGGTCCTGGTCTACGCCCTCATCCCGCTGCACCTGCTCGGCGCGCTCAAGCACCAGTTCCTCGACAGGGACAACGAGCTGGGCCGCATGATCCCCTCCCTGAAGGCTCCCCGCTGATGCGCCGCATCCTCGCTGCTCTCGCCCTGCTGTTCCTGACCGCCCTGCCGGCCGCCGCTGCTCCGGCGGCAGCCTGGACGGTCGACAAGGCCGCCTCGAAGATCGCTTTTGCCTCGAGCTTCGGCGGCCAGGCGTTCAACGGCGGCTTTGCCCGTTGGGACGCCCAGATCCGCTTCGACCCCAATAACCTGGCCGGCTCCAGCGCCGTGGTCAGCATCGACACCGCCAGCGCCTGGTCGGGCGACAAGGACCGCGACGCCGCCCTGAAGGAGCCCAACTGGTTCTCGGCCAAGGCCTTCCCCAAGGCCACCTACCGCACCACCGGCTTCAAGGCCCTGGGCGGCGGCAAATACCAGGCCACCGGGACCCTGACCCTGCGCGGGCAGACGAAACCGTTGACCCTGCCCTTCACCCTCGTCATCACCGGCAATCAGGCGAAGATGACCGCGCGGGTGACGGTCAATCGCCTCGCCTTCGGGGTTGGACAGAACGAGTGGAAAAAGACCGACGTCATTCCCAACCCGGTGACGGTGATCCTCACGGTGGCGGCGAAGCGATAGAGGCTGCGGCGCGCGCACTGGAAGCGGGCGGCCTCGTCACCTTCCCGACCGAGACCGTCTACGGCTTGGCCGCCGACGCCCGTGACCCGTTGGCCGTGGCCCGGGTGTTCGAGGCCAAAGGCCGGCCGCGTTTCAACCCGCTGATCGCCCACGTCGCCGACCTCGCCGCCGCCCGCCGCATCGCCCACCTCGACGACCGCGCCCTCAAGCTGGCCGAGGTCTTCTGGCCCGGCCCCCTGACCCTGGTCGCCCCATTGGCCGATGCCGAGGCCGTCTGCGACCTTGCCCGCGCCGGCCTCGACACGGTGGCCGTGCGCGTCCCCGGCCACCCCGTCGCCCGCGCCCTGCTGGCCCGCTTCGGCCGCCCGGTTGTCGCCCCCAGCGCCAACCGCTCGGGCCGGCCCAGCCCGACCACCTACGCCGACGCCCGCGAGGAAACCGGCGACAAGACCGCGGCCGGCCTCGACGGTGGTCCCTGCCGGGTCGGGTTGGAATCGACGGTCGTCGCCGTCCTCGACGGCCGGCCCCGGCTGCTGCGTCCGGGCAGCGTCACCCGCGCCCAGATCGAGGCCCTGATCGGTCCGCTCGCCGAAGCCGGGGCCGACGCCAGGCGCTCGCCCGGCCGGATGGCCCTGCACTACGCCCCCGACGCCCCCGTGCGGATCAACGCCGAGGGGCCGCGGGCCGGCGAAGCCTTCCTCGCCTTCGGCCCCTCCGACAGCCCCTTCAACCTCAGCCCGACGGGGGATCTGGCGGAGGCGGCGGCCAAGCTGTTCGCCATGCTGCGGGCGGCCGATCGGACAAGACCGACGGCGATCGCCGTTGCCCCGATCCCGGACGAGGGGCTCGGAGAGGCGATCAATGATCGGCTGAAGCGGGCAGCCGGCTACGTCGGCTGAAGGGCGGGCCGGATGTCGGTCTGTGAGAAGTCGTTGCCCTTAAACAACAATGGCGCGCCGAGGGTCTTGGCGAGAGCGTAGGAGAAACAATCGCCGAAGTTCAGTCGGGCCGAATGGCGGCCCTTACCGAAGCGCATGAAGGCGTCTAGCGCCGCACTAGCAATTGGCGTGGTCGCATCGATATGGACGCCGAGCTCGGAGAGCCAGGCATCAAACTCCGGTTTGTCCGGGAAGATACCCTGCTGGATCAGGACGATGCCGACTTCGAGGTAGGTTCCTTCTGCGAGCCAACTGCGGCCAACAGCCTTCGTCAGCTCGTCCAAAAACGAAAGCCAGTCCTCCTCCTGGCGGGCGATTGCAACTAGAGCCGAGCTATCGACCACGACCATCGATTTCCTCGTCCAGATAGTCGTACAGAGCGTCGAAATCGGCCTTGGTGATTGGCGGCGTGTCCTTGGTGATTCCAGCTGCCTTCCGGAACCGCTCGGTGGCGGCGATCATCGTCTCCAAGGTCCTCGGTGTCCGCGCCTTTTCTTCCGCGAGCGCCTTTTTGAGCGCGCCCTTGATGGCATCGGTGAGCGTGCTGCCGCGAAGTTCGGCCAACTCTCGGGCCATCTGCTCGGCCTCTGCGTTCTTAAGAAGAATGCCCACGTCGATCTCCAATATATATTCGGAGTATATACTGGTGTGGCGGGAGTGGGAAGCGTATCCTCCCCCCGCCATGACCATCCCCGTTCCCGCCGACGTCATCTCCCGCCTCAAAGCCGTGCTCGGCGAGGGCGGCTGGAGCACCGATGCCGACCGCATCGCCCCCAAGCTGATCGAGTGGCGCGGCCGCTGGCAGGGGACGACGCCGCTGTTGGCCCTGCCGCGCAGCACCGCCGAGGTCTCGGCAGTGGTCGGCCTCTGCACCGAGGCCGGCGTCGCTATCACCCCGCAGGGGGGCAACACCGGCCTGGTCTCGGGCCAGATTCCGCAGGGCGAGATTCTGCTCTCCACCGAGCGGCTGAACGCCATCCGCGACATCGACGCCTTCGACGACGTCATCGTCGCCGAGGCCGGCGTCACCCTGGCGGCCGTGCATGAGGCGGCCGCCGGCATCCGCCGCCGCTTCCCGCTTGGCCTGGCCTCGGAAGGTTCGGCCACGGTCGGTGGCGTGGTCTCGACCAACGCCGGCGGCACCCAGGTGCTGCGCTTCGGCACCACCCGAAACCTGGTGCTCGGCCTGGAGGCGGTGCTGCCCAACGGCGAAATCTGGAACGGCCTGAAACGCCTGCGCAAGGACAACACCGGCTATGACTTGAAGCAGCTGCTGATCGGCGGGGAGGGCACGCTGGGTGTCGTCACCGCCGCCAGCCTCAAGCTGTTCCCGCAACCGGTCTCGACCTCCACCGCCATCTGCGCCCTCAAGAGCGCCCGCGACGCCATCACCCTTCTCGCGCGTGCGAAAGAGGAGACCGGCGGCGCCGTCGAGGCCTTCGAGCTGATGGGCCGGGCGGGCGTTGGCTATGCAATCAAGAACATCCCCGGCCTACGCGAGCCGCTGGAGGGAGTGCATCCCTGGTACGTCCTGGTCGAGACCACCAGCGGCGAGTCCGGCGTCGCCGAGGCGGCGCTTGAACGGCTGTTGGCCTACGCCTTGGAGGACGGCCTGATCGCCGACGCCGCCATCGCCCAGACCGAGAGCCAGGCCCGCGCCTTCTGGGCCCTGCGCGAAAACCAGTCCGGCGGCCAGAAGGTCGAGGGCGCCGCCTGGAAGCATGACGTCTCGGTGCCGGTCTCCAAGATGGCCGAGTTCATCGAGCGGGCCACCGCCCTGGTCGAGGCCTTCCGCCCCGGCGTCCGCGTCGTCGCCTTCGGCCATGTCGGCGACGGCAATGTCCACTACGACGTGCTGCGGCGGACGGACGACACCGACGAGGCCCACAACGCCCTGCGCGACGAGGGCTCGCGCCGGGTGCACGACCTGGTCGCCGAGCTGGACGGCTCGATCAGCGCCGAACACGGCCTGGGCGCCGCCAAGACCGCCGACGCCCTGCGCTACAAGAGCCCGGTCGAGGTCGAGGCCCTGCGCGCCATTCGCGCATCGCTCGACCCGAAGCGGATCATGAACCCCAGAGTTCTCTTCTAGCTCTGGCCTTCCGCGCCGCCCCGGCCTATCTGCCGCGCCATGCTGATGGTCATCTCTCCCGCCAAGGCGCTGGACTTCACCGCGCCGCCAAAGCCGTTGCCGCTCACCGAGCCGCGGCTGAAGGTCGACACGGTCGAGCTGGCCAAGGTCGCCAAGGGCCAGAGCGCCCGCCAGCTGAAGCGGCTGATGCACCTGTCGGACGCGCTGGCCAGTCTCAACCACACCCGTTTCCAGGCCCTCGATCCGCATGGCGAGAACGGCCTGCAGGCCGCCGTCGCCTTCAACGGCGACGTCTACACCGGCCTCTCGGCCCGCACCCTCGACAAGGCCGCCTTCGCCTGGGCCCAGGAGCGCCTGCGCATCCTGTCGGGCCTCTACGGCCTGCTGCGGCCGGCCGACGCCATCGAGCCCCACCGGCTGGAGATGGGCACGCGGCTGAAGACCAAACGCGGGTCCAACCTCTACGACTTCTGGGGCGACAAGGTCGCGCGCCAGCTCAACGCGGACGCCAAGGGTCACGCCGACCCGACCCTGATCAACCTGGCCAGCCAGGAGTATTTCGGGGCCGTCGACGCCGCCGCCCTCAAGCTGCCGGTCGTCACCTGCCGCTTCCTTGAGGAGAAGGACGGCGAGACCCGCCAGATCAGCTTCTTCGCCAAACAGGCGCGCGGCCTGATGGCCCGCTTCGCCATCGACCAGCGCATCGAACAGGCCGCCGACCTGAAGGCCTTCGACACCGCCGGCTACGGTTTCAAGGCCTCCCTCTCCACCGACAGCGACTGGGTCTTCGCCCGACCCCAGCCGCTCCCGGCCGCCCAGCTCCGCGCCGCCGCTCGTAATTCACCCGGTGATGAATTATAGACACTCGTATGATGCGGCGCGAAGGATTATGTTGCGCCGCACAATAATGAGAAAAGCGTCGGAGCACGTTCATGGACTACGGGCTGAAGGGGCAGGCGGCGATCGTCACCGGCTCGACCAGCGGCATCGGCCACGCCATCGCCGAGGCCCTGGCCCGCAGCGGCGTCGATGTGGTGCTCAATGGCCTGGGTGATCCGGCTGCCATCGAGACCACCCGCGCCGACCTCGAAAAGAGCACCGGCGTCCGCGTCCTCTACCACGGCGCTGACATGACCAAGGGCGGCGAGATCGCCGACATGGTCGCCTATGCGCACAAGGAATTTGGCCGCCTCGACATCCTGGTCAACAACGCCGGCATCCAGTTCGTCTCGCCGATCGACCAGTTCCCGCTGGATAAGTGGGACCAGATCATCGCCATCAACCTGACCTCCAACTTCCACGCCATCCGCGCCGCCCTGCCGATCATGAAGGCCCAGAAGCGCGGCCGGATCATCAACATCGCCTCGGCCCACGGCCTGGTCGCCAGCCCGTTCAAGGGCGCCTACGTCGCCGCCAAGCACGGGGTGCTGGGCCTGACCAAGACCGTCGCCCTGGAGGTCGCCGAGGCCGGCGTCACCTGCAACGCCATCTGCCCGGGCTATGTCCACACCCCGCTGGTCGACGGCCAGATCAAGGACACCGCCAAGGCCCGCGGCATGACCGAGGAAGCCGTCGTCCGCGACGTCATCCTCGCCGCCCAGCCCAGCAAGGCCTTCATCACCTTCGACCAGCTGAACGGTATGCTGCTGTATCTCGCCAGCGACGCTGGGGCCGGGGTCAACGGGGCGCACCTCTCCATCGACGGCGGCTGGACGGCGGGCTGACCCGTTGAGCCCCCGCCCGATCAGCCTGGCGCTGCAGGGCGGCGGGTCGCACGGCGCCTTTCAATGGGGCGTCATCGAGCGGCTGCTCGAAGAGGACAGCCTGCAGATTGGCGCGGTCACCGGAGCCTCGGCTGGGGCCATGAACGCCGTGGTCATGGCCGACGGCCTGGCCGAGGGCGGCAAGCCCGCCGCCATTGCCAAGCTGGAAGCCTTCTGGCGCGGCGTCGGCAACAGCAACCGCAGCGTCTTCGGCGACCTTGGGGTCTGGAGCGCCGCCTTCAACCCCGACTGGCTGCGCAACACCCCGGCCTTCAACTGGATGCAGGGCGTCGCCGGCTCGCTGAGCCCCTACGACTTCAACCCCTTCAACCTCAACCCGCTGCACGACGCGCTCGAGGCCTGCGTCAACTTCAAGGCCGTGCGCGAGCGCTCCACCTTGCCGGTGTTCGTCTCGGCGACGGCGGTGAAGACCAGCGAATCGAAGGTTTTCAAGCGCGAGGAGCTGACCGCCCGCCACATCATGGCCTCGGCCTGCCTGCCGCAGCTGTTCCAGGCCGTGGAGATCGACGGCGAGCCCTACTGGGACGGCGGCTACCTGGCCAACCCGCCGCTATGGCCGCTGTTCTACGCCGACACCCCCGACGACATCCTGATCGTCAGCCTCAACCCGTTCGAGCGCGCCGCCGTGCCCAAGAGCCCGGCCGAGATCCTCGACCGCCTCAACGAGATCACCTTCAACGCCTCCCTGGTCGCCGAACTGCGGGCCATCGGCTTCGTGCAGAAACTGCTGGACGAGGGCCTGCTGAAGGACCATGCGCGGGGCCGCTACCGGCGCATGCTGGTCCACGCCATCACCGCTGACGGACGGCTCGACGACCTGACCATGGCCTCCAAGTTCAACACCGACTGGTCCTTCCTCAGCGACCTGCGCGCGCGGGGCCGCGCCGCGGCGCAAGACTGGTTGGCCGCCAACCTGGACAAGATCGGCGCCGCCTCCACCGTCGACCTGCAGAGGCCCTTCCGGTGAGCGAGCAGAAGCCTGTCGCCACCGTCGGCGTCGTCTGCCTGCGTGGCGACGAGGTGCTGCTGATCAAGCGTGGCAACCCGCCCCGCCAGGGCCAGTGGAGCCTGCCGGGCGGGCGGCTGGAGTGGGGCGAGACCCTGCAGGCCGGCGCCCTGCGCGAGCTTCGGGAGGAGACCAGCGTCGAGGCGAAGATCCTCGGCCTGATCGATGTCGTCGACGGCGTGATGACCACCCGCCACTACATCATGATCGACTACGCGGCCCGCTGGCTGGCCGGCGAACCCGTGGCCGGCGACGACGCCGCCGACGCCCGGTTCTTCCCGCTGGAAGAGGCGCTGGCCATCGTCGAGTGGGAGGAAACCCGCCGCGTCATCCGCGAGGCGGTGGAGCGGTTCGGAAGCGCTTGACGACCCCCGCGTAAGGCGCGGTTCATACCCGTCACGACGGGCGGTGAACGGCCCGCGGGAGTAACGCCATGACCCTGCACACCCCACTCTGCGACCTGCTCGGCGTCGAGCATCCGATCATGCTGGCCGGCATGGGCGGGGTCTCCTACGCCGAACTGGCGGCGGCGGTCAGCAATGCGGGCGGCTATGGCGTGCTGGGCATGGCCGGGCGCGGGCCGGACTTCATCCGCGAGCAGATGCGGGCCGTCAGGAAGCTCACCGACCGCCCGTTCGGCGTCGACCTGCTGGCCGCCACCCCCGACAGCCTGACCGCCAGCGTGGATGTGATCATTGAGGAGGGCGCCTCGGCCTTCGTCGCCGGCCTCGGCGTGCCGATGCCGATCATGGAAAAGCTCAAGAAGGCCGGCCTCAAGGTCATGGTCGTCTGCGGCGCGGTCAAACATGCGGTGAAGGCCGAGCAGGCCGGCTGCGACGCGGTCATCTGCCAGGGCGGCGAGGGCGGCGGCCACACCGGCCTGGTCGGCACCCTGCCGCTGGTCGCCCAGGCGGTCGAGGCGGTGAAGGTGCCGGTCGTGGCGGCCGGCGGTCTCTACGACGGCCGGGGGCTGGCGGCTTCGCTGGCGCTCGGCGCCGTCGGGGTCTGGATGGGCACCCGCTTCATCGCCTCCACCGAGGCCCACGCTGGCGAGCTCTATCGCCAGACCATCGTCGAATCGGTCGACGAGGACACCGTCCGCACCCGCTGCTACAGCGGCAAGCCGATGCGGGTGCGCAAGAACCCCTATGTCGATGACTGGGAATCGCGGCCGGGCGACATCCAGCCCTTCCCGGTCCAGGCCGGCATCTCGATCCAGAACAACGCCATGGGCGGCATCGGCGGCCAGACCGAGAACCTCGACCCCGACAAGAGCTGCTTCGCCATGGGCCAGAGCGCCGGCGGCGTGCACGACGTCCTGCCGGCCGGCGAGATCGTGCGCCGCATCATGGCCGAGGCCGAGGCCTCCATCGGCCGGGTGGCCGCGATCCGCGCCGCCTAGGAGTCCTTCTCCCGCTCGTCGGGAGAAGGTGGGCCTGAAGGGCTCGGATGAGGGCAGCGCCGGCCTGCGACGGCTGGCCGCGTTCTGGCGCGGTCCAATCCGCCTTCCGCGCCGCTCTCATCCGACCCCCTTCGGGGGCCACCTTCTCCCGGCAAGCGGGAGAAGGGAAATAGCTCAGTGTTTTCAGTGCTTTAAATACTGCCGAACCAGCCTTGACGCACCGCACCATGGTCTATAGGTTCCGCGCCGATCAAGCCGGGCCCGGAGGGTGTTCTTCCAGGCCGTTTGCAGAGCTGACCGCTCCCATGCCTAGGGCCGACGAAAACCGCGAAGAGGCGCTGAAGCGCCTCGACGAACGGGCCGCCGCACTCCAGGCGCGCACCGCCAAGCCCGCGTCGCACGCGGCTGGCGAGGCGGCGACCAGCCAGGCTTGGCGAATTCTGGCTGAACTGCTGGGCGGCGTGCTCATCGGTCTGGCCATCGGGGCGGTCATCGACCAGTTCCTGCCGACCAAGCCCTGGGGCATGATCGGCGGGGTCCTCGGCGGGTTTGCGCTGTCGCTCTATATGGCGCGGCGCACGGCCAACCGGTTGATGGCCATGGCGAAGGCGGAGCAGGGCGACACCCCGCTTCCCACCATCGCCGACGACGAAGACGAAGATTAAGGAGCGAGAGGCCCGTGGCCGATCCGTTGCACCAGTTCAAGATCGAGAAGATCGTCGACCTTCCCGACGTCACCCTGCCGGGCATCGGCACGGTCGATCTGGCCTTCACCAACTCGCACCTGGCGATGACCCTGGCCTTTGTCGCCATCGTCGCCTTCATGTCGCTGGTCACCGCCAACGCCAAAGTCGTTCCCGGCCGCCTGCAGGGCGTCGGCGAGCAGATGTTCGGCCTCATCGACAATCTGACGACCTCGATCATCGGCCATGAAGGCCGCAAGTTCATGCCGTTCGTCTTCACCATCTTCATGTTCATCCTGGCGATGAACTTCCTGGGCCTGGTGAACGTCCCCGGCGTCTTCCACATGTTCACGGCGACCTCGCAGATCGCCGTGACCGCCACCTTCGGCGTGGTGACCATCGCCCTGGTGCTGATCGTCGGCTTCGGCAAGCATGGCCTGGGCTTCTTCAAGCTGTTCGTGCCCGGCGGCGTGCCGTGGCCGCTGCTGCCGGTCATCATCCCGATCGAGTTCGCCTCCTTCCTGCTGCGTCCCCTGACCCTCACCCTGCGTCTGTTCGGCAACATGATGGGCGGCCACGTCGCCCTGAAGGTGTTCGCCGGCTTCGTCGGCGCCGCCGCCATCGGCGGCATCGGCTGGCTGGGTGTCCTGGTCGGCCCGCTGTCCTTCGGCATGGTCACCGCCCTGACCGCGCTGGAGTTCCTCGTGGCCTTCCTGCAGGCTTTCGTCTTCGCCGTTCTGACCACCATCTATCTGAACGATGTGGTCAATCTCGGTCACGGCCACTAAAAGCGGCCCAAACCGAACCATCTCTAACCAACTCACTAGGACTAAAACTGTCATGGAACCGACGACCTACAAGTACATCGGCGCGGGCCTCGCGACCCTCGGCATGATCGGCGCCGGCATCGGCGTGGGCAACATCTTCGGCAGCTTCCTGACGGGCGCCCTGCGCAATCCGTCGGCCGCCGCCAGCCAGATCGGCAACCTGTTCGTCGGCGCCGCCCTGGCCGAAGCCCTGGGCATCCTGGCCTTCGTGCTCGGCATCCTGATCTTCTCCGCCTAAGACCTTCCACAAGCCCGGCGTGTCGCTGATGCGGCGCGCCGGTCTGGAAAAGACCGGTATGGCCAGCCCTGATCCGCACGCCGCCCCAAGCACCAGCACGGGGGCGGGCGACACTCACGCGACCACCGCGGCCGAACACGGCAGCGCGGGTCTGCCTCAGTTCGAGTTCCAGCACTGGGCGGGTCAGATCGCCTGGCTGCTGATCCTGTTCGTCATCCTCTATGTGCTGATGTCCAGGGTCTTCACCCCGCGTCTGCGCCGGGTGCTCGACGAGCGGACCAACACCATCGCCAGCGCTCTCGACCAGGCGCGCAAGGTGCAGGAAGAAGCCAACGCCCAGGCCGCCCAGGCCCAGGCGGATCTGGCCGAAGCCCGCGCCAAGTCGCACAAGCTGGCCACCGACGCCCGCGCCAAGGCTTCGGCCGAGGCCCAGGCCCGTCAGGCCGCCGAGGACGCCAAGCTGGCTGATAAGATGGCGGAAGCCGAGACCCGTATCCGGGCCTCGCGCGACGCGGCCATGGCCCATGTGGCGACCATCGCTTCCGACACGGCCTCGGCCATTGTCGAGAAGCTGACCGGCGCCGCGCCCAAGGCCGCCGACCTCAGCGCGGCCCTGGCCGCCGTCAAGGAAGGGGCCCGCTGATGCCTCCGTCTGTCCTCGCCTTCCTCGGCAGCCCGGAAAACTGGGTCGGCTGGGGCCTGATCGTCTTCCTCGGCATCGTCGTCTTCGTCGGCGGTTTCAAGAAGATTGCCGGCGCCCTCGACGAGAAGTCGGCCACCATCCAGGCCGACCTCGATGAAGCCGCCCGCCTGCGCGCCGAGGCCGAAGCCCTGCTGGCCGAGATCCGCGGCCAGCGGGAAGACGCCGAGAAGCAGGCCGCCGGCATGCTGGCCGCCGCCGAGGCCGACGCCGCCCGCATGGCGGTCGACGCCCAGGCCAGGCTGGAAGAGACCATCGCCCGCCGCGCCGCCCTGGCCGAGCGCAAGATCGCCTCGGCCGAGGCTCAGGCCGCCGCGGAGGTGAAAGCCGCCGCCGCCGACCTGGCCACCCAGACGGCCGAGCGCCTGCTGGTCGCCCGCATCGCGGCCGCCAAGACCGACCCCAGCGTCGACGCGGCGATCGCTCAGCTGGCCAACCGCCTGCAATAGACGCCTTTTCGAGGGTGGCCCCCTTTCGAGGGTGGCATGCGGCGCCGTTTTTGGCTCAAAGTGCCCTCCGACCCTGGTCGGGGGGCCTTTTTGTTGGGCGCTCTCCGGCCGTTCCCCTGTTGCGGAGGACCGCGCTCATGACCCCCTTACGCCGCCTCGCCCTGGCGCTGACCGCCCTGGCCTTCACCACCATCGCCGCTCCGGCCCTGGCCGCCATCCCTACCGGCGACTGCCTGTGGAAGGCCATCCCGGCCGCCCAGCGCACGACCATGCTCGACAACTACCGGGCCAAGGGCCTGGCCTCCCTGCAGGAGATCAATGTCGACGACGCCCTGACCCTGACCCTGCGCAAGGCCTGCAACTTCACGGCGGCGGAGGACTACACGGCCGGTGAGATCATCGGCGCCGTCCTCATTGAGAAGGGCGCGGACATGATGCTGCACGAGCGCGACAACGTCGCCGTGGGCGCGCTCGACAAGCGCTGGAGGGCCATGCCCCAGGCCGACCGGGACGCCATGACCACCTTCGGCCTGGCCATCATGAAGGATCAGGACACCGGGGCCCAGGCGGCCCTGGCCGTGGTCACCAAGGTGACCACGGACCTGGGCCTGTCGACCGAGACCCTCAATACGGATGTCTTCGCCTTCCTGGCCGGCCGCGCGATCCGCGAGGCCCGGGAAGCGGGCCGCTAAGCGGCCCAGCGGGCGCGGCGGGGCTTCAGCCGCCGGCGCAGGCCGGCGAAGGCCCCGTGGCGGCCGGTGACGAACCGCTCCAGCCGCAGCAGCGACTGCCAGAAGATCTGCAGGAAGGGCGGGTTGCGCCGCAGCAGCCGGCGGATCGGCGACAGGGCGCGCGGCCAGCGGCGGTGCGCCTTGATGAACAGGCGCTTGGCGCCGTAGCTGGCGCGCAGCACCAGGATCAGGCCCAGCGTGATGATCGGCACCCCGCCGGGGCCCGGCAGCGGCGCGACCAGGATGCCCAGGACGATGACCAGGAAGCCCAGGGTCATGCCGGCCGCCTTGTTCAGCCGGCGCACGAAGTCCGACGCTTGAGGGCGTCTGCGACGTTCGGGCGGGGCGAAGCTGAGGGCGGTCATCGGAGCGGTCTTGCAGGGCCGTCCCGGACGATCCGGTTCTTCAGCCTCACCCTGCCATATGGCGCTGAATGGGATGAAGGAAAGGCGCCTGGCCGCCCTATGACGAAGGTTTAATCCAAAGGGTTACTTAGAAAATCTGCGCACGGACGGCCCTTGCAGCCCTGAAAGCTATACAGGGCAAGGAATCTGACGTTTCGGGCCGGGCGGTTATGGATAATGTGAATTCGAAGACAGAATTCGATGTAACCGATTGTAACGCCGGAAGTGATGGTTCGACCCTCGCCGAAGCCCGGTGAGTTCGCCTCTGGGCGCCCTTCTCCCCTCGCGGGAGAAGGTGGCGCGAAGCGCCGGATGAGGGGGCTCCCGGATCTTTCAGCTGCGATGAGGCGGTTGACGACAGGCTGTGTCGGAGGCCGGTGAGCCCCCTCATCCGAGCCCTTCGGGCCCACCTTCTCCCGCGAGGGGAGAAGGGAGACCAGAGGCGAACCCACTAAGAGAAGCGCTACTCCGCCGCCAGCGCCGCCGGGGCTTCCGGCCGCCAGCGCAGCTTCGGCTTCCGCGCCGCCAGGGTCTCGTCCAGCCGTCGCATGGGGGCCAGATGCGGCGCCCCTTTGAAGCGGTCCGCGTCGCCCGCCTTAGCCGCCCCCGCCAACGCCCGCAGCGCCCCGATGAAGCGGTCCAGCTCCTGCTTGGACTCCGTCTCGGTCGGCTCGATCAGCATGGCCCCGTGGACGACCAGCGGGAAGTACATGGTCATCGGGTGGAAGCCCTCGTCGATCATCGCCTTGGCGAAGTCGAGGGTGGTGATCCCCGTCCCCTCCAGCCAGGCGTCGTCGAACAGCGCCTCGTGCATGCAGGGTCCATCGGGGAAGGCCGGGCTCATCAGGTCGGAGAGCCGCGCCTTGATGTAGTTGGCGTTCAGCACCGCGTCCTCGGCCACCTGTTTCAGGCCGTCCGAACCATGGCTGCGCATATAGGCGTAGGCGCGCACATACATGCCCATCTGCCCGTGGAACGCGCTCATCCGCCCAAAGGCGCCGGCCGCTTCCGCCACGGCTTCCTCCTGCAGCACCAGCCCGTCCGGACCATGCGTCAGCCAGGGTGTTGGGGCATAGGCCGCCAGGGCCTCGCTCAGCACCACCGGACCCGCGCCCGGCCCGCCGCCGCCGTGCGGCGTGGAGAAGGTCTTGTGCAGGTTAATGTGCATGGCGTCGACGCCCAGGTCGCCCGGCCGCACCCGGCCGACGATGGCGTTGAAGTTGGCCCCGTCGCAGTAGAAATAGGCCCCGGCCGCGTGGGTCAGCCGGGCGATCTCGATGATGTCGCGCTCGAACAGGCCGCAGGTGTTGGGATTGGTGACCATGATGGCCGCCACGTCCGGCCCGAGCTTGGCCTCCAGGTCGGCCAGATCCACCCGCCCGTCATCGGTCTGGGCGATCTCTCGCACAGAATAGCCGACGAAGGCCGCCGTGGCCGGGTTGGTGCCGTGGGCGCTGGTCGGGACCAGCACCACCTTGCGGGCCTCGTCGCCGCGCGCCTTGTGCGCCGCCTGGATGGCCAGGATGCCGCACAGCTCGCCGTTGGCCCCGGCCTTGGGGGTCAGGGCCACCGCCGGCATGCCGGTCAGGGTCTTCAGCCAGTGGGCCAGCCGGTCCATCAGCTCCAGGGCGCCGGGCACCGTCGACTGCGGCTGCAGCGGGTGGATGTCGGCGAACCCGGCCAGCCGCGCCACCTTCTCGTTGAGGCGCGGGTTGTGCTTCATCGTGCAGCTGCCCAGCGGGTAGAGGGCCAGGTCGATGGCGTGGTTCTTCTGCGACAGCCGCACGTAGTGGCGCAGGGTCTCGGGCTCCGACAGGCCGGGCAGGCCGATCGGCTCAACGCGCACCAGGTCGCCCAGCTCATCGGCGGAAATCGAGGCTTCTGGGATATCCACGCCAGTCTTCGCCCAGCCGTCCATCTCGAAGATCAGGGCCTCGTCCTGCAGCAGGCCGCGGCCGCCGGTCAGGGAGGTGAAACCGCCGGCGGCCGTCTCGGCCTGCGGGGTGGTCGGGCGTCCAACGCTGTTCATGCTCATGCCAGCACCTCGGCCAGTTCGGATCTGAAGGTTTCGATGTCGCCGTCGGTGACGGTCTCGGTGGCGCAGACCAGCAGCACATCGTCCAGGCCCGCATGCGGGTCCAGCCGGCTGAAGGGCACGCCGGCCAGCACGCCGCGCCTGGCCAGGGCCTCGACGACCTCGGCCGCCGGCTTGCTGAGCTTGACCGCGAACTCGTTGAAGAAGCGGGGCGTCAGCACCTCCACCCCCTTCACGCCGCTCAGCGCGATCTTCGTCTTCAGCGCCTGCTGGTGATTGAGCAGCGCCAGTTTGCGCAGCCCCACCTCGCCCAGCAGCGACATATGGATGGTGAAGGCCAGGGCGCAGAGGCCGCTGTTGGTGCAGATGTTGCTGGTCGCCTTGTCGCGGCGGATATGCTGCTCGCGGGTCGACAGGGTCAGCACGAAGCCGCGCCGCCCGTCGGCGTCCACCGTCTCGCCGCAGAGGCGCCCGGGGGCCTGGCGGACCAGCTTTTCCTTGCAGGCGAACAGCCCGACGTAGGGCCCACCGAAGTTCAGGGCGTTGCCGATCGACTGCCCCTCGGCGACAGCGATGTCGGCCCCCATCTCGCCGGGTGATTTCAAGAGGCCGAACGAGATGGCCTCGGTCGTCACCACGATCATCAGCGCCCCGGCCGCCTGCGCCGCCGCCGCGATCTTCGTCACGTCCGTGGCGGTGCCGAAGACGTTGGGCGTCTGCACCACGACGCAGGCGGTGTCGCCGTCGATGGCGGCGATCACCGCGTCCTCGGCGTCGACCGCCGCGGCCAGCCGCTCGGTGGCGACGCCGGCCGCATGGGCCAGGGTCTCGACCGTCTGGACGTAATGGGGATGCAGGCCGCCCGACAGGATGGCCTTGCTGCGGCGCGTCACCCGCGAGGCCATCATCACCGCCTCGCCGGCCGCCGTGGAGCCGTCGTAGAGGCTGGCGTTGGCCACATCCATGCCGGTCAGGGCCGCCACCTGGGTCTGGAACTCGAACAATACCTGCAGAGTGCCCTGGGCGATTTCCGGCTGGTAGGGCGTGTAGCTGGTCAGGAACTCCGACCGCTGGATGATGTGGTCCACGGATGCCGGCACATGGTGCCGATAGGCCCCCGCGCCACAGAAGAAGGGCACGGACCCCGCCGCCACATTCCTCGCGGCCAAGGCCCCGAGCTCCCGCTCGACCTCCAGCTCGCCGGCGAACCCGGGCAGGTCGACGGGGCCGTCCAGCACGGCCGACTTGGGCACATCGACGAACAGTTCGTCGACGCTGCCGGCGCCGATGGCGCTCAGCATCTGACGCCGGTCGTCAGGGGTCAGGGGAAGATAGCGCATCGATCAGAGAGCCTTGCCGAAAAGGGCGTCCGACAGACGCCGCAGAAGGGAGTGGGAGGGGGCGCTGACCAGGTCGGGCAGCGGCTTGCGGGCTTTCAGGGCCACCGAGCGGCGGTCGTTGACGGCCTTGGCGACCGCCTCCTTGCGCAGCACCTCGGTGGCCTCGTCGGCCTGCCAGTCCTCGAAGTCCTGGGCCAGCAGGGCCTCGAGGTCCTCAGGGTGCTGCACCACCTGGGCGCCGGGAAAGCCGAGCGCCAGGGTGGCCGGCGGCTGGGCGGCCGCCGACAGGGCGTAGAACTGGCCGCCGAACCCGACCATCGAACTGGTCTCGCCGGCGATCCGCCAGAGGGCGGCGGCGACGGCAGGGGTCATGGTCTCGGTGGTCATGAGGCCGATGTCGTCATTGCCGTCGAGGAACAGGTGGACCTGGGTGCGGTCGCTGAGGCGGACCGTCTCGGCCGCCGCCGAATGCTGGGCGTCGATGGCGGTCAGGGCGCGGGAGACGCCCGCGTTGAAAGCCTTCGGACCTCCCGTCGCCGTGGTCGGATGCAGGAAGATCTCGAAGGCCATGGCTTACAGCGTCCCCAGGTAGTCTTCGTAGGCGCCGCGATCCATCAGGGCGTCGACCTCAGCCGGGTTGCTCAGCTTGACCTTGGCGAACCAGCCGCCGTGTTCCGGCGCGGCGTTGACCGTTTCCGGCGCGTCGCCCAGTTCGCTGTTGGCCTCGATCACCTCGCCCGACACCGGGGCGTAGACGTCCGACGCCGCCTTGACGCTCTCGACGACGGCGAAGCCCTCGCCCTGCTTGACGGTCTTGCCGACCTCAGGGGTCTCGACGAACACCACATCGCCCAGCTGCTCGGCGGCATAGGCGGTGATGCCGACGGTGGCGACGCCGTCCTCGACGACGACCCATTCGTGATCCTTGGTGAAGCGCATCGGTCTCTCCTAGAGCTTGCGAACGTAGCGTTTGGGAACGAACGGCATGGCCACGACCTCGGCCGCGCCCGCCCGTCCCCGGACGATGACATTGAGCCGGGTCCCCACGGCGGCCTGGGCCGGCGGCACGAAGCCCATGGCGATGGGATGGCCCAGGCTCGGGGCGAAGCCGCCGCTGGTCACCTTGCCGATGACCGCCCCGGTCCCGTCGGCGATCTCCGCGCCCTCGCGGGCCGGCGGGCCTTCGAGAATCTTCAGGCCCACGCGAATGCGCGGCGGGCCCTCGGCCAGCTCCCTGGCGATCCGCGCCGCGCCGGGGAAGTCCTGGGCGTCGCGGCGCTTCTTGCTGACCGCGAAGGCGAGGTCCGCCTCGATGGGGCTGGTGGTCTCGTCGATGTCGTGGCCGTAGAGCGGCAGGCCGGCTTCCAGGCGCAGGCTGTCGCGGGCGCCCAGGCCGATCGGCTTGACCCTCGGGTCGGCCAGCAGGGTCTCCCAGACCGCCTCGGCGCTTTCGCCGGGAATGGAGATCTCGTAGCCATCCTCGCCGGTGTAGCCCGACCGCGAGACAAAGGCCGGCAGGCCAAAGGCGGTCATCGCCCGCGCCTCGGAGAACACCAGGGTCAGGGCGTCCGGGGCATGCTGCGCCATCACGGAGACCGCTTCCGGCCCCTGCAGGGCCAGCAGCGCCCGGTCTTCCAGCCGCTCGATCTTCACCTGGCCGGCCAGTTCGTTGTCGATGAACTTGAAGTCGCCGTCCTTGCAGGCGCCGTTGACGATGACGAACAGCCCGTCGTCATCGGGCCGCGAGGCCATCAGGTCATCGACGATGCCGCCCTTCTTGTTGAGCAGCAGGCTATAGCGCTGCTTGCCCGGTTGCAGGCCGATGAAGTCGCTCGGCGTCACCTCCTCGAAGGCCGACAGCGGCGAGACCCCGCGCAGCCTCGCCTGGCCCATGTGGCTGACGTCGAACAGCCCGGCGTGCTCCCGCGTCCACAGATGCTCCTTCAGCACCCCGTCGGCGTACTGCACCGGCATCAGGTAGCCGGCGAACGGCACCATGCGGGCGCCGGCGGCGACGTGGGCGTCGTAGAGCGGGGTTTTCTTGAGGTCTGCGTCGTCAGTCGTCGTGGAGGTCATGGGGCGGGCTCTCAGGGTCGATGCGTCCACGCCCGGTTTGCACCGGTCGGATGGTCGCCCCCGCTGTCCCTTGCGCCTGAGAGATTTCAGCCGGTCACCTGACCCGCCTTGCTCCTTCGGCGAACCGCTTGCGGCGGTTCTTTCCAGCGTTCCTCGTGCCGCGCGGTCCGTTTGCCTGAGCGTTTCCGGGGCGGTTGCGCCTTCGGCCTCGGGTGTAAGAATCCCGACGTCTCCCGCGAGACAGGGACGTTCCTGATCGACCGGGCAGGGCGAGTCAAGGCGGGCGGCATCACAAGCGCGGGGCCGGCGTGACTCTCCCGCTGTCCCTGCCTAGTCTGGCGACACCAAAGCGCCGGGGAGGGCGTCATGAAGCTTGTGGGTCGGGTCGTCCTCGTGGCGGCGTTCGCGTTTCTGGTGCTGGTCGCCGTGGTGGTGGTGCGCACCCTGACCTTCAAGCCGCCGGCCTCGGTCGACATCAGCGCCGTCAAGCTGGCCGCCGCGCCCCCCATCGACCAGGCCCTGGCCGCCCAGCATCTGTCGCAGGCGGTGCAGATCCGCACTATCTCCAACCAGGACAAGGCCGACAACCAGTGGGCCGAGTGGGACAGGCTCCACGCCTGGCTGGCCACCACCTACCCCGCCGCCCACGCCGCCATGACCCGCGAAATCCTGCCCAACAGGGCGCTGGTCTACACCTGGACCGGCAGCGATCCGGCCCTCAAGCCCATCGTCCTGATGGCCCACCAGGACGTCGTGCCGATCACCCCCGGCACCGAGAAGGACTGGAAGCACGACCCCTTCGCCGGCGAGATCGCCGAGGGCGCCGTCTGGGGCCGCGGCTCGATCGACGACAAGGGCAGCCTGGTCGCCCTGTTCGAGGGCCTCGACGCCCTGGCCAAATCCGGCTTCAAGCCCAAACGCACCGTCATCGTCGTCAGCGGCCAGGACGAGGAGGCCGGCGGTACGGGCGCCCAGGCCGCCGCCGCCCTGCTGAAATCCCGCGGCGTCCGGGCCGAATGGGTCCTCGACGAAGGCTCGGCCGCCATCAACGACCACCCGATCACCGGCAAGCCGGCCGCCATCATCGGCATCGCCGAGAAGGGCTACGCCACCCTCGTCGTCACCGCCCCGGCCAAGGGCGGCCACAGCTCCGCCCCGTCCAAGGAGACCGGCGTCGGCACGCTGGCCAAGGCGATCACCGCCATCACCGACAACGCCTTCCCCCTGCGGCTCGACGGCCCCGGCGCCCAGATGATCGCCACCCTGTCGGCGCAGGGCTCCTTCGTCACCCGCATGGCCATCGCCAACCAGTGGCTGTTCGGCCCGATGCTGAAGGACAAGGTCGCCGCCACCCCGGCCGGCGCCGCCCTGCTGCACACCACCATCGCCCCGACCATGCTCAAGGGCAGCCCCAAGGAGAACGTCCTGCCGCAGGACGCCACCGCCTGGATCAACTACCGCATCGCCCCCGGCCAGACGACGGACGACGTCATGAACGCCGCCAAGGCCGCCACCAAGGGCCTCGACCTGCGGTTCAAATGGGCCGGCGCCGTCATCAACCCCTCGCCGGTCAGCTCGACCTCTTCGGAGGGCTGGAAGGTCATCGCCGCCCTGGCCTCGGACGGCGGCAAGCTGCCGGTCGCGCCCGGCCTGGTCACGGCCGGCACCGACAGCCGCTACATGACCCCCATCGCCAGCGACATCTACCGCTACCAGCCGTTGCTCGCGAACCTCGACACCTTCGCCATGATCCACGGCACCAACGAGCACATGACGCTCGAGAACCTGGCCCGCATGACCACCTTCTACGCCCGGCTGGTGGCCTCGGCGGCGGGCTGAGAAAAAAGTTCACGCCCCCTGTCGGGACTCCTCATCGCTGTCCGTCCTAGGATCGACAGCGAGAGGAGCTTCCCCCCATGCGTATGATCTTCGTGAACCTGCCGGTGAAGAACGTGAAGGCCAGCCGCGCCTTCTTCGAGGCGCTTGGCTTTTCCATCAACGAGCAGTTCTGCAGCGAGAACACCGCCTGCGTCGTCTTCGCCGACAACATCTTCGCCATGCTGCTGGAGCACAGCCGCTTCAAGGATTTCATCAAGGGCGACATCGCCGACAACTCGGCCAACAAGGAGGTCCTGACCTGCCTGTCCTGCGAGAGCCGGGCCGAGGTCGAGAGCCTGAAGGCCAAGGCCCTGGCGGCCGGCGGGTCCGACTGGATGCCGCCCCAGGACTACGGCTTCATGTACGGCGACAGCTTCCAGGACCCCGACGGCCACGTCTGGGAAATGATGTGGATGGACCCCGTCGCCGCGGCGGCCGGCCAACACCACGAGATCGAGATCGCCCCGGCGGGGTGAACAGAGGGCTGAGCTTGCGGCGGGCCGCCTGGCTCAGCCGCCGCGCGCGTCGCGTCGCGGATGACCTGACATCTTGACTCTCGCGTCACATGTCGTATTTTTTGCGACAGGTGACGCGAGGGGCCGCCCATGTCCGTCAAGACTGTGAAAGCCGTATCCCGCAAGCCGCCCGCCAAAGTGGGGCGCTATGAATCCTCGCCGGAGTTCGCCGTCGGCGGCGGCTTCGCCGAAGCGGCCGCGACGCTGGGCGCGGCCATGTCTGCCGTCGATGCGGTCGGCCTGCTGGGTGGCGGACCTGTCCTTGGCCGGAAGGTGGTCACGGCGCTCGACGCCCACGATCTCATCACCGATGGCCTGCCGTCCGGCGCGCTGGGCCATCTGGTCGACAGCCTGTCCCACCTCAACCTGACCGATTCCCTCGACAAGGCGGTCGGCATGAGCCTGCGGACCTGGCAACGCCGCAAGGACGAGCCGGACAGGCCATTGAGCCCGGAGCAGAGCGGCCGCACCTGGAAATTCGCCGAGATCCTGGCCCAGGCCACGGCGGTGTTCGGCTCGCAGGCCGAGGCCGAGTCCTGGCTGGAACGGCCGGCGATCGGCCTGAACCGGCGTCGGCCCATCGACCTCCTCGCCACGCCGGCCGGCGTGGAACTGGTCGAGACCTATCTCACGCAGATGGCGTACGGCGTCTACGTGTGACGCCGCTGCCTGCTGTCCTGGCGGCCCGCCTGGGGACCGAAGACCGGCTGGTCGCCTGGCGTTTGGACCAGGCCCAGTTCGCCGCGACCTGGGACAGCGGCGAAGGCGCCTTTCGTTCCGGCGGGCGTTGGAACAGCCCCGGCGTGCGAGCCGTCTATACAAGTCTCGATCCGGCTATCGCTGTCCTCGAGGTCGCTGTCCACAAGGGTTTCGAAGCGCTCGACACCGTTCCGCATGTTCTCGGTTCGATGACAATCAACGACCCGGCGACTGTCCATGTCGTCCTGCCTGACGACCTGCCCAATCCGGCCTGGGCGCGTCCTGGCCAGCCCAGCGCCGGCCAGCGCGCCTTCGGCGATGCGCTCCTGGCAGCGCACCCGTTTGTGGTCTTTCCCAGCGCCACCTCCAGCCGCAGCTGGAACCTGGTCTTCACCGCCGCCCGGGCCGCGGGGGGCTACGCCCTGCGCAGCCAGGAACGCTTCGCCCTCGACACGCGGCTGCATCCGCCGGTCGCGCCCTGAGGCTATTCCACCCGTCGCGGGCTGATCAGCAGCCAAGCGGCCAGGCCCGACAGCGCTGCGAACGCCGCCGCGATCCAGGCCGCCAGCCGAAAGCTCTCCGGCGGCACCCCCGCCTGGCCGGCCAGGGCGAACCCGGCCAGCGCCACCGCCAGCAGGCCGGCGACCCGCGCCGTCGCATTGTTGATCCCCGAGGCCGAGCCCTGATGCCGCTCGTCGACCGAGGCCAGCACCGTGTCGGTCAGTGGCGCCACGGCCATGGTCATGCCGATTCCGATGACGACGACGCCCGGAAACACATGCGTCCAATAGCTGAAGTCCTCCGCCGCGATGCGGCCGAGCAGGGCGAAGCCGGCGCCGACCACCACCGGTCCCGCCGTCAGCCACAGCCTCGGCCCGGTCCTGCTGGCCCAGCCGCCGGTCAGCCGCGAGCCGAAGCCCATGATCAGCGGGAAGGGCAGCAGCGCCGCCCCCGCCATCGTCGCGCTCCAGCCCCTTGCCACCAGGTACAGCGGCGCCAGGAACAGCAGGCCGCTGAGCGCCGCATAGAGCAGGAAGGTCAGCAGGGTGACGCCGTTGAAATTGCGGTTGAACAGGCTGAGCGGCATCATCGCCTTGGCCGTCGGCGTGCCGCGCTCCACCCACAGGAAGGCCGCCAGCAGCACCGCCCCGGCGCCGGCCACGATCAGTCCGTTCATCGTCCGCGTGCGGCTGTATTCGGTCAGCCCCCAGGTCAGCGCCCCCAGCCCCAGGGTGGCCAGCGCCGCCCCCGGCAGGTCCAGCGGCTGGCTGGTCTCCGGCGGCCGCTTGGGGATAGCCCAGACGCCCAGCGCCAGGGTCGCCGCCACGATCGGCAGCATGCCGAAAAAGATCGCCCGCCAGCCGACCACGTCGGTCAGCCAGCCGCCGGCCACCGGCCCCAGCGCCCCGCCCAGCGCGCCCGCCGCCGCCCAGGTCCCGACCGCCTTGGCGCGATCTTCCTCTTTTGGGTATGTCTCGCCCAGCAGCGCCAGGCTGGCCGGCACCAGCAGGGCGCTGGCCAGCCCCTGCAGCACCCGGCCGACCAGCAGCAGCTCCACGACCGGCGCCACGGCGCAGACCAGGGTCCCGGCCCCGAACCCCAGCACCCCCAGCAGGAAGGCGTTACGCCGCCCGTAGCGGTCGCCCAGCGCCCCGCCCAACAGCACCAGCGCCGCCAGCGGCAGCATGTAGCCGTTGATGATCCACTGCACCTCTTCGCCCGACGCCTTCAGGTCGGCGGCCATGGCCGGCAGGGAGACATTGACCACCGAGCCGTCGATAAACGACAGCGACGAGCCCAGCACACAGGCCCACAGAACCCCGGCAGCCGCCTTTGCAGACGGCCCCTCTGCGGCCTGCTTGGCGGTCACCTGTCCTCGACCTCGGTGTCGGGCCGGTCGCCGCCGTCGGCGATTTCCTTGTGCCAGTGGCCGCGTTCGTCCTCGTAGACGATGCCGGTGGTCTCGCCGCCCAGCCGCTGCTCGCCGGCCGCCCGCCGGGCCGCCGCCGCCGCCTGGTCGTGGGTGCGGAAGGTCTCCGAATAGGTGCCGTTGGCCCGGTAGGCCCAGCCCCCGTCATGTTCGACGATCTCATAGGTCACGGTGGTCATCGGCGCTCTCCTTCACCGGGAGTAAGCGCCCAGAGCGAGGGTCGTTGCAACGCCCGCCCCGGTCAAAATCAGCGAACCCGCGAAAACCCCTCGCCACCCCCCACACAAACCCGTCACGACCCCAAGGAAACCCTAACGCCAACGCCACGATTTCAGGTCTCCACCACAACAAAAAAATCTATGAAAAACAACACTCTAAACCGCTTCCGCCCTCTTCCCAACCCGCCCCTCATGCTACAATGGTCGCCGCTTCGATAGTGCGTCGCTTGCGACTGGCCCCGGGGCCGGGTTACCTCGCCGCCGACCGCCAGCAGGCCAAACCCTGATTGAAGCCCGCTGATTGACCTCTCCGCCGCCAGTCGTTAGCCCAGCCGCATGACCGACCTCCCCGCCGGCCTTTCGGCCCTCGCCGACCGCTACGACGTCCTGCTCTGCGACGTCTGGGGGGTCATCCACAACGGCCGCGAGAACTTCCCGGACGCCTGCGCCGCCCTGGCCCGCTGGCGGGCGCAGGTCGGGCCCGTGGTGCTGATCTCCAACTCGCCGCGGCCGGCCACCGCCGTCATCGCCCAGCTCGACGCCCTGAACGTCCCCCGCGAGGCCTGGAGCGCCTTCGTCACCAGCGGCGACGCCACCCGCGCCCTCTTGTCGGCCCGCGCTCCCGGCCCGGCCTGGAAGATCGGCCCCGACCGCGACTGGCCGCTCTACGAGGGCCTGAACGTCGCCTTCTCCCCGGTCGAGGAGGCCGCCTTCGTCACCGTCACCGGCCCCGACGACGACGAGACCGAGACGCCCGAGGACTACCGCCAGCGCCTGGAAGTGGCGGCGGCCCGGGGCCTGCCGATGATCTGCGCCAACCCCGACCGGGTGGTCCAGCGCGGCGACCGGCTGATCTACTGCGGCGGCTCCCTGGCCGATCTCTACGAAAGCCTCGGCGGCGAGGTGCTGATGGCCGGCAAGCCCTTCTCGCCGATCTATGACCTCAGCCTGGTCGAGGCCGAGGCCCTGCTGGGCAAAGCTCTGGACCGGACCCGGGTGCTCTGCATCGGCGACGGCGTCGTCACCGACGTGAAGGGCGCCAACGACCACGACCTCGACTGCCTGTTCATCGCCAAGGGCATCCATGGCGAAAAGGCCTTGGGTACGGACGGCCGCCTCGACGCCGCCAAGGTGGCCGTCCTGTTGGAAGAAGAGGGCGTCACCGCCGCCCACGCCATGGCCGACCTGGTCTGGTAACGAAGGAGACCGCGATGCAGGGCCTGTTCCTCGAAGACCTCACCGTCGGCCAGTCGGCGGAGATGACCCGCACGGCCGACGAGCGGACCGTCCAGCTGTTCGCCGAGGTCAGCGGCGACAACAACCCGCTGCACCTCGACGAAGCTTACGCCGAGACCACCCAGTTCAAGGGCCGCATCGCCCACGGCATGCTGTCGGCGGCCTACATCTCCGCCGTCATCGGCACGCAGCTGCCGGGGCCGGGCGCGGTCTACATGGGCCAGTCCTTGAGCTTCCGCCGCCCGGTGCGCATCGGCGACGAGGTCCGCACGCTCGTGACCATCAAGGAGATCGACGCCGATAAGGGCCGGGTCACCCTCGACACCGTCTGCTCGGTGAACGGCAAGGCGGTGCTGACCGGCGAGGCCCTGATCCTGGCGCCCAAGCGCGGATGACCCTGAAGATCATCCATGGCTGGAAGCACCTCGACGCCATAGACCGCGGCGCGGCGGTGGCGCTCGGCAACTTCGACGGTGTGCACCTCGGCCACCAGGCGGTCATCGCCCAGGCCGCCGAGGCCGCCAGGAGGGCCGGCGCCCCGCTGGGGGTGATCACCTTCGATCCCCATCCCCGCCGACTGTTCCACCCCGACGAGCCGTCCTTCCGCCTGATGACCCTGGACCAGCAGGCCCGCGCCCTGGAGGCCCTCGGCGTCGAGCGCTTCTACATCCTGGGCTTCGACTTCGAGATGGCCAGCTTCTCGGACCGCGAGTTCGCCCAGTTCGTGCTGCACGAAGGGCTGGGCGTGCGCCACGTCGCCGTCGGCTTCGACATCAGCTTCGGCAAAGGCCGCACCGGCAGCCCGGCCCTGATGAAGGCCTACGGCGAGGCCTTCGGTTTCGGGGTCTCGGTGGCCGAGGCGGTGGGGGAGGGCGGCGACAAGTTCAGCTCCACCGGCGTCCGCGACGCCCTGCGCGACGGCCACCCGGAGGCCGCCGCCGCGATCCTCGGCCGGCCCTTCGCCATTGAGGGCGTGGTCCGCCGGGGCCAGCAGCTCGGCCGCCAACTGGGCTTCCCGACCGCCAACGTCTTCATGGCCGACTATGTGACGCCGCGCCTGGGCGTCTATGCGACGCGCACCCGCCTGCCGGGTGGCCGCCTGCTCCCCGGCGTCGCCAACATCGGCAACAACCCGACGACGGGCGAGGTCGAGACCCGGCTTGAGGTGTGGATCTTCGACTTCGACGAGGACCTGTATGGCCAGGTCATCGAAACGGAGCTGATCGCCTTTTTGCGCCCGGAGGAGAAGTTCGGGTCGATCGAGCTGATGGTGGAGCAGATCCACCGGGATGAGGCGCAGGCGAGGGCGATCCTGGACAAATAGAAAAAGGGTCGAGGAGCGTTCGTTCGCTCTCCGCCCCTGGGGCGGAGTGGCTTTGGCGAGCGCTGCAAGCGAGCCAAACCGAGGCGGGACTTCCACCGGCGGCGCTGAGGTGCGGCCGCTGCCGCCGGTGCTTCAAGGAACGCGCTAATCCCCACCGCCGGTGGGCCCGCCTCCTGGTCCGTCGCTCACGCTCCGAACCGTCCTCCGCCCAGAGGGCGGAGAGCGAAACCGCCGCGCCTCGGCCCAAAAAAAGAAAGGGCCGGGCGTTTCCGCCCGGCCCTCGATCTTCAACGGTGAAGAGCGATCAGCCCAGCGCCGCCATCAGTTCCGGGACGACGGTCTTGTAGTCGCCCACGATGCCGTAGTCGGCGACCTGGAAGATCGGCGCGTCGGCGTCCTTGTTGATGGCCACGATGACCTTCGAGTCCTTCATGCCAGCGAGGTGCTGGATGGCGCCCGAGATGCCGATGGCGATGTACAGGGCCGGGGCCACGACCTTGCCGGTCTGGCCGACCTGGTAGTCGTTCGGGGCATAGCCCGCGTCGACCGCCGCGCGCGAGGCGCCAACCGCGGCGCCCAGCTTGTCGGCCAGGGGCTCGATGACCTTGGCGAACTCTTCGGCCGAACCCATGGCGCGACCGCCGGAGACGATGATCTTGGCCGCCGTCAGTTCGGGACGGTCCGACTTGACCATCTCCTCGCTGACGAACTTGGCGCCGCCGTCATTGCCGCCGGCGCTGGCCGTCTCGACCGAGGCCGAGCCGCCTTCAGCCGCCGCCTTGAAGGCGGTCGGGCGGACGGTGATCACCTTCTTGGCGTCGGACGACTGGATCGTCTCCAGCGCGTTGCCGGCGTAGATCGGGCGAACGAAGGTGTTCGCATCGACCACTTCGACGATCTCGCTGATCGGCGCGACGTCCAGGTGGGCGGCGATGCGGGGGGCGAAGTTCTTGCCGCCCGAGGTGGCCGGGATCAGGACGGCGTCATAGCCGCCCATCAGGCCCTCGACCGTCGAGGCCTGCACCTCGGCGACGCCGTGGCCCAGATCGGCGCTCTCGGCCAGCAGCACCTTGCGCACGCCGGCGATCTTGGCGGCGGCGTCGGCGACGCCCTTGGCGCCCTGGCCCATGACCAGAACGTCGACGTCGCCCGAAAGCGCCAGGGCGGCGGTGACGGTCTTGTGGGTGGTGTCGCGCAGGTGCGCGTTGTCGTTATCGGCGACGACCAGGACGGCCATTAGAGCACCCCCGCTTCGGTCTTGAGTTTGGAGACGAGTTCGGCGGCGTTCTCGACCTTGATGCCGGCCGTGCGCTTGGCCGGCTCGGTGACCTTGAGCACCTTCAGACGCGGCGCGGTATCGACGCCGTAGTCGCCCGTGGCCTTGACGGCGATCTCTTTCTTCTTGGCCTTCATGATGTTCGGCAGCGAAGCGTAGCGCGGCTCGTTGAGGCGCAGGTCGGCGGTGACGACCGCCGGGATCGACACTTCAACGGTCTGAACGCCGCCGTCGACCTCGCGGGTCACGGTGGCCTTGCCGCCGGCGACTTCCAGCTTGGCGGCGAAGGTGGCCTGCGGCCAGCCGAGCAGGGCCGAGAGCATCTGGCCGACGGCGTTGTTGTCGCCGTCGATGGCCTGCTTGCCCATCAGCACCAGGTCGGCCTTCTCTTCCTCGGCCACGGCCTTGAGCAGCTTGGCGACGGCCAGCGGCTCCAGGTCGGTGTCCGACTGGATCAGCACGCCGCGGTCACCGCCCATGGCCAGCGCCGTGCGGATGGTTTCCTGGGCCTGAGCCGGACCGATGGAGACGATGACCACCTCGGTGGCGACGCCCTTTTCCTTGAGACGCACGGCTTCCTCGACCGCGATCTCGCAGAAGGGGTTCATGCTCATCTTGACGTTGGCCAGGTCGACGCCGCTCTGATCGGCCTTGACCCGCGCCTTGACGTTATAATCGATTACCCGTTTGACCGGGACCAGCACCTTCATGGGTATTGTCCGCCCGTTTGTTGCGTTGCGAAAAATCTTGCGCGGACAGGCTGATACTATCTTGGCGGCGCAATGCAAGTTTCCCTAAGGGGCAGCCAAGGCCGAAAAACAGCCCCAATGCGGTGGCTGGCGGGGACTTTGCATTTCGGTTAGAGCGCTGGCCCATGACCAACACCATTACCCGGCTCAAGTGGATCTTCCTCGGGCTCTTCGCCTTCGGGGTCGTGGCCGTCTGGGGCTACCAGATCTTCTACGTCTGGCCGGCCAAGCGTTGCGAGCAGCAGCAGCGCTGGTGGGACGGCGCCACCCGCACCTGCGCCACCCCCCTCTATATCCCAGCCCTGACCGGCCGGCCGGCCGGCGTCAGCCGCGAGGAATGGTCCAAGCGCCAGGCGGCGGCGCAGCAACTGCAGGATCGTATGGGCGATCGGGCCGTGGCCGATCAGGCGGCGCCTGAAGCGAAAACCGAAGCCAAGCCGGCCGCTAAGCCGGCCGAAGTCCCCGCCAAGAAGTAGTCAGCGGTTGGCGCCCGGCGTCCACAGGACGTCGCCCGCGCCCTTGTCGTTGGCCCAGCGGCTGGCCACGAACAGCAGGTCCGACAGGCGGTTGAGGAACTTCACCGCCTCGGGGCTGACCACCTCGCCTTCGACGCCGGCCAGCGCCACCGCCTCGCGCTCGGCCCGGCGGCAGACGGTGCGGGCCAGGTGCAGGGCCGCCGCCGCCGGCGTTCCGCCCGGCAGCACGAAGCTGGTCAGGTCCGACAGTTCGCCGTTCAGGAGGTCGATCTCCCGCTCCAGCCGCTCGACCTGGCTGGCCAGGATGCGCAGTGGCTCCCATTCCAGCTTCTGGCCGCGATCGGGCGTCGCCAGGTCGGCCCCGAGGTCGAAGAGGTCGTTCTGGGCCCGCATCAGGATGGCGTCGAGCACGGCGTCGCCGCCGGTGTGCAGGCGGACCAGGCCCAGGCAGGCGTTGGTCTCGTCGACGGCGCCATAGGCGGCCACCCGGGGATGGGTCTTGCTGACCGGCTCGCCGCTGGCCAGGCGGGTGGTCCCGGCGTCGCCCGTGCGGGTGTAGATTCTATTGAGGGTGACCATCCTAGTGGGTCCCCCGCCACCAGATCGCGGCCACCAGGATCAGGATGACGCAGAACTGGGTCAGCACCCGCAGCCGCATCATCTTGTTGGACCAGGAACGGCCAAAATCGCCGCCGCGGAACAGGGCATACAGCCCCATCGCCAGGACGACGGTGACCGTGATCAGGCCGGCGGGGATGAGAAGGTCGAAAATGTCGCGCACGGCGCCTCTCTTAAAGGCTTCCACCGAAGGCCGGAATCAGAATCGCTAGACGAACTGAAACGGCGGTTGTGGATTCCGATTTCGGCGCCATATGTTCAGTGACCATGTTCGATGAGGTCATATGTCGCATATCCGACCCATTATGGGCCGTGTTAGCGCTTACATTGCGGACATGGGTGCGTTTCGCCGCGTAACTTTGTGACTTGATCTCGTCATATTGAGCCGTTAAACGCCCGCCCCCGGGTCGTTGACACCGGTTCGCTGAACATGATCGACCCCTTACCGCGGATCGGTTCAGCTCACGAAACAGCGGGAAGGCATGAGAGGCGCACTATGGCAGCCATGCCTGCGCCGGCGGAGCAACCGCCGGCAGAAGATATGAGTGAGGCGTTGGCGGAAGTCCGTCAGCTGATCGCCGATCTGCGCGACGCCGCGCAGGACGGCCGTGAGCTGGCCCGTCGTTATTCCGAAATTTTGCAGAACGTAGTCGATGAGTACTGCGTTGAGTTTGAGCAGCGCGCCGTCAGCGCCCTGTCCCGTCTGGAGTCCATTCAATGAACCATATCCCGATGCGCGTGATCGCCTCCCCGGCCGTGCGTCCCGCCAAACCGACCCGCCGGGCGCTCGCCAAGCAGCGCACCCGTGAGAAGGTTCTGGCCGCGGCCCGCCAGCTGTTCACCGAACGTGGCTACGAAGGCGCCACCATCCGTGACATCGCCAAGGCGGCCGGCATGTCCACCGGCGCCGTCTTCGCCAGCTTCGCCGACAAGAGCGAGCTGTTCGACGAGATCCTGGCCCAGGACTACGCCCTGCTCGGCGAAGCCATGCAGGACGCGGCGAACTCGGGCGCCACGGTCGAGCAGTCGCTCACCGACCTGTTCAGCGTCGCCTACCGCTTCCACATGAGCCAGCTGCCGCTGCTCCAGGCCGGCATCGCCGCCTCCTGGACCCGCACGGAAGCCGGCGAGAAGCGCAACCGTGAAAGCCTCAAGCCCGTGATGACCATGGTCAGCGACACGCTGCGCCGCGGCGTCGAGCGCGGCGAACTGTCGCAGCGCGCCGACCTGCGGTTGATCGCCGGCGTCTTGTGGGACGTTTACCTTGCCGGCTACCGTCGCGCTGTTTTCGACGGTTGGACGGCGGATGACCTGACGTCGCGTCTTTCCGACCAGATCAATCTGATCCTGGCCGGGGCGCGTACGTAGGACGAAGTTACAAGGAGACGCTCCGGCGGGACTCGGAGCGTCTCTTCATATCCAACCCCGGGGGAGTTCGATTGGGGGTAAGGGACACACAGAAGGCCGCCACGCGCGAGAAGGTGCTGTGCGCGGCCCGCGATCTCTTTCACGAGATCGGCTATGACGAGACGACGATCCGCGCCATCGCGGATCGCGCCGGCGTTTCCGTCGGCAGTGTGTTCACCACCTTCAGTTCCAAGGCCGACGTCCTCAGCCAGGTGATGGCCGACCGTGTCGCGCCCCTGCAGGATGAGCTGACCCGGGTTCTGCCCTATCTGCGCGGCTCGACCACCGACCGGCTGTGCTCGATCTTCGCCATCCACTATGACTTCGAATGCCGGCGGGTGAAGCTGTTCCTGGCCCATATCGCCGCCAGCTATAATCCCTCTCTGGAGGAGACCACCGTCCCCTTCGGCCGCAACGCCGGCTTCCAGGCCATGCTGCGCGAGACCCTGACGGAGGGCATCGCCAGAGGCGACGTCGACCCCGAGATGGACCTCGACCTGATCCTGCAGCTGCTGATCGCCGCCTACGCCTGGAACTACAGCCTGGCCGCCCAGCTGGGCGCCGACGCGGTGGCCCTGACCGCCCGCATGGACCGGCAGATCGCGCTGATCATGGCCGGCGCCAGACCCCGGGTCGGGACCGTGGGGGCGGCCTAAGCGCAGGCTCCCGCTCCATTTCCCCTTGCTACCGTCATCCTAGGGCTTGTCCCTAGGATCCCGTGTTCAGCTGCGGCAAACCCATGCTTTGGAGGCGCGGCCGCGCCTCCACTCCACCGTGAGTGCGGGTGGACAGCGGGATCCTGGGCACGAGGCCCAGGATGACGGTAGCGGGAGGGGAAGGGTTTGAGGGACCTAGTTCCCGTCCTCCAACAACCGCCGCGCAATCACCTGGGCCTGGATCTCGCCGGCCCCCTCGAAGATGTTGAGAATCCGCGCGTCGGCCAGCACCCGGCTGACCTCGTATTCCATCGCAAAGCCGTTGCCGCCGTGGATCTGCAGGGCGTTGTCGGCGGCGGCCCAGGCGACGCGGGCGGCGATCAGCTTGGCCATGCCGGCCTCCAGGTCGCAGCGCTTGCCCTCGTCCTTCTGGCGGGCGGCGTAGTAGGTCAGCTGGCGCACGCCCATCAACTCGGCCGCCATCATCGCCAGCTTGTTGGCGACGCGCGGGAAGCTGAAGATCGGGCCGCCGAACTGCTTGCGGTCGAGGGCGTAGTTCAGCCCCAGCTCCAGCCCCCGCTGCGCCACTCCGACGGCGCGGGCGGCGGTCTGGATGCGGGCGCTCTCGAAGGTGGCCATCAGCTGCTTGAAGCCCTGGCCAGGCGCGCCGCCCAGCAGGTTGGCGGCCGGCACGGCAAAGCCGTCGAAGCCGATCTCGTATTCCTTCATGCCGCGGTAGCCGATGACCCCAATCTCGCCGCCGCTCATGCCCGGCGTCGGGAAGGGACCGCTGTCGTCGCCGCGCAGTTTCGGGGCCAGCAGCATCGAGAGGCCGCGATAGTCGGTGGTGTCCGGATCGGTGCGGACGAGCAGGGTCATGACGTCGGCGCGGGCCGCGTGGGTGATCCAGGTCTTGTTGCCCGTCACCACATACTGGTCGCCTTGCAGCACCGCCCGGGTGCGCAGGGAGCCCAGGTCAGACCCCGTATTCGGCTCGGTAAAGACGGCCGTGGGCAGGATCTCGGCGCTGGCGATCTTCGGCAGCCACTCGGCCTTCTGGTCATCGGTGCCGCCGGTCAGGATCAGCTCGGCGGCGATCTCCGAGCGGGTGGCCAGGGAGCCGACGCCGATCCAGGCGCGGCTAAGCTCCTCGGAGACGACGCACATGGCCGTCTTGCCCATGCCCGAACCGCCGTATTCCTCCGGAATGGTCAGGCCGAAGACGCCCAGGTCGCCCAGTTCGGTGACCAGTTCCAGCGGGATCAGCTCGTCGTTCAGGTGCCACTGGTGGGCAAAGGGGATGACCTTCTCCTCAGCGAAGCCGTGGAACTGGTCGCGGATCATCTCGAAGGTTTCGTCCAGGCCCGTGTCCTCGACCGTCGCCTTGCCGCGCGCCTGGGCCACCAGCTGAGCCACCCGGCTCTTCACCGCCTGGCCGCCGGCCTCGTTGATGCAGCGGGACAGGGCCGGGGTGAACAGCTTCTGGACGGTCTGCTGGCTGGCCGTCAGGTCCCAGGGGCGGATCATCTCGCCCTGGTTCATCGGGATGCCGCCGATCAGCTGGTTGGCGTATTCGGCGAACAGCAACTGGGCCAGCAGGGCCTCGGTCTCGCCGAACCGGCCGGCCGCCTCCAGTTCGCCGGCCCAGCCGGCCACCTGGGTCAGCAGTTCGGCATAGGCGGCGTACCAGCCGAAGCCGTGCACGGCGTGCTGCTCGGCGTCGGCCAGCTTGCGGTCGATCTTGCCGGCGACGGTGATCTTGGCCTTCACCGATCCCTTGGCCTCGGCCACGAAGACCTGGGCCTCGGCGGCGGCCGCGCGGAGAAGTCCGGTGAGGCCCTCGATGACCAGGCTGGCTTCGGCGGCGGTCGCGGCGGCGGACATGGACGATCTCCCCAGAATTCTTGTGCGGCGCACTATAAATCTTTCGCATGCGCACACAACACGACGGCCCGGCGCATTATTTTACCGCTGAGGGCGAGCAGCGGCTAACCTCGTGAAAACGCCAGGGAGGCCCCATGATCACCGTCCATCACCTCAACGAAAGCCGCTCGCAGCGCATCCTCTGGCTGCTGGAGGAGCTGGGCCTGCCCTACGAGATCAAGTTCTACAGCCGCGACACGACCACCCGCCTGGCCCCGCCGGAGCTGAAGGCGGTGCATCCGCTCGGCAAGAGCCCGGTGCTCACCGACGGCGACATGACGGTCATCGAGAGCGGCGCCATCATCGACTACATCGTCCGCCGCCACGCCGGCGGCCGCATGGCCCCCGATCCCTCGACGCCGGCCTATGACCACTACCAGCAGTGGCTGCACTACGCCGAGGGCAGCGCCATGCTGCCGCTGATGCTCAACATGTATGTCGGCCGCCTGGGCGAGGCCGCCGCGCCGCTCAGTCCCCGCATCGAGAGCGAGATCGCCAACCACCTGGGCTATGTCGAACAGAGCCTGGACGGCCGCGACTGGCTGCTGGGGTCCGAGCCGACCGGCGCCGACGCCCAGATGAGCTTCGTCCCCGAGGTCGCCAAGGCCATGGGCAAGCTGCCCAGCTATCCCAACATGGCCGCCTGGATCGACCGCATCCACGCCCGCCCGGCCTGGAAGCGCGGGCTGGAGAAGGGCGGGGAGTATCTGCTGGGGCGTTAGCCGAACGGATCGTCCAGGTAGCCATCCAGGAAGTCGAACACCGTCGCCTTCAGCATGGCGTGGGGGATGGCGTTGAAGTGGTCGCAGCCCTGCAGGGTGACGGCCTTGGCGCCGCGGATGTGGTCGGCCAGGCCCTGCGGGTCGCCGGCCAGTTCGTCGCGGGCTCCGGCGACGACCAGGGTCGGGGCCCTGATGAGGAACAGCTCGTCGGTGGTCAGGACCAGGCCTTCGGCCCGTGATGCGGCGGCCAGGGCCAATCGGTCCTCGCCCTGTTCGTCGGCGAAGTGGCGAAAGCTCTGCAGCATCGGCTCGGCAATGGCCGCCGGGTCGTCGGCCTCCATCGCCTGGCCCATGGCGTCATCGCGCGGCGAGGGGGTGAACAGCCGCTCGCCGATGCCGCCGACCACCAGGTGGCCGACCCGCTCCGGCGCGCTGATCGCCAGCGACAGGGCCAGCCGCGCGCCCATCGAATAGCCGACGACATCGGCCTGGCCGATCCCGAGGTGGTCCAGCAGCTCGGTCAGATCGGCGAGGCGCCGGGCGGGCGCGTAAGCGGCTGGGTCGTGCGGCTTGCCGCTGCGCCCATGGCCGCGCATGTCTGGCGCGATGACCCGCTGGCCCCGCCGTTCGAAGGCGTCGTACCAGCCGGTGCGCTTCCAGCCCTCGTCGCGGTTGGAAGCGAAGCCGTGGACCAGCAGGACGGGCTTGCCGCCGGGCGCCCCCGCGTCGTCGTAAGATATCGCAACGCCATCGCTGGCGGTGAAGTCGGCCATCAGTCCCCCTTGCCCGGCTGGAACAACTCGATCGCGTTGCCGGACGGATCCTCACACAAAGCCTGCGATCCCCCCGGACCGCTGACGATAGGGCCCCGGAACACAACCCCGGCGGCGGTCATCCTGGCCACCAGCCCGGCCAGGTCCTCGACCACCAGCACGATCCGGTTCCAGCCGCCAGGCGCCGGCTGGGCGCCGCTCTCGAGGGCCTTGCCGGCCGAGGATGACGGTCCCGCCAGCCACAGGTCCTGATCACCGCGCACGACGATGGCCATGGCCGGGCCAAACCGCTGGCGCACCTCGAAGCCGAGCGCGTCGGTGTAGAAGCCGACGGCTTCGGCCACGTCGCGGACCAGATATCGCGCGGTCGCCATTCGGCGTTCCTCCCTGACGATCAGAGTGCCGCCACAGGGTGGGCCGGTCCAGTGCCTAAGGTGAGTCTAGAATGGCCGCCTGAACGGCCAGCGCCTGCACCGTCTCGCGCACGTCGTGGACGCGCAACGCGGCCACGCCCGCCGCCGCGCCGGCCAGCGCCGCCGCCAGCGAGCCGCCCAGCCGGTCGCCGGCGTCCTTGCTCAGGGGATCGAGCGCGGCGATGAACCGCTTGCGGCTGGCCCCCAGCAGGATGGGATAGCCGGAGGCGGCCAGACGGGGCAGGGCGGCCAGCAGGGCGAGGTTGTGGGCGACCGTCTTGCCAAAGCCGATGCCGGGATCGAGCCAGATGTTGGTCCGGGCCACGCCGGCGGCGATGGCCGCCTCGGCGCGGGCCAGCAGGAAGGCCTCGACCTCGCCGACGACGTCGTCGTAGCGGGGATCGTCCTGCATGGTGCGCGGCTCGCCCTTCATGTGCATCAGCACCACCGTACAGCCGAGCTCGGCGGCGGCTGCAAGCGCGCCGGGGGCGGCGAGGGCGGCGACGTCGTTCCAGATCGAAGCCCCGGCCACCATGGCGGCGCGGGCGACGGCCGGCTTCATGGTGTCGATCGAGAGGGGGGTGGCGGTGCGGGCGCGCAGGCCTTGGATGACCGGCAGGACGCGGGCGATCTCCGCGTCCTCGCTGACCGCCGCCGCGCCGGGCCGCGTGGACTCGCCGCCGATGTCGAGGAGGTCGGCGCCGTCGGCGACCAGTTTCAGGCCGTGGGCGATGGCGGCCTCGGCGCTGTCATGCCGGCCGCCATCGGAGAAGCTGTCCGGCGTGACGTTGACGATACCCCAGACCTTGGGGCCCATGACGCGCGGGCGAACCGTCATCGCGCCTCCCTCCCCTTTATGGGGAGGGTGTCACGCGCAGCGTGACGGGTGGGGAAGTCGGATGCAGCGCGCTTTGTCACGTGAGTACCCCACCCTGACGGCTGCGCCGTCTGTCCCTCCCCATAAAGGGGAGGGAGGTCGAGGGGCATCACGCCGTGGCCGTTCCCGGCCTTGGCGACAGCGGCACCGAAACCGAGGGACCGCCGGGGCGGCGCTGCTCGGTGTCGTCGCGCTTGGGCTTGACGCCCTGCAGCAGGGCCGAGATCTCGTCGCCGCTGAGGGTTTCGTATTCCAGGAGGCCCTGGGCCAGGATCTCCAGGTCGCCGGCCTTCTCGGTCAGGATGCGGCGGGCCTCGTCGAGGCCTTCCTGCACCAGGCGCTTGACCTCGGCGTCGATCTTGCGGGCCGTTTCCTCAGAGACGTTCTGGGTCCGGGCCACGGAATGGCCGAGGAACACCTCTTCCTGGTTATCGCCATAGGCGACCGTGCCCAGTTCTTCGGAATAGCCCCATTGGGTGACCATGGCGCGGGCCAGGTTGGTCGCCGCCTTGATGTCGCTGCTGGCGCCGGAGGTGATGTTCTCCTTGCCGAAGATCTGCTCCTCGGCGACGCGGCCGGCCATCATGATCGCGAGGCGCGAGGTCATCTGGACGTACTTCATCGAGTAGCGGTCGCCCTCGGGCAGCTGCATGACCATGCCCAGGGCCCGGCCGCGCGGCACGATGGTGGCCTTGTGCACCGGGTCGGCGCTGGGGACGTTCATCGCCACGATGGCGTGGCCGCCCTCGTGGTAGGCGGTCAGGCGCTTTTCTTCCTCGTTCATGGCCATCGACCGGCGCTCGGCGCCCATCATGACCTTGTCCTTGGCGTGCTCGAAGTCGTGCATGGTGACCATGCGGCGGTTCTTGCGGGCGGCGGCCAGGGCGGCCTCGTTGACCAGATTGGCCAGGTCCGCGCCCGAGAAGCCGGGGGTGCCGCGGGCCAGGACCTTGACGTCGACATCGGCCGACAGCGGCACGTTGCGCATGTGGACGCGGAGGATCTTCTCGCGGCCGCCGACGTCGGGGTTGGGCACCACGACCTGGCGGTCGAAGCGGCCCGGACGCAGCAGGGCGGGGTCCAGCACGTCGGGGCGGTTGGTGGCGGCGATCAGGATGATGCCTTCGTTGGCCTCGAAGCCGTCCATCTCGACCAGCAGCTGGTTGAGGGTCTGCTCGCGCTCGTCGTTGCCGCCGCCCAGGCCGGCGCCGCGATGGCGGCCGACGGCGTCGATTTCGTCGATGAAAATGATGCAGGGGGCGTTCTTCTTGGCCTGCTCGAACATGTCGCGCACGCGGCTGGCGCCGACGCCGACGAACATCTCCACGAAGTCGGAGCCCGAGATGGTGAAGAAGGGCACGCCCGCCTCACCCGCGACGGCGCGGGCGATCAGCGTCTTACCGGTGCCGGGAGGGCCGACCAGCAGGGCGCCCTTGGGGATCTTGCCGCCCAGACGCTGGAACTTGGCCGGGTCCTTCAGGAAATCGACGATCTCCTGCAGCTCTTCCTTGGCCTCGTCGACGCCGGCCACATCGTCAAAGGTAATGCGGTTCTTGTTCTCGGTCAGCAGCCGGGCCTTGGACTTGCCGAAGCCCATGGCGCCGCGGGCGCCGCCCTGCATCTGGCGCATGAAGAAGATCCACACGCCGATCAGCAGCAGGATCGGCAGGGCGCTGGAGAGCACGCTCCAGATGCTGAACTTCTCGGCGCGCTGGAAGTTGACGTCGATGCCCTTGTCTTCCATGCGCTTGAGCAGGTCTTCGCTGGGCGGGGCGGTCGAATAGGTGACCTTGCCGTCGGCCGTGGTCAGCTTGGCGCGGCTGCCGGCGAAGTCGACCTTGCGGATCTCGCCGGAGTCGATCTTGTCGAGCATGGTCGAATAGGTGATGTCGCCACCAGGCTTGGCGCCGGCCGGGCCACGCACCGACTGGCCGCTCAGCACGCTGTAGATGCCGATCATCACGACGACGATGACGCCCCAGACCGCGAAATTCCGCAAATTCATGCTGTCTACTCAGGTCCGCAAAAAGGGTTGCAACACATCAATGTAGGACGCCGCCCCCGGGTTCGCCATGATCTGCGACCGGATGCGCATCCGCTTCCTTTGTGATCAGGCCCAGCGCCGCTTCGAAACGGGCCTGGACCAGCGACCGGATACGGACAGAGGGGCTAGCTGCAAGGATCGGGCAAGTCCAGAGCCCAGCGCCGTCAGTGATCAGCGGCAGGGCTCCGCGCGCGGCCGCCGGCAGGGTTTTCAGGGCGGTTTTCTCGGCCTTGGGCAGTTTCGCCGCATGTCCCCAAAGTGGTTGTACGGTAAGGCCCGGCGCGCTGGCGGTCAGTTCGAAACGGCCGTCGAACACGGCGGGTTCGTTTTGGCACAGGGCCAGGGGTGGCAAGGGGCGGCGCGACAATTCGCCGGTCTCCCGGGAGACGGTGATCTGGTCGCCGGCGGCTTCGATGCGGGCGCCGGCCAGGGTGGCGATCACATCCTCATGAGCCAGACGGGCGATGAGGGTGGTGAGCTGTTCTGTACGCGGCGGGGTGCTGGTTCCGGCGGCGCAGAGGCAGGCGGCGGACAGCACCTTGGCAGGTGCAGCGCGAGGCAGGGTGATCATTCCGGCTCGCTCGGCCGCCAGCTGCGAGGAGGCGGTGGCGACAGGCTGTCGTGGAGGCCGGTGAGCCCCCTCATCCGTCGGCTTCGCCGCCACCTTCTCCCGCGGGGGGAGAAGGGAGACCAGAGGCGAACTCACTGGGCGCCTGGCCCTGGCCCTTGCGTAGCGCATGTCCAGGTTGGCCGGGTCGTCGATCCAGCTGGCGCCACGCGCCGCCAGCCAGTCCTGCAGGTCTTCCCGTTCCAGCCCGAGCAACGGCCGCAGCACGAACACCCCCCGCCCCTCCGGCCAGGCCGGGGACGGACTCCATTCCCGCGCGTCCGGCACGGTCGAGCCCGCCGCCCGCATGGCGGCGCTTTCGCCAAGGTCGCTGGCGGTATGGCCCATCAGCAGGACGGTCGCCCCGGCCTCGCGGGCGGCGGATGCCAGCAGGGCGTGGCGGGCGGCGCGGGCGGCGGCGGGCAGGCCGGTCGCCGGCTTGGCGCCGGTCCAGACAAGGGTGCGGTGGGCGTGGCCGAGCTCGGCGGCCAGGACGGCGCAGCGCCTTGCCCAGGCGGCGCTGGCCGCCTGCAGACCATGGTCGACGGTCAGGGCGATGACAACGCGGCCGTTCAACCGCGCCCAGTCGCTGACCAGATGCAGCAGCGCCAGGGAGTCGGAGCCGCCGGACAGCGCCACGGCCAGCGGGGTGTCCCTGTGGCGCTCAAGCCGGTCGTCCAGAACGGCGGCGACCCGCTCGGCGAGGAGGTCGCGGACCTGGGCGGTCAGCCCGCGCACTTGGCCTGCGCGCGCACCGCCTGGGCCCGGGTGGTCACCCCGGCGGCGGCGTTGGGATAGCGGCGCGGCAGTTCGCCCAGCGCCTGGCAGGCGTCGGCCGGCAGCTTCTGGGCCACCAGGCTGCGGGCCAGCTCGACCACCGCGTCGGGGGCCCAGCTGGTCTTGGGCCAGCCGCGCACGGCGCCGAGGTAGGCGCTGGCGGCCTGGGCGTTGTCGCCGCGGGCGGTCAGGGTCTTGCCCAGCCAGTAGCGGGCTTCCGGGGCCTTGGGCGTATCGCCGAACTCGTCGACATAGCGGTCGAAGCTGCTCTCGGCGTTGGCGTAGTCGCCTTCGCTCATCTGCTTGCGGCCGAGCGCGAACAGTTCGTCGGGATCGATCGGCGTGTCGGCGACGGCGGCCTGTTCCTCGGTCGGCGAGGCGGCGGCGGCGGCTTCCAGGGCGGCCAGGCGGGTCTCCAGGCTGGCCAGACGGTCGCTGAGCAGCTTGTTGTTGGCCTCGGACGCAGCCAGCGCCTGCTTGGTGCGGTCCAGCTCCAGGCCCAGTTCCTCATTGCCGGCGTTGTTGCGGGTCAGGGTCTGTTCCAGGTCGCCGACGCGGTCGGTCAGGGTGGCGAGCATGGCCCCGGTCTCGGCGTCCTGCACCACCACCGGCTGGCCGCTGTCGCGGCCCTGGAAGACGATGGCGCGCAGCTCGCGGACCACCTTCTCCATCTTGTCGAGGCGGCGGACCGAACGGTCGTCCAGCGGGTCGGGCATCGGCGTCTGCGCCACGGCGGCGAAGTGGACCGAAACGGCGATCAGCACCGCCACGAAGGGGGCGGCCTTGAGGGAGGTGGCCCAACGAGAAGGGGGGAGCGTCGGCTTCATGGCGGGAAGTAGGTCCTGTGTCCGGCGTCAATATTGCGGCGAGGATACGAAAAAGGGGGCCGCGTGGGCGACCCCCTTTCCGCTGTTACCTGGCCAGGGCGCTTACAGCGCGCCGCTGGTGATGATCGTCTGGCCGTTGCGGTTCTGTTGGTAGGACTCTTCGTCCGTACCGGGGTTGATCGGCCGTTCCTTGCCGTTCGACAGGGTCATGATCCGGCTGGGCGAGACGCCGCGCGAGACCAGGTAGTCCTTGACGGCGTTGGAGCGGCGGCTGCCGAGGGCGAGGTTGTACTCGCGGGTGCCGCGTTCGTCGCAGTTGCCCTCGATGCGGATCGAGACGTTCGGATAGCGGCGCAGCCAGGCGGCCTGGGCGTCGAGCACCGGCATGGCGTCGCCGCGGATGTCGTAGCTGTCGAGGTCGAAGTAGACGAAGTCGCCGACGTTGATGATGAAGTCCTGGCTGGAGCCAGGGATCGGCCGGGTGTCCACCGGACCGGGGCCCTTCGGCGGCGTATAGGGCGTTTCCGGAGTCCCGCGCGGCGGATCGCCGGCGTTGGGATTGGGCTTTGGCTTCGTGGCGCAGGCGGCCAGAGAGGCGGCGGCTACGGCGACGAGCGCCAGTCTCAGGACGCTTTTGGCGTTGAAGCGCATCGGCTTCCTCCTTCGGCAGTTGTGTCGGGCCGATAGTGGCGCCGATCCTTGAACGCGTGCGACTTAAAACTTGAGGCCAGGCACACAATGCCGTGGGATTGCGACGTCTGGACCACAATTCATTTGGCGGTTGAACACTCTAGTCCTGATTAGTCCAACAGAGGCGACCACGCCGGGTCGGACCCCGAACCGCGATAAGGGGCCGGACGTAGAATGCGTCCGGTGATGTCGACGTTCCACAGCCGCGGCTCGCCGCCCCGGCCCTCGCGGAAGAACATCAGGACGCGGCCGTTGGGGGCCCAGGTCGGACCCTCGTCGAGATAGCTGGTGGTCAGGATGCGCTCGTCCGAGCCGTCCGGCTTCATCACCCCGATGTGGAAGACGCCGCCGGCCTGTTTGGTGAAGGCGATGAAGTCGCCCTTGGGGCTCCAGACCGGGGTGGTGTAGCGGCCACCGCCCCGGGAGATGCGGCGCACGCCTGAGCCGTCCGAGTTCATGACATAGAGCTGGGGTGAGCCACCGCGGTCGGAGTTGAAGACGATCTGGCCGCCGTTGGGCGAGAAGCTGCCGGAGGTATCGATGGCCGGGTCGCTGGTCAGCCGCGTCTGGGACCGGCTGCGCAGGTCCATCAGGTAGAGGTCGCTGTTCCCATTCTTCTCGACGCTGAACACCACCCGGTCGCCGCTGGGCGAAAAGCGCGGCGCGAAGACCATGCCGGCGAAGCGGCCCAGCGTCTCCTGGCGGCCGGTCGAGATGTTGAACAGGTAAATCGACGACCCGGTCGGCCGCAGGGCCATGTAGGTGATCTCCTGGCTGTTGGCCGAGAAGCGCGGGGTCATGACGATGTAGCTGCCGTCGGTCAGGTAGCTGTTGTTGGCCCCGTCCTGGTCCATGATCGACAGGCGTTTGACGCGCTTTCCGCGCGGGCCGCTCTCGGCGATGAAGACGACGCGGGTGTCGAAATAGCCGCTCTCGCCGGTCAGGCGCTGGTAGATCTGGTCGCTGATCTTGTGGGCCACCCGGCGCCAGTTCTCCGGCGTCGAGGTGAACTGCAGGCCGAGCAGCTGGGTCCCGGACCCGATGTCCCAGAGGCGGAAGTCGACCCGCAGGCGGCCGTCGCCCTCGGTGGTCACCTGGCCGTTGACCAGCACCTGGGTGTCGATGGTCTTCCAGGCCTCGAAGTTGGGCTGGATGGCGATGTCGAGGTTGCGCTCGGGGAAGGCGGCGGCCTCGACGGGCGCGAACAGGCCTGACTGCTCCAGATTGGCGCTGATCACCTGGGCGATGTCGCCGCCCCGGCCGCCGCTGAAGGCGGGGATGGCGATCGGCACCGGCTGGATGTTGCCCTGGTTGACGTCGACCTCGATCTGGGCGGCGGCGACGCCGGGCAGGGCGGCGGTCCCCATGACGAGGGCGCAGAGGGCGAAGAGCAGGTGGCGGAGAGTCATGACTGGCTCCTCGTGGCGCGGGACGGAACACCCTGCGGGGCGTCGGGGACGGGAATGAGGCGGAGGCTCATAGGGCACACGCCTTCTGGGCGTCGAAGTTGAGGGTCAGGCTGTCGCCGGAGAGTTCGGGCGGCATGTTCTTGAATGGCTGGGCGCGGTTGATGGCCAGGACGGCGCGGGTCTCGCCGGCGCTGACCAGCTGGGGATCGGCGCCGGAGCTGCGGACGATCTGCGGCTCGCCCATGACGCGGCCCGATTGTGACAGCACGACCTTGACCGACACCTTCACCGAGCGGCCGCCTTCGACGAAGCAGTTGGGCCGCCAGTATTTGTAGAGGTCGGCCAGCAGGCCCTGCAGCCACTCGCCGCTCGGTCCGCCGCCGACGGCGCCCTTGGGCTGCGGCTTGGGCGAGGTGGAGGGCCGGGGCGGGCCCTTCTGGCCGCCGCCCTTGGGCTGGCCGCCGCCGGCCTTTTCCAGCCGCTTCTGCAGGTCGTCGAAATCGAGGTTGGCCTGTTTCTTGGGGGTGGGAGACGGCGTCGGCTTGGCCTTCTCCTGGGCCTTGGCGGGCACGGGGGCCGGTGTCGGAATGGGTTCGGGGGCCGGCGGTGCGACCGGCTCGGGCGGCAGTTCGGGGATCGGCTCTTCGGTCAGGGCGTCCAGTTCCTCGGGGCCCTGCTGGCTCTTGCGCAGCTCGGCCGGGCCGTCGGTGACGATGGTCACCGGCACGGCGCCGAAGTTGATCGGCTTGGACTGATGGGGCCAGGCGAACAGGGCGAGCGCGGCCACGCCCAGGTGGACGACCACCGAGGCGATCAGGGCCGGCGCAAGCTGTCGGCGCTCGCGGGCCATGAATCAGGCGCGTCCAGGTATCATTCGGCCGCCGCTTCCGGCTTGGGACCGCTGGTCGGGCCGCCGGTGTCGGTGATCAGGTTGATCTTGCTGAAGCCGCCGGTGCTCAGGGCCGCCATCACCTGGGCGACCACCTCGTAGGAGGCCAGGCCATCGGCCCGGACATAGACCGGCCGTTCGAAGTTCTCGTTCGACAGGGCCGCCAGCCGCGCCTTGAGGGCGCCGAACGGCACCTCCTCCTCGCCGACGAAAAGCTTGCCGTCCCGCTTGACCGTCAGGGTCAGGGGCTCGGACTGGTCCTGCAGCGAGCCGGCCTCGGTCTTGGGCAGCTCGATCGAGACGCCGCTGGTCAGGAGCGGGGCGGAGATCATGAAAATGATCAGCAGCACCAGCATGACGTCGACCAGGGGGGTGACGTTGATCTCCGACAGCGCGCCGCGCCGGCCGCGGCCCCGCCGGCGACGCCGGCCACCGCCCGCCCCGAAGGCGTCGTTGGACGATAGCGCCATCGCCTAGACCTTCTCGGCCAGGCGGCGCTGGATGGCGGTCGACAGGTCGTCCGCGAAGCCTTCCAGACGGGCGGCGAACTTGCCGGCGTCGGTCGAGAACTTGTTGTAGGCGATGTAGGCGGGAATTGCCGCGATCAGGCCCAGGGCCGTGGCGAACAAGGCTTCCGCGATGGCCGGGGCAACCACCGGCAGCGAGGTGTTCTGCTCCAGGGCGATGTTCTTGAAGGCGTTCATGATGCCCCAGACCGTGCCGAACAGGCCGATGAAGGGGCTGGCGGTGGCGACGATGGCCAGGGTGCCCAGGCCCTCTTCGGCCTTCTGGCTCTCGCGGGCGATGTTGCTGTCGAGCACCCTGTCGATGCGCTGGATCAGGAGCGCCGTCTGGGTGTCGCCGATGGCCCCTTTGGCGCGGGTGTCGCGCCATTCACGCAGGGCGGCGTTCAGCAGACGCGGCAGGGGGTGTTTGGAATTGCCGGCCTCCTGAGCGATCTCCTCCAGCGGCCGGCCCGAGCCGACCTTGTCCTCGAAGGCGTTGGCCTGGCGGTTGAGGCCGCCGAAACGGACGAACTTGTCGATGATCACCGCCCAGCTGACCAGGGAGGCGACGGCCAGGCCGACCATGACGCCCTTGATGACCCAGTCGGCCTTGAGGAACAGGGCGATGAAGGAGAAGCTGTCGGCCGTGACGGCGTGCGGTTCCATGCGTTCAGGGCTCCCCCGAGGTCAGTGTCGTCTTACCCGCATCATCTGCGCGGCTTTGGTGACAATAAGGCGTCGAAAAGACATGTGCCCTAGTGGTTAACCAGCTGTGACCGGAATGCACGCGGGCTCGTCGGTTGCGTGCAAAATCCGCCCTGTTCAGGCCGGTGGCGCGGGCGGCCGCTATCGAAGCGGACCCACATTATACCGCCCGCGTCGCGGGTCAGCGACCGATTGCGCCCAGGTCGTTGAAAAACCTGTCTTTTCGGGGTTGATCGGGGCGCGTCGAATGTGGCCTCGGGCGTAGGTCGGCCTGTTGGCCGGCTGTTGCCGTCCGTGGGTCGCCTGGAGGTCGCGCAAGGCTACAGCCGGGCGAAAACCGGCGCGCGCCGGTTTCCGCCGCAGAATCCTCGAAAATGAATATGTCTAGACTTATTCAGGTGCGAACCAGGGCCTCAGCTTGTCGGCCATCCCCGGCGGCGGCTTGGAGGGGCGGCCGTCGAGACGGATGCAGGCGGCGTGAACGGCGGCCTGGGCGATCAGGTCGTCGCCGCGGGTGATGGTCTGACTGATGAACAGGCGGGGGCCTTTGACGGCGTCGTAGGTGGTGCGGACCACCAGGGCGTCGTCGATGCGGGCAGGGCGCTTGAAGTCGATCTCCATGCGGGTGACGACGAAGGCGATGGGGGTTTCGCCGTCGAGCAGGTCGCTGTGCGACACCCCGGCCATGCGCAGGAAGTCGCTGCGGCCGCGCTCGAAATAGCGGCTGTAGTTGGCGTGGTAGACGACGCCGGTGAAGTCGGTGTCCTCGTAATAGACCCGCACGGGCAGGCGGTGCTCGCGGCCGGCGAACAGGCCGGCGGTGGGTTCGGGGAGGTCGCTCATCGGGGCTCTTCAGGCTGGTGTCGCCTCCGTCATAAGGGCGAGGCGCTCGATGAGGAAGGCATGGTCTCGCGCCGGGTCGCCGCGGCCCAGCAGAAAGGCCAGCACCACGCCGCTGAGCAGCAGCGGCGGCAGGATCAGCAGCGGCCACCACCGCTCCAGCAGGCCGCCGGCCACGGCGAAGACGCTGAAGATGCCGACGATGGCGACCAGCAGCCCGAACCAGCCGCCGGCCAGCAGGGCGGCCAGGGGATGCAGGCCCCGGCGGCAGATCAGGGTGGTGGCCGAGCCGTGGCGGAGAAGGCTGACGTCCAGGCAGACGCGGAACGGGCTGCGCCAGCGCACCCGGCGGCGCAGGCTGGCGTAGAGCGGGCCGACATCGCCGATGACGGCCTTGGTCCCGAACACCTTCCACGGGCTATCGATGCCGGCCCGCAGGCGGTCGATGCAGGTCGGTTGATCCAACGGCGAGTGCAAACGCGTCTCCGGGATCAGGGCGGGGTGGATGGGAGATATGACACGAACTCGAGACAGCCTGGTCCCGCTACAATCGGAAATGGAGCGCCAAAGTTCCCTGAGGTGAGGGTTGAATGGCCCGTTTTGGGGCCTTATCGGGTCCGGATGCCTTCCGGCTCGGCGGCGCATTGAGCGAGTACGGCTTGCTCATGCGGCGGCAGGGTGTCGCCTTCGGCGATCAGATGGCCGGGCTTGCCCTTACGGTGCGCGAAGAGCAGCGGCGCCTTGCCAGGCCGGGCCAGGAGGCCGCAGGTGGCGTGGTTGAGTTCCTCATGGATCTCGATTTCCCAGAGGCGCTGGGCGACGGCCCGCTGTCCGAACCGCTGAACGAGGGCGGCGGCGGCTTGGCCGCCGTAGTCGCGCTCCTGCGCCTCATTTTCGGCTTCCGAACGCAGGAGCAACCAGACGACACCACCCAGCACCAGGCCCGAGACCGCAAGGCCGAGCACCGTGCCGATCACGATGCCGATGGTGATCGGGCGCAACAGGCGGATCATTCCTCGAACAATGTCCCCTGCGCCTTGAGGATCAGGCCGGGCGGCGTCGGCGGTTCGCTGAGGCCCAGATGCAGGTAGGCCTTGCCGCAGGCGACGCGGCCGCGCGGGGTGCGCTGGATGAAGCCCTGCTGCATCAGATAGGGCTCGATGACGTCCTCGACGGCGTCGCGGGCCTCGGCGATGGCATAGGCCAGGGTTTCGACCCCGGCCGGGCCGCCGTTGTAGTGCTCGATCAGAGCCCGCAGGTAGCGGCGGTCGAGGCTGTCGAGGCCATGCTCGTCGACCTCGAGGCGGGCCAGGGCCCGGGCGGCGTGCTTCTGGTCGATGACCTCGGCCCCGTCGGCGGCGGCGAAGTCGCGGACCCGGCGCAGCAGGCGACCGGCGACGCGCGGCGTGCCGCGGGAGCGGGCGGCGATCTCGGCGGCGCCGTCGTCGCTGACGGCGATGCCCATGCGGCGGGAGGCGTGGTCGATGACCAGTTTCAGCTCGGCCTGGGTGTAGAACTCCAGGCGGATGGGGATGCCGAAACGGTCGCGCAGGGGGGTGGCCAGCAGGCCGGCGCGGGTGGTGGCGGCGACCAGGGTGAAGGGGGCCAGGTCGATGCGGATCGAGCGGGCCGAGGGGCCTTCGCCGATGACCAGGTCGAGCACCTGGTCCTCCATGGCCGGGTAGAGGATTTCCTCGACGTTGCTGCTCAGGCGGTGAATCTCGTCGATGAACAGAACGTCGTTGGGTTCCAGGTTGGTCAGGATGGCGGCCAGGTCGCCGGCCTTGGCCAGGACGGGTCCGCTGGTGGCGCGGAAGTTGACCCCCAGTTCGCGGGCGACGATCTGGGCCAGCGTGGTCTTGCCCAGGCCCGGCGGACCGAACAGCAGCACGTGGTCGAGCGGCTCGCCGCGGGCCCGGGCGGCGTCGATGAAGACCTTGAGATTGCCCTTGGCCTGCTGCTGGCCGACGAACTCGGCCAGGGTCTGGGGCCGCATGGCCTTGTCGGGGCCCTCGGCGGGGGCTTCGGAGGGGGAAACGATGCGGGTCATGCGACCTCCCTCCCCGAATGGGGAGGGCAGGCGCGCGTTGCGCGCCGGGTGGGGCAGTGGGTCACTAGCGCCCGCCGGTTAGGCTTCTCAGTGGGTCCTCGGCGCGGCCGGCGGCCGACTGCCCCACCCGACGCGCGTAACCGCGCGTCTGCCCTCCCCATTCGGGGAGGGAGGTAAGGGGCGCTCAACGCCCCAACTCCTGCAGGCCGGCTTTGATGAGGGCCGACACGTTCGCGTCTTCGCCCAGCCGCAGCGAGGCCTGTTCAATCACCCGGCGGGCCATTGGCTCGGCGACGCCGAGGCCCATTAAGGCCGAGACCGCTTCACCCGCGGCGCTAGGCGCCACGGCCCGGGGGGCGGCGGTGTTGGGGGCGAAGATGGCCGGGCCGTCGCTGATCGGCTTGTCCTTCAGCTCGGTGACGATGCGCTGGGCGAGCTTCGGCCCCACCCCGTTGGCGCGGCCGATCAGGGCCTTGTCGTCGCGGGCGATGGCCCCGGCCAGCTCGGCCGGGGAGGCGACGTCGAGCACGGCCATGGCCGCCTTGGGGCCGACGCCCTGGATGGCGCGCAGCAGGACGAAGGCGCGGCGCTCGTCGCGGGCCAGGAAGCCGTAGAGCTGCGGGCCGATCTGCTCGCTCCAGGGGTTTTCGGTGTGCAGCACCGTCTCTTCGCCCACCGGGGGGAGGCGGCTCAGGGTGCGCGCCCCGCAGCGGACGACATAGCCGACGCCGCCGACATCGATCAGGCACTCGTCTTCGCCGATCTCGGCGACGATGCCGCGCAGGCGGCCGATCATGCGACCCTCCCCAAGTCTTTTCTGGCGAGGGCTTTCCGAAGGCTGTGGTGGGTGACCTGGCCGATGGCTCTCGCCTTGCGGGCGTGGGCATGGGCGATGGCGACGGCCAGGGCGTCGGCGGCGTCGGCCGTGGCCCCGCCGGCGGTCGGGAGAAGCCGGGCGATCATGTAGGCGACCTGGGTCTTGTCGGCCCCGCCGGTGCCGACCACCGACTTCTTGACCTCCTTGGCCGAGTATTCGGCGACCAGCAGCCCGGCCTTGGCTGGGGCGATCATGGCGGCGGCGCGGGCGTGGCCGAGCTTCAGGGTCGACTGGGCGTTGGTGTTGAGGAAGGTCTCCTCGACCGCCGCCTCATGCGGGCCGTAGGTCTCGATGACGCCGGTGATGCCCTCGAACAGGCAGAGCAGGCGGTCGGAGAAGGGAGCCTTGTCGTCGGGCGAGATCACCCCGTGCGCGACCCAGCTCAGCCGCGAGCCATCGACGTCGATGACGCCCCAGCCGGTCTTTCGTAGGCCCGGATCGAGCCCGAGGAGTCGGATCGTGTTCGCCATATGTTTCCCTACATTGGCGACGAGTCTGAAGAAAGTGCAAACGCGCTTTGGCAGCGGGGCGGGAAATCCGGGGACACTATATAGATTTCCGTTTGATGGCGGCGCAGCGTCGAGAGGCCCGGCCGGAAATCTATATAGTGTCCCCGGATTTCCTTCACCGGCGGCTAGTGGTTCCTGGGCGCGATCTCGAATTCCACGACATTGCGGTTCTGGCGCAGCATGGCGGCCAGTTCGTCCATTTTTTCGCGGCTCTTGGCCCGGACGGTGGCGCCGTGCTCGATCAGGCTGCCCTTCTTCATCAGGCGGTGGCTGAAGGGGGCCGGGTCGAGGCCCAGTTCGAGGATCTGGCGGCGCAGTTCGGCGGTGTCGGGGGCCGAGTCGCGGGCGTAGCGGATGGTCACCTCGGCCAGCGCCTGCTGCGGCAGCCAGCGGTCGATGGCCCGAAAGGTGTTGAGGATGATCAGGGCCAGCACCGTGCCGCCGATGGCGACGCTCCAGAAACCGACGCCGTAGAGGATGCCCAGCGCCGAGGTGATCCAGATCGAGGCCGCCGTGGTCAGGCCGTGGACCGTGAAGCCCTCGCGAAAGATGACGCCGCCGCCGAGGAAGCCGACGCCGGTCAGGATGCCGTGGCTCATGCGCACCGGGTCGATGCGGATGACGTCATGCGGGGTGCTGCCGCCGGCCCAGGCGAACTGGTGGTTGGCCGCCACCATCAGCATGGCGCTGGTCAGGCAGAGCAGGGCGTGGGTGCGGAACCCCGCCGGCTGGCCGCGATGGCCGCGTTCGACGCCGATCAGGCTGCCGGCGACCAGGGCCCCCAGCAGTGGCAGGAAATACTCGGGATGAAAGACCCGAGCGTCGAAAAAATCCATCGCAAACCCCTCCGGGAGCGGATCATTCACCCGTTCGGGGAGGTTGGAAATAGTTTTGTGATTCCGGGGACATGTTCGGATTTCGCAGAAATCCGTACGTGTCCCCTCTTGCGGTTTCGCGTGGTCCGAAGAAGAGGGGACACGTACGATTTGCTGGGCAAATCGAACATGTCCCCGGCTGTTACCCCAGCTTGGCCAGGTCCTCGTCGCTGATGTCGAAGTTGGCGTAGACGTTCTGGACGTCGTCCTCGTCATCGAGGGTGTCGATCAGCTTCATGATCGTCGCCACGGCGTCGCCCTCGACAGGGGTCAGCGACTTGGGGCGCCAGGTGATGGCGGTGGTCTTGGGATCGCCCAGCTGGGCGGTCAGGGCGTCGACCACGGCCGAGAGGTCCTCGAAGGCGGTCCAGATGACGTGGCTTTCCTCGTCGGACTCGACGTCCTCGGCCCCGGCCTCGATGGCCGCCTCCATGACCGCGTCCTCGCTGCCGGCCTTGGCCGGGTAGGTGATCTGGCCCATGCGGTCGAACATGAAGGCCACCGAGCCGGTCTCGCCCAGGGCCCCGCCGTTCTTGGAGAAGATCGAGCGGACGTTGGCGGCGGCGCGGTTGCGATTATCGGTCAGGGCCTCGACGATGACGCCGACGCCGCCGGGGCCGAAGCCCTCGTAGCGGATTTCCTCATAGCTGTCGGCGTCGCCCATCTGACTCTTCTTGATGGCGCGGTCGATGACGTCCTTGGGCAGGCTCTCGGCCTTGGCGTTGTTCACCGCCAGGCGCAGGCGCGGGTTCATCGCCGGGTCGGGCATGCCGGACTTGGCGGCGACGGTGATCTCGCGCGACAGTTTGGAGAACAGCTTGGACCGGGCGGCGTCGGCGCGGCCCTTGCGGTGCATGATGTTCTTGAATTTTGAGTGGCCGGCCATGCTCGGTCTTCTGTCTGGGTAGGAATTGAAGGAGGGGCGTTCTAGCCTTGGAATAGGCCCCTGTCATCCGGCAGTGGATTTATGGTAGCGGTACCAAAAACCAGGGGAGTGGGGATGAGCGGGAAACGGACGGGCGGCGGACACGCCATGGTCATCGGCGGGGCGTCGGCCGGGACCATCTTCGAGTGGTACGATTTCTACCTGTACGGCTCCCTGGCCGGTTTCATCTCCAAACATTTCTTCAGCGGGGTCAACGAGACCACCGGCTACATCTTCGCCCTGCTGGCCTTCGCGGCAGGCTTCTTCGTGCGGCCGTTCGGCGCCGTGGTGTTCGGGCGGCTCGGCGACCTGTGGGGGCGCAAGAACACCTTCCTGGTCACCATGCTGTTGATGGGCGGCTCGACCTTCGTGGTCGGGCTGCTCCCGGGCTACGCGACCATCGGGGTGGCGGCGCCGATCCTGCTGGTGCTGATGCGCCTGATCCAGGGCCTGGCCCTGGGCGGCGAGTACGGCGGGGCGGCGACCTATGTCGCCGAGCATGCGCCGCCGGGGAAGCGGGGCCTCTACACCAGCTTCATCCAGACCACGGCGACGCTTGGCCTGTTCCTGTCGCTGATCGTCATCCTGGGCGTGCGCGGCCAGACCGGCGAGGACGCCTTCGCCGCCTGGGGCTGGCGGATTCCGTTCCTGGCCTCGATCCTGCTCCTGGGCGTGTCGCTGTGGATCCGCCTGCGGCTCAATGAGAGCCCGGTGTTCCAGAAGATGGTCGACGAGGGGCGGGCGGCCAAGAAACCGCTCAGCGAGGCCTTCGCCAATGGCAAGAACCTCAAGCTGGTCATCCTGGCCCTGGTCGGGCTGACCGCCGGCCAGGCGGTGGTCTGGTACACCGGCCAGTTCTACGCCCTGTTCTTCCTGGAGAAGACGCTGAAGGTCGACGGGGCCCTGACCAACAGCCTGGTGGCCATCTCGCTGCTGATGGGCACGCCCTTCTTCATCGTCTTCGGCTGGCTGTCGGACCGCATCGGGCGCAAGCCGGTGATTCTGGCCGGCTGCCTGATCGCGGCGATCAGCATCTTCCCGCTGTTCAAGACCCTGACCGTGGCCGCCAATCCGGCCCTGGCGGCGGCGACGGCCAGCGCGCCGGTCAAGGTGGTGGCCGATCCGGCCGCCTGCGCCTTCCAGTTCGACCCGGTCGGCAAGACCGCCTTCACCAACAGCTGCGACGTCGCCAAGTCGGCCCTGGCCTCGGCCGGGGTGAACTATGAGAACGTCGCCGCCCCGGCCGGGACGTTGGCGGTGGTCGAGGTCGGCGGGGTGAAGGTGCCGTCGTTCGAGGGCGCCGGCATGCCGGCCAAGGCCTTCACCGCCGCCCAGACGGCCTGGCGCAAGGAGCTGGGCGCGGCCCTGAGCGCCGCCGGCTATCCGGCCAAGGCCGACTCCGCCAAGGTCGACAAACCGATGGTGGTGGCGGTGCTGTTCGCCCTCGTCCTGCTGGTGACCATGGTCTACGGGCCGATCGCCGCGGCCCTGGTCGAGATGTTCCCGGCCCGCATCCGCTACACCTCGATGAGCCTGCCCTACCATGTCGGCAATGGCTGGTTCGGCGGCTTCCTGCCGACCACGGCCTTCGCCATGGTCGCCGCCACGGGCAACATCTACTACGGGCTCTGGTACCCGGTGGTGGCGGCGGCGGCGACGGCGGTGATCGGCTGGCTGTTCATCAAGGAGATGAAGGGCGCCGATATCGATCAGTGAGGGCGCGATGATCGACCTCCCTCCCCTTTATGGGGAGGGACAGCGCGCGTAGCGCGCAGGGTGGGGTACTCGCGTTCAAGCGCTGACCGCCGTGGTTGTGAGATTGCCAAGACGACAGGCTCTGGGTGGGCGGCATCCGACTTCCCCACCCTGACGGCTTCGCCGTCGGTCCCTCCCCATAAAGGGGAGGGATGCAGCCGCCGCTAAGCCGGCTGCAGGCTCTTGTCGATCTTGATGGTCAGCTCGCCGCTCTCATAGCGCTTGGCCATCTTCGCCGTGCTCAGCGGCTTGATCTTGCTGGCCCAGCCCTCGGCCCCGAACTCCTCGAAGCGCTGCTGGCAGACCTTGCGCATGGCTTCCTTGGCGGGCTTCAGATAGGCGCGCGGGTCGAACTCGCCGGGCTTCAGGGCCAGCACCTTGCGGATGGCGCCGGTCATGGCCATGCGGTTGTCGGTGTCGATGTTGATCTTGCGGACGCCGTTCTTGATGCCGCGCTGGATCTCCTCGATTGGCACGCCCCAGGTCTCGGGCATCTCGCCGCCGTAGGCGTTGATGATCTCCTGCAGGTCCTTGGGCACCGAGCTGGAGCCGTGCATCACCAGATGGGTGTTGGGCAGGCGGCGGTGGATTTCCTCGATGACGTTCATGGCCAGCACCGCGCCGTCAGGCTGGCGGCTGAACTTGTAGGCGCCGTGGCTGGTGCCCATCGCAATCGCCAAAGCGTCGACCTGGGTGCGCTTGACGAAGTCGACGGCCTGGTCCGGGTCGGTCAGCAGGGCGGCGTGGTCGAGCTTGCCCTCGAAGCCATGGCCGTCCTCGGCCTCGCCCATGCCGGTCTCCAGGCTGCCGAGCACACCCAGCTCGCCCTCGACGGAGACGCCGCAAGAGTGGGCCATCTCGACCACCCGGCGGGTGACGTCGACGTTGTATTCGTAGGAGGCCGGGGTCTTGGCGTCTTCCTCGAGGGAGCCGTCCATCATCACGCTGGTGAAGCCGTACTGGATGGCGGTGGCGCAGGTGGCCGGGCCGTTGCCGTGGTCCTGGTGCATGCAGACCGGGATGTGCGGATAGATCTCGACCAGGGCGTCGATCAGCCGGGCCAGCATGATGTCGTTGGCGTAGTTCCGCGCCCCGCGCGAGGCCTGGATGATGACCGGCGAATCGACGGCGTCGGCCGCCTCCATGATCGCCAGGCCCTGTTCCATGTTGTTGATGTTGAAGGCGGGCAGGCCGTAGTCGTGCTCGGCGGCGTGGTCGAGCAGCTGGCGCAGGGTGATGCGGGCCACGGAAAACTCCTTGCGTCGGTATTTTTGATTTTGTGCGGTGGGTTTAGTCGGAGGCGGGCGCGGAGTCACCCCCGGCTGTCACGGGCGCGTGATCAAAACGGCGGCTGCCCGCAATTGCGGCCGCTACAGTCCTTCCTGCGGCAGGCCGTCGGCGATCTCGTAGTAGTCGCCCTTGTCGGCGACGAAGATGTGCTTGGCCAGTTTCAGGCCGGTGGGCTTTTCCAGGGCGCCCATGGCGAAGGCGATGCGCTTGCCGTGGATCGGGTCCCAGAACAGCTGCGAGCCGCAGGTCCCGCAGAAGCCGCGGCGGACTTTCTCGGAGGAGGCGTACCAGCGAAGGGCGGCGTTTTCGTCCTCGATGGTCAGGGCCTCCTTCGGCACGTCGGCCGAGGCCCAGAAGTGGCCGGACGCCTTGCGGCACATTCCGCAATGGCAGGCGTCGGAATGGTCGATGGCGGCGTCGGTGGAAAACCGCACCGCGCCGCAGAGGCAGGAGCCCTTGTGCATGGGTCGTCCCTGAAGAGGCGGCGCCGGCGGTCAGGCCGGCGCCGGGTTCACTAGGCCGGCAGGCGATGCATGGCGCACAGCTTGTTGCCGTCGGGGTCGCGCAGGTAGGCGAGGTACATCTTGCCGACGCTGCCTTCGCGCACGCCGGGCGGATCTTCGATGGAGGTCCCGCCGGCCTCGACGCCGGTGTCGTGCCAGGTCTTGGCCTGTTCGGGCGAGTCGCAGGCGAAGCCGATGGTGCCGCCGTTGGCGTGGCAGGCCGGCTGGCCATCGATCGGCTCGGAGACGCAGAAGATGCCCTTGGGACCCATGTAGAACATGCGGTGGCCGTCGACGATGGACGGGCCGACGCCGATCGTGGCCATCAGCTTGTCGTAGAAGGCCTTGGATTTCTGGAGGTCGTTGGTGCCGACCATGACGTGCGAAAACATTGGTGGTTTCTCCCCTTGTTTGACGGCGCGGGCTGAGGGCGACCGTTCGTTTTCAGATTTGAGGGAAGAGCGGCATTCCGGCAAGCGGGCGACGCAGGGTCAACCTCCAAACAGAGCGCTGATGTCGTCCAGGTCGGGGGCGCTCAAGGTGGCGTGGCCGGGGTCCATGACGATGGCTTGGCCCAGATAGGCCCAGTAGAGGAAGCGGGCGCGGGCCTGCGCTCTCGCCGGTGGCTGTCCGGCGGTGGACAGCAGGCCGGCGATGTAACCGATCCGGCGGGCATCGACGGCTGCGACGGCGGCGGCGACGACCGGGTCGGTGGCGGCCCAGGCGCGGATGCCACTGTCTAGCGCGGCGCCATATCGAAACCCGCCGCGCATCAGACGCTTCAGACGGTCGGGATCGGCGCCGCCGCTTTCCAGCAGCTGGATGACCTGCTCAGTGCTGCGGTCCTGCCAGGTGCGCAAGACCTCTCCGTGGAAGTCGGCGAGGTCCGCGAAATGCCAATAGAAGCTGCCGCGCGAGACGTTCAGGGCAGCCGACAGCGGGCCTGCCTTGAGGCCGCCGGGCCCTTCGGCGGCAAGGGTTTTCAAGCCATGGTCGATCCAGTCGGATTTGGAGAGGCGTTCGGTCATCGATGGACCATACACAACTGTATTGACTCGGGCGAGGGTGGCGCGCAGAGGAGGACCATACAGGAGTGTATGGACATGGATTGGCATGCGATGGCGCTGATCGGCGCCGGGGTGGTCGGCGGCGGGACCGCGATTATCCACGGGGTGTTGACGCAGAAGCTGATGGTGCGGCCGCTGCAGGCGCTGTCCGCCGATGGCCGGCTCAGCGTGGTGATTGGGCGGCTGGTGACCATGCTGCTGCAGTACAGCGCCTTCAGCTGGCTGCTGAGTGGTGTGGCGCTGGTCTGGGCGGGCCTCGCGGCGGGGCCGGAGGCGCGGCTGGCGGTCGGGGTGCTGGCCGGCGGGCAGTTCGCTTTCGCGGCGGTCGGCAATCTGCTGGGGACGCGCGGAAAGCACCCGGGCTGGATGCTGCTGGCGGTGGCGGTGGGACTGATCGGGTACGGCGTGAGTGGCGGCTGACGCACTCAAAGCGGCGCAGCAAATAATCCGGGGATAATCCGGGGACACTATATAGATTTCCGGCGATCGCTCAGGTGATCGGACCCGCATTGACGGAAATCTATATAGTGTCCCCGGATTATTTGCCCCCAACCGGCGGCGGAGGGCTGTGCGGGCTAGGCTTCCAGCGCCTCGACGCCGGGCAGCGGCTTGCCTTCCATCCACTCCAGGAACGCGCCGCCGGCGGTGCTGACGAACGTCATTTCGCCCGCCACGCCTGCATGGTTCAGCGCCGAGACCGTATCCCCGCCGCCGGCGACGGCGATCAGCTTGCCGGCCGTGGCCAGTTTGGCGGCATGGCGCGCGGCCGCGACGGTGGCGGCGTCGAAGGGCGGGACCTCGAAGACGCCGAGGGGACCGTTCCAGATCAGGGTCTTCGACTCGCTCATGGCGTCGATCAGCTGCGCCAGGCTGTTGGGCCCGACGTCGAAGATCTTGTCGTCGGCTTCCAGGCCGCCCGCCGTCTGGCTGAGCTCGACGGTGCGGGTGGCGGCGCCGGGCTTGAGGTCCTTGGCCACGATCACGTCGGTGGGCAGCAGGATGTGGCAGCCGGCGGTCTTGGCGCTGTCCAGGATATGGCGAGCGGTATCGGCCATCTCCTTCTCGCACAGCGAGGCGGCGATGTCGTAGCCCTGGGCGTAGCGGAAGGTGTTGGCCATGCCGCCGCCGATGGCCAGGTACTGCAGCTTGCCGACCAGGTTGTTGAGAAGGTCGAGCTTGGTCGAGACCTTGGCCCCGCCGACGATGCCCATCACCGGCCTCTGCGGATTGCCGAGCGCCGCGTCGAGGGCCTCCAGCTCGCGCTGCATCGAAAGGCCCGGATAGGCCGGCAGCAGGCGGGCCAGGCCCTCGGTCGAGGCGTGGGCGCGGTGGGCGGCGCTGAAGGCGTCGTTGACGTAGAGGTCGCCGAAGGCGGCCAGCTCGGTGACGAAGGCCGGGTCGTTGGCCTCCTCGCCGGGATGGAAGCGCAGGTTCTCCATCAGGGCGACGCCGCCGTTCTCCAGCTTCCTGACCACCTTGTAGGCGGGCTCGCCGATGCAGTCGTCGGCGAACAGCACCGGCTGTTCCAGCAGGGCCGACAGCGGCCCGGCGATGGGGGCCAGGCTCATCTCGGGGACGCGCTTGCCCTTGGGCCGGTCGAAGTGGGCCAGCAGGATGGTCCTGGCGCCCTTTGTCGACAGGTAGCGGATGGTCGGCAGCACGGCGCGCAGACGGGTGTCGTCGGTGATGACGCCGTCGGCCATCGGCACGTTGAGATCGACCCGGACCAGGACGCGCTTGCCGGCGAGGTCGGCGGTTTCGAGGGAGCGGAAGGGCATGGTCGGTCCGTTCTATTATCCCCGTCATCCCGGCCGCAGCGCGCAGCGCGGAGAGCCGGGACCCAGGGGCCGCCTGAGCTGGCGGCTGATACAGCGAGATCACGCACCCCCTGGGTCCCGGATCAGCCCTGCGGGCTGTCCGGGATGACGGAGGTGGTGGTCTTTAGAGGAACTTCGCCATCACCAGCGCCGTGTCGCTCATCCGCGTCGCGAAGCCCCATTCGTTGTCGTACCAGCTCAGCACCCGGGCCAGTTTGCCGTCGACGACCTGGGTCTGGGGCAGGGCGGCGGTGGAGCTGGCGGCGATGTGGTTGAGGTCGCTCGACACCAGGGGATCGGTGGTGGTGGCCAGGACACCGCTCATCGGGCCGTCGGCGGCGGCCTGCAGGGCGGCGTTGATCTCCTCGACGGTGACCTCGCGGCCGGCCACGACCTTCAGGTCGACGACCGAGACGTTGGGGGTCGGCACGCGGATCGAGGATCCGTCCAGCTTGCCCTTCAGCTCGGGCAGCACCAGGCCCAGGGCCTTGGCCGCGCCGGTCGAGGTCGGGATCATGCTCAGGGCGGCGGCGCGGCCGCGGTAGAGATCCTTGTGCATGGTGTCCAGCGTCGGCTGGTCGCCGGTGTAGCTGTGGATGGTGGTCATGTAGCCGCGCTCGATGCCGAACAGGTCGTTCAGCACCTTGGCGACCGGGGCCAGGGCGTTGGTGGTGCAGCTGCCGTTGGAGACGACGATGTCGTCGGCGGTCAGGGTCTCGTGGTTGACCTTGTAGACGATGGTCTTGTCGGCGTTATCGGCCGGGGCGCTGACCAGCACGCGGCGGGCGCCGGCGGTGAGGTGGGCGGATGCCTTGTCCTTGGCCGTGAAGATGCCGGTGCATTCGAAGGCGATGTCGACGCCCAGGGCCTTGTGCGGCAGGTTGGCCGGGTCGCGCTCGGCGGTGACCTTGATCTTGCCCATGCCGACGTCGATCCAGTCTTCACCGGTCGTCACGTTGCCGGGGAAGCGGCCATGGACGCTGTCGTAGCGCAGCAGGTGGGCGTTGGTCTCGACCGGACCCAGGTCGTTGATGGCCACAACCTCGATGTCGTTACGGCCATGCTCGGCGATCGAGCGGAGAACGAGACGGCCGATACGGCCAAAGCCGTTGATGGCGACGCGGATGGTCATGGGTGTGGGGCTCCCGCCAACGATGTTCTGAGTTGGCGGGGGGTTTTGCGTTTGGGGGGCGGGAAGTCAACCCTTGCGGCCGTCAACCCGCGTTACCGGATGTAATCCACACCCCGCCCGCATGTGATTTTCAGTCCCGGCGGTAGCGCGCGCCGGGACCGCTGGGGCCCTTCACCTCGAAGGCGACGACCTTGCCGCTGGCGTCGCGCTCGAAGACGGCGCGGCGGGTGAGGTTGACGGAGTCGAAGAAGACGTCGCCGCCGAGCGGGGTGACGGCCCAGCCGGGGCGGCCCTGGCGCTTGACCAGCATCCGGCCGCCCTCCTCGATGACCGACACCGGGCCGTAGGTTCCCAGATAGTCGGCCTTGGCGTAGGCGACCGGCGGGGCGGCCTGGGCCTTCAGCGCCTCCAGGGTCCAGCGGCTGTCCTGGGCGAAGGGGCCGTTCGGGGTTTTGGCCAGCACGGCCTCGAGGGCCAGGATGCGGGCGCGGTCGAGGGCCTCGGCGGCCGGGACGGCGACGTCCGGCTTGACCCCGCCGCCTTCCCAGTTGGTCTTGGTGATCGGGTTGATCGGAGCGCCGCGGGAAATGAAGATCGAGAAGCCGTCGCCCAGATCGGCCGGGCCGCCCGGGTTGGCCGCGCCCCCGGTGGTCTCGCCGACCACGACCGCCCGTTTGGCGGCCTGCATCGTGTAGGGGAAGGATTCGGCCGCGGAGCCGGTGCGGCCGCTGACCAGAATGAAGACCGGGACGTCGGTGCGCGGGTGGGCGTACCAGGTCGCTGGGGCCTCGCTGTCGGTCCCTTGCCGGCTGTGGAAGGTGTTGAAGATGTCGGCGCCCTTGGGGGTGAAGGCGCTGACCAGGTAGCCGACCATGGCCGGCGAGCCGCCGCCGTTGAAGCGCAGGTCGATGATCACCGCGTCGGCGCCGGAGACCAGGGTCAGGGCCGCGTCCACGGCGCGGCGGGCCGGAGCGTCGTCCGCGCCGAAATCGGCGAACTCGCTCATGTTGATGTAGCCGATGGCCCCCGGCAGCATTTCAACCTTGCCGAAGCCGTAGGCGATGCGGGCTTCCTCGGCCTCTTCCTCAGGGCTCGGGCCGGGAGGGGGGCCGCCGGCCAGGCCGCCTGGGCCGGGACCCAGGCGCCGCGGCGGGCGGTTGGGATCGAAGGTGACGGCGAAGTGGTGATCGAGCGGGCGAAGGCGGTCGGTGAGGGCCGTGGCCAGGTCGCGGGGGTCGGTCAGCGGGTCGTACTTGCCGGCGGTCGCCTCCTTGCGCAGATCGGCGGCGATGGCGCCGGCCTTGGCGGGGTCGAAGTAGAGGTCCTCGATGGCCTTGGCCGTGCGGGTGACGACCTCGCGCGGCGGCGGCGCCTTGGGCTGGGCCAGGGCGGCGGTCGGCAATAGCAGGGCGAGCGCGACGGCGGCGGCGCGAATGAGCATCTGGGGTCCCTCCGGGGTCCGGCACTTGGCCGGTCGGCGCAGGATTAGACCAGTGAATTTGCCGTAAGGTGTCGGGACTGAAACAGTGTTCGGTGAAGCGAGGGCCGCCCCCGGCGGGCAGCCCTCCGGCGGCTAGAGCAGCCAGTCGGCGGAAGCGCCGGTGACGTCGCCGTTGATCTTCATCTGGTAGTCGACCCGCCCATCGCCGGTGATATCGAGGCGCAGGGTGGTGATCCCGCCCACGAAGCTCAGGGTCATCTCGCCGGCGTGCTTGGTGAAGCCCGATACCAGGGTGAAGGCGTCGTCGGCGCCGCCGGGAACCGCGTCCAGGCCGGAGAGGTCGATGATGTCGCCCTCGGCGGTGGAGAAGTCGTAGACCTGGTCCGTTTCCAGAATGACGCTGAAACCGTGGGCGACGACGAAGGTGTCCGCCCCCAGGCCGCCGCGCAGCAGGTCGTTGTCCAGCCCGCCGATGATGACGTCGTCGCCGTCGCCGCCGTTGATGGTGTCGACGCCCAGGTAGCCGTCCAGCCGGTTGTCGCCAGTGTTGCCGAACAGCTTGTTGGCCCAGAGGTTGCCCGTTCCATCGACATTGCCCGAGCCCTGGAGTTCCAGCTGCTCGACATTGGCGGCCAGGGTCCAGGTCAGGGCGGTGCGGACGATGTCGTAGCCTTCGAACAGGCCCTCGTTGGTGTCATCGCCGATGTCATCGACCAGGAAGACGTCGTTGCCATCGCCGCCCCACATGGTGTCGGCGCCGATGCCGCCGTCGAGCAGGTCGTTGTCACCGCCACCGTTGAGGACGTCGTCGCCGACTTCGCCATAGATCTGGTCGTTGCCGACGCCGCCTAGCAGGGTGTCGTCGCCGTCGTAGCCGAACAGCTTGTCGACGCCGGCGCCGCCGTCCAGCAGGTCGTCGCCAAACACCCCGCTGAGGTTGTCGTTGCCACCCAAGCCCAGAATCCTGTCGGCGGCGAACGTGCCGGCGATGCGGTCGGCGGCGGCGCCGCCGGTCAGGGTGTTGATGGGCGCGGACGTCTGGCCGAAGATCACGTAGGCCGCGCCCTGGGCGTAGCCGAACTCCCTGGCCCCGACCAGCAGGTCGTCGATGCCGTCGCCGTTGATGTCGCCCCCGTTCGAGACTGCAGCGCCGGCGAAGTCGCTCGCCGCCTGTCCGCGAATCTCGAACCCGTTCGCCCCGTTGAGCTTGGCCAGGTCGACGACGGCGTTGAAGCCGGTGGCCTTGCCGAACACCACCCAGGCGGCCCCCGCGTCGCTGGCGCCGCCATCGGCCCTGGGGCCGCCGATGATCAGGTCAGCATAGCCATCGCCGTTGAAGTCTCCGCCCCCGGAGACCGAGAAGCCGCTCTGGTCGCCGGCCGCCTCACCGATGATCTTGAACCCGTTGGCGCCGTTCAGGTCCGCGAGGCTGCGGCTGGCGCTGCCGGCCGGGCCGCCGAACACGACGTAAGCGGAGCCCGAGTCGGTCCCGTGCGGATCGGCGTAGGGCGCACCGATAATCAGGTCGTCATAGCCGTCGCCATTGACATCTCCGGCGTTGGCGACGCTGTGGCCGGAGTTGGTCCCGGCCGTCTCGCCGCCGATCGTGAAGCCGTTGGCCCCGTTGAGGTTGCCCAGCGAGACCGCCGCCGTGAAGCTGGCTTTCCCGTAGACGACATAGGTCGCCCCCATCCGGAACTCCGGCGCGAAGGCGCTGGGGGAACCGATGATCAGATCGTCGTAGCCGTCGCCGTTGATGTCTCCACCACCGGAAACAGCGAACCCGCTGACCTTCCCCGACTCCACGCCGGTCAGGCGGAAGCCGTTCGACCCGTCGATCGAGGAAAGCTGGATGGAGGCGGGGAACCCGCCGTCACGGCCGAAGACCAGGTAGGTGACCCCATTGAACCCGTCCGCATAGGGCGCGGCCACCAGGAAGTCATCGGTTCCGTCGCCGTTCACATCCCCGGCGTTGGAAACGGCCCGGCCGGCCTGCCCCTGGTCGATGGCGCCGACAATGCGGAAACCGTTCGTCCCATTCAGCACGGAGGGATCGACATTGGCCGTGAAGGCGGAACCCTTGCCGAACACGACATAGGCGCCGCCGCTATAATTGGCGTTGTCCCAGCGGGTCCCGATCAGCAGGTCGTCGTAGCCATCGCCGTTATAGTCGCCGCCTCCGGACACGGCGAAGGCATCGGCGCCAGGGGTGGTTTCCATGACCCGAAAGCCATTGACGCCGTTGAGCGACTGCAGGCTCAACGAGGCGGAGAAGCCGCCCGCCTTGCCAAACACCAGATAGGTCGCGCCGGTGTTCGGCCCGTTGAGGTTTGTCAGCCAGGCGCCGACGATGAAGTCTTCGAAGCCATCGCCGTTGACGTCTCCGGCGGCGGCCAGGGACGCCCCGGCATAGTCGCTTACGGTCTCCCCCGTGACCCGAAAGCCATTGACGCCATTCAGGGAGCCGAGCTCCACCACCGCACCGAACGCCATCCAATCCCCCCTTACGCGTACATTACGCAAATAAAACAGAGTTGAACCGTATCCGCTCAGGGCCGCGTGTCAACGCGAGATCGGCGGATCAGCTGGATACAACCCGAACCCTGCTGGCCGCCAGGGCGGCTCGCCCCCGGGCCTCATCCGTGTCGGCGCCCCGGGCGATGGCGACGCCCATGCGCCGGCGTTCGAAGGCTTCCGGCTTGCCGAACAGGCGAAGGTCCGCGCCGGGCACGCTAAGCGCCTCCGCGACGCCCTCGAAGCCGACGCCGACCGCCTCCATGCCGCCGTAGATCACCGCGCTGGCGCCGGGGCGTTCGAGGGTCACGTCCACAGGCAGCCCGAGGATGGCCCGGGCGTGCAGGGCGAACTCGCTGTAGGTCTGGGTGGCCAGGGTGACGAGGCCCGTGTCGTGCGGGCGGGGGCTGACCTCGCTGAACCAGACGTCGTCGCCGCGCACGAACAGCTCGACGCCGAACAGGCCGCGACCGCCCAGAGCCGCCGTGACCTTGCCGGCCATGTCGCGGGCCCGCTCCAGGGCGAGGGGGCTCATCGCCTGGGGCTGCCAGCTCTCGACATAGTCGCCCTTGACCTGGCGGTGGCCGACCGGGGCGCAGAAGCTGGTCTGGACGTTTCCGGCGGCGTCCAGCGAGCGGACGGTCAGCAGGGTGATCTCGTAGTCGAAGGCGATCCGGCCCTCGACGATGACCTTGGCCTCGGCGACGCGGCCGGCCGACAGGGCGTAGGCCCAGGCGGCGGCGATGTCGGCCGGGGTCTCGACGTAGGACTGGCCCTTACCGGAGCTGCTCATCACCGGCTTGACGAAGCAGGGGAAGCCGACCTTGGCGGCGCCGGCCGCCAATTCGGCCTGCGTGGTGGCGAAGGCGTAGGGGCTGGTCGGCAGCCCGAGCTCCTCGGCGGCGAGGCGGCGAATGCCTTCGCGGTTCATGGTCAGCTGGGTGGCGCGGGCCGTGGGGATGACCGTGGCCAGGCCATCGGCCTCGATGCGGGCCAGTTCGTCGGTGGCGATGGCCTCGATCTCCGGCACGATCAGGTGAGGACGCTCGGCTTCGACGAGGGCGCGCAGGGCGGCGGCGTCGGTCATCTGGATGACGTGGCTGCGGTGGGCGACCTGCATGGCGGGCGCATTGGCGTAGCGGTCGACGCCGATGACCTCGACCCCGAGGCGTTGAAGTTCAATCACCACCTCCTTGCCGAGCTCGCCGCAGCCGAGCAGCATCACCTTGACGGCGTTGGGGGCGAGGGGGGTGCCGAGTTTCATTGGTAGTGCTTGGCCTTCTTGGCTGCGTCGATGGCGTTGGTCAGGGCCGGCTTGGCGCCGCGCGCCTTCAGCTCGTCGGTCTTCATGATCACCGTCTCGCCGCAGGCGGCGACGACGTGGGCCAGACCGGTCGGAGCGATCGCGACGCCCTGCTTCTTGGCGTCGATCCACAGGACCAGGGAGAGGTCGCCGTCCAGCACCTCGTCGCAGTCGCGCTCGGCGCGCTGGGCCTTGGCGGCGGCGCGGTAGTACTCGAGCAGGGCGGGGGCCTTGGTGGCCCCGATCTGGCTGCCGTCGCCGGCGTCGATCAATTCCTCGGGCGCGATGAGTTCGGCCGGCAGGTAGTCGGCCCAGGCGATCGGCCGGCCGGTTCCCAGGTCGTAGGTCAGGGCCAGCTGGGTGATGTTGGGATGGGCGCCGCCGCATTCGGCGTAGTCGCTGGCCAGCAGGCTGAGGAAGGGCTCGCCGGTCATCGGGGCGGTGATGGCGCGCTCCCAGCTGTTGGGGGCCTTGCCGCAGTCCTTCATGGCCTTCTTGGCGCGGGCGTCGGCGCGGCCCAGGGCCTGGTTGATCTTCTCGATCTTGGGGCCGGTCGGATTGACGATGCGCGGGAAGGCGTCGGTGCTCTCGCCGAGCGGGTTCTGGCCCTGCAGGCCGATGCCCCCAGCAGCGAGGGCGGGCAGGGCGAGGGCGGAGGCGACAAGGAAGGCGAGGGTCAGGCGGCGCATGGTCAGTCTCCGAGCGGATCACCGGCGACGGGGCAGTAAAACCGGGGACACTATATAGATTTCCGATCACCGGCGTTTCCGCGCCAGTCAGGAGCGCGGGAAATCTATATAGTGTCCCCGGTTTTACTGCTGCTCAGCCAGTGCAGGCCACCTTCTCCCGACAGGCGGGAGAAGGGAAGCTACTGCGTCAGCTTCGCCTTGGCCGCCGCCACCACGGCTTCGCCGGTGATGCCGAATTCCTTGTACAGGCGCTCGAAGGGGGCGCTGGCGCCGAAGCCGTTCATGCCGATGAAGACGCCGTCCTCGCCAATGAACCGCTCCCAGCCGAAGCGCACGGCCGCCTCGACGGCGATCCGGGCCTTGGACTTGCCAATGACTTGCTGGCGGTAGGCGGCGGGCTGCTGTTCGAACAGTTCCCAGCAGGGGGTGGAGACGACGCGGGTCCCGATGCCGGCCGCTTCCAGCTCGCTGCGGGCCGACAGGGCCACGGCGACCTCGGTGCCGGAGGCGAAGATGGTCACCTGGGCTTCGCCGGTGGCCGGGGCCAGTTCATAGGCGCCCTTGGCCGACATGTTCTCGGGCGCGAAGGTGCGGCCGACCGGGGTCTTCTGGCGCGACAGGGCCATGATCGACGGCGTGGCCTTCTGCTCCAGCGCCGCCTTCCAGCATTCGGCGGCCTCCACCGCGTCGGCCGGGCGGAAGACCAGCAGGTTGGGCATGGCGCGCAGGGCGGCCAGGTGCTCGACCGGCTGGTGAGTGGGCCCATCTTCGCCCAGGCCGATGGAGTCATGGGTCATGACGTGCACGACCCGCACGCCCATCAGCGCGCCCAGGCGGATGGCGGCGCGGCTGTAGTCGCTGAACACCATGAAGGTGCCGCTGAACGGGATCACCCCGCCATGCAGCGCCATGCCGTTCATGGCGGCGGCCATGCCGTGCTCGCGCACGCCGTAGTGGACGTAGGTCCCCTCGTAGCCGGGGGCGTCGAACGGCAGCATGCCCTTGACGTAGGTGTTGTTGGAGCCGGTCAGGTCGGCCGAACCGCCGATCATTTCCGGGATCGAAGGCGTCAGCCTGGCCAGGGCCGAACCGCTGTGCACGCGGGTGGCGTTGGCGACCGGCTCGTTCAACAGATCGGCGACATAGGCGTCCAGGGCCTTGAAGGCGTCCTTGGGCAGGTCGCCCTTCATGGCGCGGGTGAAGTCGGCGCCCTTGTCGCTGGCCTTGAGGCGAGCTTCCCACTTGCGGCGGACGGAGGCGCCTCTGCGACCGGCCTTCTTCCAGGCGTCGGCGATGTCGTCCGGAATCTCGAACGGCGGCAGCGGCCAGCCCATGGCCTGGCGGGCCAGGGTGGCTTCCTCGTCGAACAGGCTATAGCCGTGGCCGTGGACGTCGCCTTCCTTGGGGCCGGCGCCCTTGGAGATCTTGGTCTTGCAGGCGATCATCGCCGGCCGATCCTGCTTGGTGGCCCAGCGCATCGCCGCGGCGATCTTGCCGTGGTCGTGGCCGTCGACCGCCTTCACCGCCCAACCGGCCGCCTTGAAGCGGCCCAGCTGGTCGCCGGTCTCGGAGATGGTCGCCGCCCCGTCGATGGTGGTGTTGTTGTCGTCGAACAGCACGACCAGCCTGTTCAGCTTCAGCCGCCCGGCCAGGCTGATGGCTTCCTGGCTGACGCCCTCCATCAGGCAGCCATCGCCGGCGATCACCCAGGTGCGGTGGTCGACGAGGTCGTCGCCGTAGCGGGCGTGCATCGAGCGCTCGGCCATGGCCAGGCCGACGGCGGTGGCGATGCCCTGGCCCAGCGGGCCGGTGGTGACTTCGACGCCGGGGGTGTGGCCGTACTCCGGGTGGCCGGCGGTCTTGCTGCCCCACTGACGGAAGTTCTTGATCTCCTCCATCGTCACGGCCTTGGAGCCGGTCAGGTGAAGCAGGCTGTAGATCAGCATCGAGGCGTGGCCGGCCGACAGCACGAAGCGGTCGCGGTCGGCCCAGTCGGGCTTGGCGGCGTCGTATTTCAGGAATTTGGTGAACAGCACCGTGGCCACGTCGGCCAGGCCCATGGGCGCGCCCTGGTGCCCCGATTTCGCCGCATGGACCGCGTCCATGGAGAGCACGCGGATGGCGTCGGCCATCTTCACGGGACTGACGGACATGGGGGACTCGCTTTTGCTGCTGTTTGCGGGGCCGTTCGCACGGCAGGGCCTTTGGCGCAACCGCCTTCCGGTGTCCGGGCAACGCAGTCTATAGAGATCGGGTGATCAAGGAGCGCGACGAATGAGCGGAGAGTCGGAGGGCAGCGCCCTCGACCTGGCCGCGCGCCGCCTGGAGCGGGCGCTGGGGGTGCTGGAGCAGCGGATGAGCGAACGGGTGCGCGAAGCCGGCGCCGAGGCCGGCGGCCTGTTCGACGCCGACCGCGCCCGCCTGGCCTCCGAGCTGGACGCCTCGCGGGCCCGCGAGCGACTGCTGGAAGAAGCCGGGTCGCAGGCGTCCGAGGCCCTGGGCCGCGCCATCGGCGAGATCCGTTCCGCGTTGGGGGAAGCCTAGATGGGTCAGCTCAATGTGACGGTGAACGGCAAGCCCTTTCTGGTCGGCTGCGAGGATGGCCAGGAACGCCACCTGATGGACCTGGCCGCCGCTTTCGACCAGCAGGTGCGGCAGGTGGGGCAGGAGGTCGGCCAGCTGGGCGAGACGCGGCTGTTCCTGATGACGGCCCTGTTGCTGACCGACGAGTTGTCGGACCTGAAGCTGCGGCTGACCCATATGCAGAACGAGCTGGCCAAGGTTCAGGCCGAGCAGGCGCGGGTCGAGATGAAGGCGGCGGCGGCGCTGGAGAACGCCGCGAAGCGGATCGAGAAGATGGCGTCGGGCGGGGAAGGCTGACGGGGGAGTAGCGCTGTCGCGCTCCCTCCCCTTTATGGGGAGGGAGCGCGAGGCGAAGCCTCGCAGGGTGGGGTACTGGCGGGCGGGAGCGCGCTGCATCCGACTTCCCCACCCGTCACGCTTTGCGTGACACCCTCCCCATAAAGGGGAGGGAGGTTGAGAACTGCCTTCGGAAGCCTTACGTTGTCACTCGGCGGTTGCTGCGGTTCTCGTCGGAAGCGAACTATCCTTCTGACCTTAATTCTCTCGAAGGGAGCTGTCCCTGTCCGTGGCCGTGGCTGCGGGTATATGGCGCCCACCTGGTTATCCGGGTCTGAGGGGATAAAACTGTCTTTCACGGTCCTCGCGGCGCCGCCACCCTTCCTCCTCAAGCCCGTCCGGGCGGCGGAACCGGGCTCCACTTCCGCCTGACGGGCTTGGCCCATGCAGAACGATCTCGTCCTTGACGCCCAGAAGGCCGCCCTGCGCATCGAGGCCCGCCGCCGGCGCAAGGCCTTGCAGGAGCAGCATCCGCAAGCCGACTGGATGATCGCCGGCCAGGCCGACGTGCTGGTCGAGATCCTCCGTCTCAAGCCCGGCGTCGTCGCCCTCTACAAGGCCCTCGGCGCCGAGATGGACCCCATCCTGCTCGGCGAGGTCCTGATGCGCCGCGGCTGGCGCCTGGCCCTGCCGGTGGTCATCGACCTGGAGGGGCCCCTGGAGTTCCGCGCCTGGACGCCGGGCGATCTTCTCGACCACGATCTCGCCGGCCTGCCCGCCCCCTCCGACAGCGCCCGGCCCGTCGCCCCCAGCCTGATCTTGGTGCCGCTGCTGGCCTTCGACGAGCGTGGCCATCGCCTGGGCCAGGGCGGCGGCTTCTATGACCGCACCTTCGAGGCGCTGCGGGGCTTTCCCGGTCCGCCGCCCTTCATCGGCTTGGCCTACCAGGGGCAGGAGGTCGAGGCCGTGCCACATGGGCCTTTCGACCAGCCGCTGGATGGGATTCTGACTGAGGCCGGCTATACTGCGGTGCGAAAGGAATCTTGATGCGCATCGCTTTTTTTGGGGACGTCGTCGGCCGGGCCGGCCGTGACGGCCTCGCCGACCACCTGCCGGGCCTTCGCCGGCGCCTCGCCCTCGACTTCGTGATCGTCAACGCCGAGAACGCCGCCGCCGGCTTCGGCATCACCGAGAACACCGCCCGCGAGCTGTTCGAGGCCGGGGCCGACTGCCTCACGCTCGGCAACCACAGCTGGGACCAGAAGGAGGCGCTGACCTACATCGTCCGCGAGCCCCGCCTGATCCGACCGGCCAACTATCCGATCCTGTCCGACGCCCCGGGCCGGGGTTCCAACCTGTTCGTGCTGGCCGACGGCCGCCGGATCCTGGTCGTGAACCTCTTAGGCCGCGTCCATATGGACGCCATGGACGACCCCTTCGCCGCCGCCAACCGCGAGCTCGACCAGGCCCCCATCGGCGACATCGCCGACGCCGTGGTCGTCGACATGCACTGCGAGGCGACCAGCGAAAAGATGGCCATGGGCCACTTCTGCGACGGCCGCGCCAGCCTGGTGGTCGGCACCCACACGCACGTCCCGACCGCCGACGCCCAGATCCTGCCCGGCGGCACCGCCTACCAGACCGACGCCGGGGCCTGCGCCGACTACGACAGCGTCATCGGCAACCAGAAGGAAGAACCGCTGCGCCGGTTCACCACCAAGATCAGCCAGGGCCGCTACAAGCCGGCCGAGGGCCCGGCCACGGTCTGCGGCGTCTATGTCGAGACGGATGATCGGACGGGCCTGGCCAAGCGGATCGAGCCGATCCGGGTCGGTGGGCGACTGAAGGAGACGGTGCCCGAGGTCGTGCTGGAAACGGCGTGAGCATTGCTCACGAAAGGTAAGACGAGTATCTTACCTCCATTGGAGAGCAGCGATGCCAGGCAAGGCGCTTAAGACTCGGATGTCGACGAAGGGCCAGGTGATCCTTCCGAAGGCGACGCGCGACCGGCAGCATCTGAAGCCCGGCATGGAGTTCGTGGTCGAAGAGACCCCCGCCGGTATCCTGCTGAAGCCCCAGCCGATGTTTCCACCGAAGACCATCGATGAGGTGACTGGCATGCTCAAAGCCCATTGGAAAGGTCCGCCTGTCTCGGTGAGGGAGATGGACGAGGCCGTCGCCGAGATGTTCCGGAAAGAGCATGCTCGCGGTCGATACTAACGTCCTCGTCCGCCTGCTCGTCATCGACGACCCGGCCCAGCTTGCCCGGGCGCGGGCCGCGTTGGAGGCTGGCATCTGGATCGCCTCGACCGTGGCGCTGGAGACCGAATGGGTCCTGCGAAGCGTCTACAGGTTGACCCCGCAACAGATCGCCGAGGCGCTCGCGGGCTTCGCTGGCATACCAACCGTGCAGTTCGAGCATCCCGATCGGCTGGCTGAGGCCCTGGCGGCCGTCGCCCGGGGGATGGACTTCGCGGACGCCCTTCACCGTGCGGCCGCGAGCGAGTGCGAGGCGTTCGTCACCTTCGACGAAGATCTCATCCGGAGCGCCGGCCAATCGCCCGGCGTCATGACCAGACTTCCTTGATCGCGGTTGCTTGGCGCGCGCCACGCACCATCTGCAGAACCTGAGACTGCAACAGGAGCCCCCCATGACCGACCCCATCTACACCGCCAAGGCCCACGCCGTCGGCGGCCGCGCCGGCACCGCCAAGTCCGACGACGGCCAGCTGGACGTCAAGCTGGGCTATCCCAAGTCGATGGGCGGCGACGGCTCGGGCACCAACCCCGAGCAGCTGTTCGCGGCCGGCTATGCCGCCTGTTTCCTGGGGGCGCTGGGCCTGGTGGCGCGCGGGGCCGGGGTGAAGCTCGGCGAGCACAGCCTCGACAGCGAAGTCGACCTGATCAAGGACGACACCAGCTTCCACATCGGCGTGCGGTTGACCCTGACCGCGCCGGAGCTGGACAAGGCCCAGGCCGAGGAACTGCTGCACAAGGCGCATGAGGTCTGCCCCTACTCGAAGGCGACGCGCGGCAATGTGAAGGTCGAACTGGCGGTCGCTTAACCTCCCTCCCCGAATTGGGGAGGGCAGGCGCGCGTTGCGCGCCGGGGGGGGAAGTCGGCCACAGACTGCGGCGGCGGGAGCCTGCTTCCCCACCCGGCCCTTCGGGCCACCCTCCCCAATTCGGGGAGGGAGGTTCATTTCACGGTCAGCGTCATCGGCCCTGACGCCGCCGCCGTGACCCGCAACACCGATCCGGTCTCCCCAGGTTCCACCGCGCCATCGCCGTCCAGCGCCACGGCGAACCCTTCCGGGAACCACACCGCCGGTACGAACACCTCGGTCGGCGCATCCACCGCCACATCGGCCTCCCACGTCACCCGATACGTCCCCGCCGCCCGGTCGAACCGGCCCTCCGTCAGCCGCCCCTGCACGCTCCGCACGTACGGCCGGCAGAATCCCGGCACGGCCCGGCCGCCGTCGGCGCCATCCTCGACCTGATCGGCCGACCAGATCGACAGGTCTTCCTGGTTCCATCCATCCCCGACCCGCAGGTCGTTGCCGTTCGAGGCCGTGTAGTTCCACTGCGTCGAATGCAGCTGCAGCGCATCCAGCGCGTCATACATCGCCCCCAGCGCCGCCTCGTGCTTGACCCACAGGCCGTCGCGCTCGCCACGGCCCCAGGCGGCATAGGCCTCGCCGTTGTCGAGGTCGTAGGGGATGCCGAATTCACCGATCAGAGTCGGGGCGTTCATCTCCGCCGACTCGCGGCGGAAATAGTCGAGCTGGCGCTGGTACTTCGCCGAGGTGGCGTCGGCGTCGGCGTTCGCGTCGTAGTCCTTGGTGTGCAGCAGCCGGGCGTCATACCAGTGGCTGGCGTTGACGGTCCGCGGCGGCAGGTCGTGCGGGAACGGCCGCTTGGCGAAACTGGCGTAGGGGTCCATCTCGGCGAACAGGGCCCAGCCCGGATTCACCTCGCGCATGCCGGCAGCCACCTTGTGGAAGAAGGGCCCATAGGCGTGGTCGGACAGGCCGAGGGGGTGGCCCTCGAAATGGCTGAAGGCGTCCTCGCGCAGCGCCACGGCCCGGCCGTTCTCGATCCGGTAGACGCCCGCCGCCTCGAACGGACAGTCGCCGGTCCAGCAGCGCACGCCGCCCGGGTTCATCACCCGCTCGCCGGTGATGATCATCCTGCCGTCCTCGCCCCGCTTGAGCACCGGCACGGGGGTCGGCAGGCCGGCCAGCATCGACAGCTGGTCCAGCACCGACAGGGCAGGGCCCTCCGGCGGCGGCAGGCGGTTCTCCGGCGTCCGCTCCAGGTGGCGCGCGGTCAGGCTCAGGCCGAACCAGCCGAATCCCGGCTCGTTCAGGCTATCGAAACCGATGACATTCGGCAGGTCTTTCACCCGCTCGCCGACCGCCTTCAACGAGCCCAGATAGGCGTCCTGCAGCAGGTCCTGGATATTCCGTCCGCCCACGGAGAAACCGGGTGCGAACATCCGCCCGCCCCAGAACAGGCTCCACATCGCCCCGTTGGCCGGCCGCCCGTAGTTGGACGACCAGACCATGCGCGGATAGGCGGCCTGTTCCTTCTGGTCGCTGGCGTAGTCGTAGGCGTTCTGCATGACCAGCGCCGCCTCGGAGGCGTGGAATTTGGTGAAGTCCAGCCCCGCCGCCTCGAACGTCCAGCCCGGCGCGCCGTCGCCGCCGCTCATCCGCGCCCAGACGTCCTGGTGAAAGTCGATGAAGACGTAGAGGCCGTGCTCCCCGGCCTTGCGGGCCACGGCAGCCAGGTAGTCGAGATAGGCCTCGTCGTGGACGCCCGGGCCGGCATGCTCGACCGCCTCCCAGGTGGTCAGCAGCCGCAGGGTGTTGAACCCCCAACCCGCGATCCGCGCCAGGTGGCTGTCGGCCTCGTCCAGCGGGAAGGGCCGGCCGATGAAGCTGACCGTGCGGTGGTCGGAGAAATCGCTGGGAAACTGCGTGCCGCCCCGCGGCCAGGGGACCTTGCAGTCGCCGCCAAGGTTGACCCCGCGCAGCATCACCTGCCGGCCATGGGCGTCGAGAAACAGCGGGCCTTCGACCCGGAGGGGGGAGAGAGTCATGAGGAGAGGTTAGATCGGCAAGCGCAAAATACACACCACAGAACATCGTTTGACGAATTGTTAACATTGATGCAACCTTAGGGGGAGGTTGGGGGTCGCAATGATCAAAAGGATGTTTTGCGCCGGACTGGCGATAGCGCTGGTCGGAGGACCGTTGTCGGTAGCCGCAGAGCCGACCGACAAGGCGGTTCTCTCGGCGCAAGAGGCTGTGGAAGCGGAGCGAGCGGCGCAAACCTCGGCCACACGGGCCTCTGATTGGGCCAACGACGCCGAGGAGGCTGCCAGTCGATCGGCCGCCGCAACTGCTCAGGCCGAGGCGGATGCGCAAAGGGCTGAGGACGCCGCGAAGCGGGCCAAGCAGGCCGGACTGGTCGTTGATCCTTGCCCGTTTGAACTGCCCGCGAAGCACAGCACGGGCTATAATTTCACCAAGGGGACCCTGCAGATGTCCCGTTGCGTGACGGACCATATCCGTCGCGACTTGGCTTATGACCGGGTCACGCACGGCGGTATTCGCCGACGGTCGATGCAGTTGGTGATCCTGTATCAAGCTCGTAGCGCGCGGCAGCAGTTCTGGATTGATACGACAGGTCTGGGAACAGGCATCTTCAGCTTGGCGAGCGTCGCCGAGGCCGGGGCAGGGGCGACAACTCTCAGCTATCTTGGCGGCGCCGCGCTGACGCCGGTGATCCTTGCTCAGTTCAATGCCTATGAGCCGACCCGTGATCTCTACCACGCCGGATCTCTGGGACTGATGATGCTGTCCACCCGCTACGAAGGCTTTGGCGAGGCAGTGAATCGGTTCGATCTCTATCAGGGCACGGACGTTCGGCCGATGCTGGGCGCCGCTCGGCAGGCTTGCGAAGACCTCCCCGGGCACGTGGCGGCGTTGCAGGCCGGACTGATGAATGCGGCCGATACCGGGACCCTCTTGACCGAACTGAAGGCCGTCACCTCTGCTTGCAACCAATTGCTTACCGACCTTGGTGCGATGCGGGGCTATCGCGGCGGCCTGGAGGTTTGGAAGCCAAGGCTGCAGGACTTTTATGCTCGCGATGTGCTGATGCTCGATTCAATGCTGCTGCAACGGGACCAGGAATTGCGCGCAACGCCCCAGCAGATACTATCGGGCATCGCGGCCTCGCCCTTCAATCTCGCCAGCACCTTATTGACCGGTGAGGACGGACGGCTGGCTATCGGCAAGATCAAGGCCCAAGACGCGATCGCCAGTCTGGATATGCGGGCCGCGCCTCTCCGGTTACCGCCGCTCCCGAAATTCGCCTTCACCAGCACGGCCGACCTGGCTGTGCCCAGTCTCGATGGGATTCAGGCCAAACTGCCGGAACTGACCAAAAAGAAGGCCAAGAAGGGCGACCCGGACCGCAACCTGCAGCCCGATCTCGATGAGATTCGCCGGCTGATCATCGTCGTCAATATGGCCAAACCCGTGATGGCCTACCAACAGACCTTGGCAACAGAGGTTGGGACTATCGCGGCGGCTGACCAGTTGAAGTTCTGGTACGACGCCACGAACCGGAAGGTCCAAGTGGTTCTCGCCGTGCCAGAGAAATCCGTCACGTCGCCGGAGAAGCCAGCCGTGGCTCCGACCGCGAACTAGCCGCCTTCCCTCTCATCGCCCTCCCGCTATGCTGACCTCGAACACCCGTATGAATCGGCCCCCGAGGATCCATGGCTTTCAAGCGCCTGCTCATCGCCAATCGCGGCGAGATCGCCATCCGCATCGCCCGGGCGGCCGCCGGCCTTGGCCTGACCAGCGTGGCGATCCATAGCCAGGACGATGCGCAGAGCCTGCATGTCCGCGCCGCCGACGAAGCGGTTCCCCTGACCGCCAGCGGCCCGGCCGCCTACCTCGACATCCCCGCCGTCATCGCCGCCGCCCAGGCCGCGCAGTGCAACGTCATCCACCCCGGCTACGGCTTCCTGTCGGAGAACGCCGCCTTCGCCCGGGCCTGCGCCGCGGCCGGCATCGTCTTTATCGGCCCCTCGCCGGATGTGCTGGAGACCTTCGGCGACAAGGCCGCCGCCCGCGCCCTGGCGGCCAGGTTGAACGTGCCGTTGCTGGCCGGCACCGGCGCGACCGACGCCGCCGGGGCCGAGCGCTTCCTGGCCGAGCATGGGGCGATGATGCTCAAAGCCGTGGCCGGCGGCGGCGGCCGGGGCATGCGCATCGTGCGGCCCGGCGACGACGTGAAGGCCGCCTTCGCGGCCTGCTCGCGTGAGGCCAAGGCCGCCTTCGGCGACGGCGCTGTCTACGCCGAATGGCTGGTCGACAACGCCCGCCACATCGAGGTGCAGATCGCCGGCGACGCCGCCACCTGCGTGGCGGTCGGCGAGCGCGACTGCTCGATGCAGCGCCGCCATCAGAAGATCATCGAGATCGCCCCCGCCCCGGCCTTGAGCGACCGCCTGCGCGCCGCCCTGCACGAGGCGGCGGTGAAGCTGTGCGGCGCCAAGCACCTGAAGGGCCTGGCCACCGTCGAGTTCCTGGTCGACGCGGCCAGCGGCCGCTTCGCCTTCATCGAGACCAACGCCCGGCTGCAGGTCGAGCACACGGTCACGGAAGAGGTCACCGGCCTGGACCTGGTGCAGATCCAGATCAACCTCGCGGCCGGCGCCTCGCTGGCCAAGCTCGGCCTCGCCGAGACGCCGCCCTTCAAGGGCGCCGCCATCCAGGCGCGGGTGAACCTGGAGACCCTCAATGCCGACGGAACGGCCCAGCCGGCCGGCGGCCTGATCCGCGTCTATGAGCCGCCGACCGGCCCGGGCGTGCGCGTCGACGGCTTCGGCTACGGCGGCTACGTCACCAGCCCGGCCTACGACAGCCTGCTGGCCAAGGTCATCGTCCGCGGGTCGGACCATGCCACGGCGGCCGCCAAGACCGCCCGCGCCCTGAAGGAATTCCGCCTCGAAGGCGTCGACAGCAACATCCCCCTGCTGCGCGCCCTGCTGGCCGAGCCGGCCGTGGCCCAGGGCAAGGCCACCACGCGGTTCCTGGAGGAGAACCTCGACCGCCTGCTGGCCGAGGCCGAGGCGCTGTCACCGGTGGAGGCCTGTGAGGTCGTCATGGCCGAGGAGGCCATTGTCGAGGCCTTCGAAGAGGTGGCCGGCGCCCAGGCCGTGCCCGCGCCGCTGCAGGCCACCGTCGGCCAGATCGAGGTGGGGGAGGGCGACCTCGTCCGCCCGGGCCAGACCGTGGCCATCCTCGAAGCCATGAAGATGGAGCATGTCGTCGTCGCCCCGGTCGGCGGCCGCGTCGAACGCATCGCGGCGGAACCTGGCCAGACCCTGCTCAAGGGCCAGCCCCTGCTGTTCATCGCCCCCGAGGACATCGCGGGCCTCGAGGCGGTGGAGGAGGAAGCCGGCGACCTCGACGCCATCCGCCCCGACCTACAGGAGGTCATCGACCGCCACGCCTTCACCCTCGACACCGCCCGCCCGGAAGCGGTCGCCAAGCGCCGCAGGACCGGCCACCGCACCGCCCGCGAGAACATCGACGACTTGGTCGATCCGGGCAGCTTCATCGAATACGGCGCCCTGGCCATCGCCGCCCAGCGGCGGCGGCGCACGGTCGAGGACCTGATCGCCAACACCCCGGCTGACGGCATCATCACCGGCATCGGCACGGTCAACGGGGCCCTGTTCTCAGCTGAGAAGGCGCGGGTCGCCGCCCTGGCCTACGACTTCACCGTGCTGGCCGGCACGCAAGGCCACTTCAACCACAAGAAGACCGACCGCCTGCTCGGCATCGTCGACGAACAGAAGCTGCCGGTGATCTGGTACGCCGAGGGCGGCGGCGGCCGGCCGGGCGACACCGATAGCATCGGCGTGGCGGGCCTCGACGTCACCACCTTCGGCAAGATGGCGCAGCTGGCCGGCGAGGTGCCCAAGATCGCCATCGTCGCCGGTCGCTGCTTCGCCGGCAACGCCGCCATCGCCGGCCTGTCGGAGGTGCTGATCGCCACCAAGGATTCCAACCTCGGCATGGGCGGCCCGGCGATGATCGAGGGCGGCGGCCTTGGCGTCTTCAAGCCCGAGGACATCGGCCCCGCCGCCACCCAATGGGCCAACGGCGTCATCGACATCCTGGCCGAGGACGAGGCCCACGCCACCCGCCTGGCCAAGCACGCCCTGTCGATGTTCCAGGGCGACCTGGCCGAATGGGACGCCCCCGACCAGCGGGCCCTGCGCCGCGCCATCCCGGAGAACCGCCTGCGGGTCTACGACATCCGCACGGTCATCGAGGGCCTGGCCGACGGCGGCTCCTTCCTGGAACTGCGGCGCGGCTTCGCGGCCGGCATGGTCACCGGCTTCATCCGCATCGAGGGCCGGCCGATGGGCCTGATCGCCAACGATCCCAAGCACCTGGGCGGGGCCATCGACTGCGATGGCGCGGAGAAGGCCGCCCGCTTCCTGCAGCTGTGCGACGCCTTCGACCTGCCGCTCCTCAGTCTCTGCGACACCCCCGGCTTCATGGTCGGGCCGCAGAGCGAGGATGCCGGGGCCGTGCGCCGCGTTTCGCGCCTGTTCGTGGCCGGCGCCAAGTTCGGCCCGCCGCTGTTCACCCTGGTGCTACGCAAGGGCTACGGCCTGGGCGCCCAGGCCATGGCCGGCGGCGGGTTCCATTCGCCCAATTTCATCGCCAGCTGGCCGACCGGCGAGTTCGGGGGCATGGGCCTCGAAGGGGCGGTGAAGCTCGGCTACCGCAAGGAGCTGGAAGCCGAGACCGACCCGGCCCGCAACAAAGAGCTGTTCGATAAGCTGGTGGCCAACATGTACGCCCGCGGCAAGGCGACCAGCATGGCGGCGGCCCTGGAAATCGACGCCGTCATCGACCCGGCCGATTCGCGTCGCTGGGTGATGGCGGGGATGCAGAGTTCGCGCAAACGGCGGCGGCCGGAGCGCAAGTGGGTGGATATGTGGTGAGGCGCCGACGCTAGGCCAGCAGGTCCGGGGTCAGCATGTTTTCCAGCTTGGCGATCTGGTCCCGCAGCACCAGCTTCTGCTTCTTCAGCCGGGCGATCTGCAACTGGTCGGGGGTCGGCATCAGGGCCAGGGCTTCGACCGCGGCGTCGAGGTCCTGGTGTCTCTGGCGCAGCTCCAGCAGCTGGGCGCGAATTTCCACGTTGGGCATGGGGATCATTTCCCCGTCGTTGTCGGCCATCAACCGTCCCCAAACGCAAATCTCGAACACTAAGACTCTAGCAGACGGAATCGATCAGGCCAGCGCCCTTGCAAGCCGCGTCAGCGCTTCGACGGGCGGCGGATCGCCCCAGGCCTCGCCGGCCCGGATCAGGGCCGGCAACCCTCCGTCCCCGGCGGCTGGCGACAGCCCTTCCAGCGAGGTCATCAGCAGCCGTTCGAGGTCCAGCTCGACCGCCTTCACCGTCTCGCGAACCGCCAGGCGCGCGTCGTCGTCGACCGGTCCAAGCGGACTTTTGAGCGCCCGCCGCGACTGGCGCACGGGCCCGAGAATCGCCGCCTCCCAGTGCCGCGCCAGTTCCGCCCCGTCGGCCAGCGCCCGGTCGGAGGGCGAGGCCCAGGCGGCCCAGAGCAGGTAGGCGGTCTGCTGGCCGCAGTCGTCCTGCAGGCTGAGGCAGGCCTCGGCGACTCCCGGCCGGTCGTAGGCGGCCAGCGCCCAATCCCAGAAGCTCATCCGTCGCTCCGGATCGAGCCCAGGTCCTCGCCCCAGCGCTTGACCGGCGCCCAGTCGAGGCCGAAGGCGTCCAGCGCCCGGCCCACCGACTGGTCGATCATCTCGGCGATCGAGGCCGGCCGGGCGTAGAAGGCCGGCATCGGCGGGGCGATCACCGCCCCCATCTCGGCCAGCGCCGTCATCGTCCGCAGATGGCCCAGGTGCAGCGGCGTCTCGCGCACCATCAGCACCAGCCGGCGGCGCTCCTTCAGCACCACGTCGGCCGCCCGGGTCAGCAGGGTGGAGGTCACGCCGGTGGCGATCTCGCTCATCGTCCGCACCGAGCAGGGGGCGATGATCATGCCCAGGGTGCGGAAGCTGCCAGAGGCGATCGAGGCCCCGACATCGCCGACCTTGTGGACCACGTCGGCGCGGCCCGCGACATCGGCGACGGTCAACTGAGTCTCCTGAGTGATGGTCAAGGCCGCCGACCTCGACATAACCAGATGGCTCTCGACATTTAATTCACGGCAGGCGTCGAGCGCCCGGATTCCCAGCAAAGCCCCGCTGGCGCCGGAGATTCCGACGATCAATCGCCCTCTTTGCGCCATGCGACGGGTCCAGCCTCTCGGTCATGTGAACAGACTTTGAGCCTGCTCGGGTGTTCACATATCAGTGCACAATAGCCAAGGAGGCGAAAGACCATGGCCTTGGAAGCCCGTCTGCGGGAGCTCGATCTTCGGCACAGGAAACTGGACCGGACCATCGAGGAGGAACTGACGCACCCGGCGTCCGACGACATCAGGATCGCTGAGCTGAAACGGCAGAAACTACGCCTCAAGGAAGAGATCGAAGGCCTGAAGGCTCGAACTCACTAGGATACGAAAAACCCCTCCGTCGATACTCGGCGGAGGGGTTTTCACATTCAGGGCGCGACGGCGCGAGGAGGCTAGTCCTCGTCTTCGTCGTCGTAGTCCGCGGCGGGGCCGCTGTTGGCGAAGACGTTCTTCAGGTCGACGTCGCCGCCGCGGTCGTCTTCGTCCTCGATCACCGGTTCCGGCGCGACTTCCTCGGCCTCACCGGCGGCGCGCAGCGACGGGCCGTCGCTGACAATGCCCTTCTTGAGGTCGTCCTTGGCCTTCTTGTCGGCGGCCTTGCGGACCACGGCGTCCAGCTCGATCTGGCCGACCAGGCCCAGGGTCACCGGGTCGACGGGCTTGAGGTTGGCGCTGTTCCAGTGGGTGCGATCGCGGACCGCCTCGATGGTCGACTTGGTGGTGCCGAGCAGCTTGGAGATCTGGGCGTCGGTGACTTCCGGGTGGTTGCGCACGAACCAGGCGATGGCGTCCGGGCGGTCCTGGCGACGCGACACCGGGGTGTAGCGCGGGGCCTTCTTCTGCGGCTTCAGGAGCTCGGCGTGGCGGCTCTTCTGCACCTGCATGCGGTACTTCGGATTGCCCGTCGCCTTGTCCAGTTCCTCGCGGTTCAGCTGGCCGTTGGTGATCGGGTCGGCGCCGCGGATGTCGCGCGCCACTTCGCCGTCGGCGATGCCGCGCACTTCCAGCGGGTGCAGCCCGCAGAAGTCGGCGATCTGCTCGAAGGTCAGGGAGGTGTTGTCCACCAGCCAGACGGCGGTGGCCTTTGGCATCAGGATGGGTTCGGCCATGGGCATGCTCCAGAAACAGCGGCGCCCGGCCTTTCGGCCGGGCGGGTCTTGAGATTAGCTATAGCGATGTTCCTTTCCGAAGGGAACGGGGAGCATGCATCCGCCGGCTGAATGCTCCCCTCGGCCCGCTAGATCACCCGCATGAACAGCAGGATGATGACGATGACCAGGACGAGGCCGAGGCCGCCGCTGGGGTAGTAGCCCCAGCTGCGCGAGTGGCCCCAGGTCGGCAGGGCGCCGATCAGCGCCAGGATCAGGATGATGATGAGGATGGTGCCCAGCATGGCGTTGCTCCGTGAACAGCGTGAAGTCTGCGCCGTTCAATTCCCCGGAGCCCAGGTCAGTTCCGCAATGTGGAGAACAGGGCAATGTACGTCGCCGTCTATGCCTGGCGGGTGAAGCCGGGGCACGAGGACCGCTTCCGTGAGGCATGGCGTCGCGGCACGCGGGCGATCACCCGCATCTATGGTTCGTTCGGCTCGCGGCTGCACCAGGCGGAGAACGGCCGCTTCATCGGCTATGCCGAATGGCCCGACGAGGCGACCTGGCGAAAGGCCTTTGAGGCGAAGATGGTCTACGACGACCCCGAGGCGCGGGCGATGTTCGTCGAGGCGCTGGAGGAGGACAGCCGGCCGGGCGAACTGATCGCCAACATGGAGGTGACCGATGACCTCCTCACCCTGCGAGGGCCTGTCTAGGCGACCTGGTCCTTGGTCACCCGGTTGGCCCAGAGCAGGCCGATGAAGCCGCCCTTGATGCGCGGCAGCAGGGCCAGGACCGCGCCGGTCAGCAGCAGCAGGGCCGCCGGGACGGTGATCCAGGGCGAGGTTTCCCACATGAAGGGGAAAAAGAAGGCGGGGGCGACCAGCAGGTGGCCGACGAGAAGGATCGTAAGATAGGCCGGGCCGTCGTCGGCGCGGTATTGCGACAGGTCGTGGCCGCAGGCCTCGCACTCGGGCTCGACCTTCAGGTAGCGGGCGAACAGCTCCCCCTCGCCACAGTTGGGGCAGTGGTGCTTCAGGCCGCGCTTGATGCCAAGGGCGACAGGGCGGCGGGCGTCATCGGTGTTCGACATGGCGGGCATATGCGCCTTCGCCCGTGGTTTCGAAAGGGCGGCGGGAGGTCGCGGTCGTCACTTTGGGTTTCAGCTTATGGCCTTCAGCGCCGCGCCCAGTTCGTCGACCATCTCCGGCGTCGTCGCCCAGCTGCACATGAAGCGGACCGTGCCGTCCAGGAAGCGATAGACGAACCAGCCCTGGCCCTTCAACCGGTCGAGCGCCGCCTCGTCCATCTCGACGAACAGGCCGTTGGCCTCGACCGGGTGGCGCAGCGGGAAGGGCATGAGGCCTGCCAGCCGTTGGGCCATGGCGTTGGCGTGGGCGGCGCGGCGGGACCAGGCGCCGGTCTCCAGGAGGCCGATCCAAGGCGCGGCCAGGTAGCGGCCCTTTGAGACCAGCTGGCCGGCGTGCTTGAGGCGGGCGTCGAACCGGCGGCCGAGCGCCTTGTTGAGCAGGACCACGGCCTCGGTCGGGGTCGAGCCGGACTTGGTCCCGCCCATGACCAGGATGTCGACGCCCATCCTGGCGACCGACTTGAGATCGAACCCGGCCGCCACGGCGTTGGCCAGCCGCGCCCCGTCCAGGTGCACACCGTAGCCCTTGGCCTTCACGGGTCTGACCAGGGCTTCCAGGTCGGCCTGTGAATAGACCGTGCCGTATTCGGTCGCCTGGGTCAGCGACAGGGCCGCCGCCGGCTGACGATAGCTGACGTCCGGCTGTCCCAGCGCCCCGGTCAGGGCCGGCAGGTCGATCTTGCCGGAGGGGCCGGGCAGGCCGATCAGTCCGACGCCAGAGCCAAAGAAGCCCGGCGCGCCGGTCTCGTCGGTGCAGACGTGGGCGTGCTCATGGGCCAGCACCGCCTCGTGCGGCTGGGCCAGCGCCGCCAGCGCCACCGAATTGGCCGCCGTGCCCGAGGCCGTGAAACGGATGTCGGCATCGGCGTCCAGAGCGGCGCGGATCAGGTCGGCGGCCTTGGCCGAGACATGGTCGTTTCCATAGCCGGAAGCGGTCCCGGCATTGGCGGCGATCAAGGCCTCCATCACCTCGGGCATGGCCCCGGCGACGTTGTCGGAGGCGAAGTCGTAGCGGGCGTCGGTCATGAAATGGGATGTAGCGTCTCCAAAGGCCGGGCGAAACAGGCCCCTCCACTCTCCGATCACCCCGACGAAAGTCGGGGTCCAGCTGGCAAGCTGCCTAAGGGCTCGGCTCTGATCAGCGCTAGCGGCTGTTCCGCCGGTGGACACTGGGTCCCGACTTTCGTCGGGATAATCGGGGAGTGGGGCTATGCGTAGGTTTTCGCCCACCAGCCCTTCCAACGCCCTTCAAGCGCCGCGAAGGCCGCCTCATCCAGCCCGTAGGCGGTGATCATCACCATGCCCGGGCCGTGGCCGCCGCCGCTGGTCCAGCCGCCGGCGTCGTGGACGTTGAGCAGGCCCGCCCAAGCATCGACGGTCATCGACACCTGATGGCGCGAGACGTGCCAGAGATTGCCGCTGACCGTATCGCCGGTCGGCAGGGCCCGGCTGACCGGCTCGCCGACCTTGCCGCCCGTGAGGTCAGCCAGGCCCAGGGCCGCCAGGGGACGCGGGCCCTGGCGCTCGCCCTTGGGCAGCGACAGCCACAGGGTCCGACGCGGGGCGAGGCCTTCCTTCTCCAGCCCGAATTTCAGCTGCTGGACGAACATGATCCAGCCCTCGGTCATGTCCTCGTAGACGTCCGACCAGGCTGCGCCGTCGGCGGGCGCGGCGCGCACCACCCGCAGGCGGCTGCCCGCCCCCTCGGCGGTCAGTTCGAACCGGTCGCTGGTCCCGTCGAAGACGATGGTGTGGGCGGCGTCGTCGGCCTTGGCATGGTCGAAGAAGATGTAGTCGACCTCGGCCTGCAGGCTCTCGGACTCCCAGCCGAACCAGCGGGCGACCTGGGCCGGGTCGCGCAGGGCGGCCCAGACGGCCTCGACCGGGGCGGCGATGGTCAGGTCGATGAGGACGCGGTCCCCGGTGTCGCTGGTGGTCATGGGTTGTTCCTCAGCTTGGACCCCTTGGCGGGGTGAGTTGCGGCGATCAGGCGATAGGGCCGGCCGCCGGCGGTGTCGAACTCGGCGACCAGGGCGGCGACCGCCTGGGTCAGGCGGCCGGCGAAACGCTCGATGTCGCCCGGCGCGGCGAAGGCGATTTCGGCGTCGATCGTGAAGGTCAGCAGGCGTCGGCCCTCGGCGTCGGCCGCCTGGCGCATGCGGCCGACCTCGCGGACGGTCTCCGAGGCGGTGCGGATCAGGTGGTCGGCGGCGTAGCGGTCCTGGGTGAGGACCTCGGGCGCGGGGCCGGCCAGCAGGTCCGGATCGACGACGTAGGCGTCGGCGCTGGCGGTGAACAGCCGCTCGGTGAACCCCCGCCGCTGGCGCTCCTCGACCAGCTGGACGAGGCCGGCCTCCTCCAGCGCTTTCAGGTGATAGCCGACCTTCTGGCGCGGCATGTCCAGCGCCGCAGCCAGGCTGGCGGCCGAGCCCGGGGCCTGCAGGGCCGTGAGCATCCGACGGCGGATCGGCGAGAGGGCGGTCCTCACGCGGTCGGCGTCATCGAGCAGGGCCATGGGGGCGGTCATGGGCGCAGGTAACAATAGAAAAATAAAACTGTCAAATGGGGGATTTGACGGTTCGAAAGATCGCCGCTATCCCGCCGCCATGGTCGTTTCGCCCACCCGTACCGCCCAGCAGCAACGCCAGTCGCACAGACTGGCGGCCGTTGCGGCTGGCTGGACCGGGACCTGAACGGCGCGCACCGCCGGCCCGACCGCCTTCGCAACCCCGCCCACCGGCGGGGTTTTGCTTTTTGAGGCTCCGCCCATCTTTCCGAGGAGCTTTCCATGACCTTCACCACAGAGGCTGATCTCGCCGCCATCGCCGAGGGCGTCATCGCCCGCACGCTGCCAAAGTCCGCCTGGACCCACGCCGCCCACTTCGCCTGCGCGGTGTGGATCGTCATGCGACGGAGCGACCTGGTCGCCGAGCGCGACCTGCCCGGCCTGATCCGCGCCTACAACGAGGCCACCGATACGCCCAACACCGACACCGGCGGCTACCATGAGACGATCACCCAGGCCTCGCTGCATGCCGTCCGCGCGGCCGTGGCCGAGGGCGGTTCGCCGGTCGCGGTGCTGTCGCGGCTGCTCGAAAGCCACGGCCGCAGCGACTGGCTGCTGAAGCACTGGACCCGCGAGCGGCTGTTCAGCGTCGAGGCGCGACGGGGCTGGGTCGAACCGGACCTGGCGCCGCTTTAGGCCGCGCCTTATCGAAGCGGCCAACCATTATACCGCCGCCCGGCCGACCCACAAAAAAGGCGCGCGCTCCGCCAAGGCTGTGGAAATGCGGGGAAGGCCCCAGGTTTCGTTGGCTTTGGCGTGGGTCCGGCCGGTGATCCTGTGGGCTGGGGTGTTGGTCGGGCGGTTGGTCGACTGCTGTCGAATGTGGGTCGGTTTGTGCCCGCGCCGACCCACGGATTCGCCGCGGCGGCAGAGCGCCCGTTTTGGGCCGATTTGAATATGTCTATACATATTCATCGGGTAGTTCGGGCTAAGCCTCCCGTCCCCAGGCCCGCACCTCCTCGACGAACAGCTCCGGTTCCTCCATCGCCGCGAAGTGGCCGCCCCTGGGCATGTCCTGCCAGCGGACGATGTTGTAGGCCCGGTCGGCCCAGCTGCGCGGCGGGGCTGAGTACAGCGCCTCGCCGGGGAAGTTGGCGAAGGCGGTGGGGGTCTCGCAGCGGGTCCCTTCGGGCAGGACGATGCCGCCCTCCTCGATGAGGGCCCGGTAGTACCAGGCGCCGGTCGTGAAGCTGCCGGTCATCACGTAGATCATGAGGTTGGTGAGGAGCTGGTCCATCGAAAAGACGTCGGTAAACGCCTTCTCCCGCAGGTCGGCCCAGTCGTGGAAGCGCTCGATGATCCAGGCCGCCTGGCCGACCGGGTTGCCGGCCCCCAGCCAGGCCACGGACTGCGGCTTGGAGACCTGCAGGCGCAGGTAGGCGCCCATCATGTCGCCGGCCGCGCCGGTGCGGGTGATCCAGTCGATCTCGTCCTGGCTCTGCGGCGGCCCGAACGGGCGCAGGCCGATCATGTTCAGGTGGATGGCCTTGGCATGGGCCCCGTGGTCGTGGCCCAGCCAGCTGGTCACCAGGGCGCCCCAGTCGCCGCCCTGGGCGAGGTAGGTGTCGTAGCCGAGCACCTGGGTCATCAGGGTGTTGAACAGCCGGGCTGTGCCGCGCTGGCCGAAGGGCCGGGCCGGCTTGGAGGAGAAGCCGAAGCCGGGGAGGGAGGGGATGACCAGGTCGAAGGCGTCTTCGGCATTGCCTCCGAACCGCGAGGGGAAGGCCAGTCGTTCGGCGGCGCCCCAGAACTCATAGTGGCTGCCCGGCCAGCCGTGGGTGAGCAGCAGGGGCCGCTTACCGCCGGCTTCACCGATCAGGTGGACGAAGTGGAGGTCGAAGTCCTCGACCCGGGCGGTGAACTGCGGGAAGCGGTTGAGGTCGGCGACGGCGGCGCGCCAGTCGTAGGCGCCCGTCCAGTGGGCGCAGAGGTCGCGCAGGAACTGGGGATCGGTTCCGCAGCCCCAGCCGCCCTCGATGGGGGCGACGGGGAAGGGGTATTCCCGCACCCGGCGCAGGACGTCGGCGACGGCTTCGGCGCTCCAGTCGACCGTGAACGGCGTCGGCTTGGTCATGGCGGGTCTCCTGGGCTTTGGTGAGCTAGCCAAGCGTGACGTGGCGGAGGTCAAGTTCCTCCTCCGACCGCCCAAAGGGCGGGCGGGGGAGGGGGACCGCCGGCCCGACTCAGGGCCGGTGGTGGAGGGGGCCGCGCCGCTCTCTGTTCTGATAAGCCGGCGCTGCCCCCTCCACCACCGCCGCTAAGTCGCGGCGGCGGTCCCCCTCCCCCGTCGCTTCGCGCCGGAGGAGGAACTAATTTATGGAACCATCACCACCCGGCCCACCGCCTGCCGGCTCTCGATGTAGGCGTGGGCGCCGGCCGCGTCGGACAGCGGGAAGACCTTGTCGATGACCACCTGCAGCTCGCCGCGGGCGCAGTCCTCGATCAGGGTCTGGATCATGTCATGGGCCCGGTCGCTCATGATCTCGGCCCCCAGGAAGACGCCGCTCAGGCTCCGGTTGCCGCCCATCAGGCTGGAGACATCGACCACCATCGGCTCGCGCCCGGCGTTGCCGACCATCGACACCCGGCCGCGATAGCCCAGGCTGGCCAGGGACCCCTTGAGGGTCGCGCCGCCGACGCTGTCGACCACCAGGTTGACGCCCTTCTTGTCGGTCAGCCGCATCACCGCCTCGGGCACGCTCTCGGCCTGGTAGTTGATGCCGTGGTCGAGGCCGTACGCCTTCAGCTTCTCCAGCCGCGCGTCGCTGGACGCCGTCGCCAGCACCTTGGCCCCGGCCCGCTTGGCCAGCTGGATGGCCGCCAGGCCGACGCCGCTGGCCCCGGCCTGCACCAGCACCGTCTCGCCGGCCTTGAGGCGGCCGAACTCGAACAGGCAGTCGTGGGCGGTGCCGAAGGTGACGGGAATCGCCGCCGCCTGCTTCACATCGAAGCCGTCCGGAATGACCCAGCAGTTGCGCGCCGGCACGGCCCGCAGCTCGGCATGACTGCCGAAGCCGTCGACCGTGGCCACCTTCTGGCCGAGCCGCAGGTGGCTGACCTCGGCCCCGATCTCGACGATCTCGCCGGCCGCCTGGTAGCCGACGACGTGGGGGTGGTTCACCAAGGCGCCGCCGAAGCGGTTGAGGGTGTCACCGCCCTCGATGCTGATCGCCTCGACCCGGATGACCACGCCCTTGGGATGGCAGACGGGGTCGGGGACGTCCTCGTATTTCAGGACGGACGGCGGACCGTTCTCGTAATAGACGGCGGCTTTCATGGCGGGCTCCCTCTTATGTTTGAGGAAAGCCTAGCGACCCATCCGCCGGAAGCGGAATCAGAAATCCTCCCTCCCCTTTATGGGGAGGGACAGCGAGGCGAAGCCTCGCAGGGTGGGGTACGAAAATCATAGGGCGCCAGCCTTGAGGGATTGGCGCGCTGCATCCGACTTCCCCACCCGTCACGCTGCGCGTGACACCCTCCCCATAAAGGGGAGGGAGGATCGCTAGTGGTGGTCCCCCGCCGGCGCCGGCAGGTGCCCGCCGCCGGCGTGGGCGGCTTGCGGCGGCGCCGAGTGGTGCGCATGCGCATCGACCGGTCCGGCCACGGCTTTCGGGAACTCGCCCGACTGGCTCCAGCCCGGCTGTTCGAAGCCCTGGTCGGCCACCTGCCACAACAGCTGCACATAGCGCTTGGCCATCTCGCCGGTCACCGCCGAGGCGTCGATCTTTTCGGTCAGCACCTCGGTCATGCCCGATTCGCGCGCCGCATGGAGCGTGCTCTTCAGGAGGTAGCCCTTCTTCTGCAGCTTCTCGATCCGCTCGGCGTAGGTCGGCTTCTTCTCTTCCTTCTTGGCCCCGAACAGGCTCCAGCCGCCGCCGGACTTCGGCCGGTCGTCGTCCGACTTGTCGGCCTTGGCTTTGACCTCCAGCTCCTTGAGCAGAACGTTGAGCAGCTTGTTGCAGCCCGAGACCACGACGTATGCCGCCTGGTCGGCCTGGGCCGCGTCCCACAGCGGCTTGAAGCCGTCGCGGAAGACTTCCGGGGTGGCCTTGCTGAACCGCGGCGCGGCCGGCGGGCCGTGGTGTTCGTGCGGCTTGTGGGCCGCCTGATCGCCCAGCGGCTTGCCGCAGACGGGGCAGGGGCTGCCGACCGCTGGCGGATTGTTGATTACCGTGATGCCGCCGAGCGGGACGCCGATCATCGGCTGCTGCACCATGATCGGGGTGGTGACCGGCACGGTGGTGACCGCGCCCGTGAAGACGTTGGCCCCGGCGCCGGTGACGCTGGAGATCGGGGTGGTGAAGACCTGGCCGGGCGATCCGGGAACGCCCACCGAAACGGCATGCGGGCTGACATAGGGAACCGGCGCCGTGGCCGGCGCGTGCGGATGGGCCTCGTGGCCGTCGTGGCCCGAGACCTCCCGCTCATAGCGGCTGTCGAGGGAGCAGCGCGGCGCGTCGCTCACGACCCCAAACCCCCACGTTCCATGGTGTTCACCCCACGCATGCCCGAATACCCCCGATAACTATGGTTAACGAACCTCACGGGGGCGATTTTGGCAAGAGGATTGCCGCTTCGGGGCCGAGAAGAGTAGAGGATGCGGCCCCGCTGCTACGAAAGCTTTCATCCCTTGCGTCTTCCCCAGGCCCGTCTCGACCAGGTGCTCGACCGCTTCCGCGAGGTGGAGGCGCGTATGGGCGCGGCCACCGAAGGCCCCGAGATCGTCAAGCTGTCCAAGGAGCACGCCGAGCTGAAGCCGGTGGCCGACGCGGTGGCCGGGCTGGAGAAGGTCCGCGCCGAGATGCCGGAACTGGAGGCGATGGCCGCCGACCCGGACCCGGACATCTCCGAACTGGCCCGCGACGAGCTGGAGCGGCTGCAGGACAGCTTGCCGGAGATGGAGCATGCGCTGGCCCTGATGCTGGCCCCCAAGGACAAGGACGAGAACGCCAGCGCCATCCTCGAAATCCGCGCCGGCACCGGCGGCGACGAGGCGGCCCTGTTCGCCGGTGACCTGTTCCGCATGTACGCCCGCTACGCCCAGCTGCAGGGCTGGAAGGTCGAGGTCGACAGCGTCTCCGAGGGCGAGATGGGCGGCTACAAGGAAATCATCGCCTCGGTCACGGGCGACGGCGTCTTCGGCCGGCTCAAGTTCGAGAGCGGCGTCCACCGGGTGCAGCGGGTGCCGGCCACCGAGAGCCAGGGCCGCATCCACACCTCGGCCGCCACGGTGGCGGTGCTGCCCGAGGCCGAGGATGTCGAGATCGAGATCAACGACAGCGACCTGCGCATCGATACCTACCGCTCCAGCGGGGCCGGCGGCCAGCACGTCAACAAGACCGACTCGGCCGTACGCATCACCCACATCCCGACGGGCGTGGTGGTGACAAGCTCGGAGAAGAGCCAGCACGAGAACCGCCGCAAGGCGATGAAGAACCTGAAGGCGCGGCTGTACGATCTGCAGCGCACGGCGCTGGACGATGCCCGGTCCGAGGCCCGCAAGAGCCAGGTCGGCTCCGGCGACCGCTCCGAACGCATCCGCACCTACAACTTCCCGCAGGGCCGGGTCACCGACCACCGCATCAACCTGACCCTCTACAACCTCGAACGGATCATGCCGGGCGACGCGCTGGACGACATCATCAAGCCGCTGATCGCCGAGGACCAGGCGGCGCGGCTGTCGGCGCTGGAAGACGCGTAGGGGCAGGGGCGTCCTCCCTCCCCGAATTGGGGAGGGCAGGCGCGCGTTGCGCGCCGGGTGGGGAAGTGGGCCACCACATCCGGCCGGTGAAGCGCCTCAGTGCATAGTTCCCGAAAGTCAGTGACCGACTTCCCCACCGGACGCGCGTAACCGCGCGTCTGCCCTCCCCAATTCGGGGAGGGAGGTCAGCGCCCTCTCCTGAGGACGCTTTTCCAGACCTCCTTCACCGCCCCCACGCCGCCGGCGATCTCCTCGCTGAGATCCAGCGCCTCGCCGACGGTGTCGGCCATCGCCGCCCCGCGCGCGCCCATCGGGGCCGGCGGGCCGGTGGTCGAGTCCTTCGCTGTCTGGTGCTCGATCTCGGCGTTCAGCTCGGCCCCGACCAGCACGATCAGCACCGAGAACCAGACCCACAGCATGAAGGCGATCACCGCCCCCAGCGGTCCGTAGGTGGCGTCGAAATGGGCCATGTTCCCCACGTACCAGCTGAAGCCCAGCGACCCGGCCAGCCACATCGCCGAAGCCGCCACCGCCCCCCAGGTCAGCCATCGCCACCTGGCCTTCGCCCGCGACGGCCCGATCCGGTAGAGCAGGGTGAAGGCCAGGGCCGCCAGCGCCAGCACCAGGCCCCAGCGCAGCGGGATCGACACCAGGCTCAGTTCCCCCAGTCCCAGCCAATTCAGCCCCGCCGGCAAGGCCACCAGGATGCCCGCCACGCTGGCCAGGAACACCAATGCCCCCAGGGTGCAGGCGTAGCTCAGCACCGTCTGGCGCACGAACGGTCGGCTCTCGGTCTCGTCGTAGGCGACGTTCAGCCCCTCGAACATCGCCTTCATCCCGGCGTTGGCGCTCCACACCGAGATCAGCAGGCTGACCACGAAGGCCACGGTCAGCTTGCCGTCGTGCGTGCCGGCGATGCGCAGCATCTGGTCTCCGACGATCTGGATGACGCTGGCCGGGAACACCCCGCGCATCTCGTTCAGCTGGTCGCGCACCGTCGCCACATCGGCGAACAGGCCGTAGAGGGAGACGAAGGCGGCGATGGCCGGAAAGATGGCCAGCAGGGCGTAGAAGGTCACCCCGCCGGCCACGGATGGCAGCTTGTCGCGGCCGATCTCCATGACCACCCGCCAGGCGACGTCGCGCCAGCCGAGCAGGGGGATGTGGGTCGGCCGCATCGCCTCCCGTCCCCGGCCCGGCTGCTCGGCGGCGAAGGCGGCGCTGCTCATCTGGCGGGGATCTGAGGCGCCTGGGATCACCTTGCCGCCCGGCTCCGGCTCCAGCGCGGTTGTCGTCTTCGGCCACAGGCCGACGGCGGCGATCAGCGCCATCCACGGCAGCAGCCGGTAAGGCCGGCTCCTGGCCCACTGCGCCGTCGCGCCGGGGGCCGCCCGCCAGTCCCGGCTCGCCGTCCAGCTGACCGCGCGGCCGGCGCCCTCGCCGAGGCCATAGGCCCCGCGCCCCAACGCCCCGGCCATCTTCCTTGAGGGCCCTTTGCGCGACCCGCCCTTGAACCAAGCCATCCAGCGCCTCCGAAGGGGCAAACACCGCAGGCCGCCGGGGGTTGCGGCGGGCCTTCGCGTTTGGCACTTGGAGCCATGCGCGCTCATGTCGACAGCCTGTATCGCCACCCGGTCAAGGGCTTCACGCCCGAGCCGCTGCAGCGGGCCGACCTGGTGGCCGGCGCCTGCTTCCCCTGTGACCGATTGTTCGCCGTCGAGGACGGTCCCAGCGGCTTCGATCCCGCGGCGCCGGGCCATATCTCCAAGTCGAGGTTCACCGTCCTGGCCAAGATCGCGCAAGTCGCCAAGGCCCGCACGGCCTATGACGCCGCCACCGGCGTGCTCGCCGCAAGCGCCGAGGGCCAGCCCGACTTCGCCGGCGACCTGACCACCGCTGAAGGCCGCGACGCGTTCGAGGCCTGGCTCGCCGCCTTGCTGGGCGAGGCCGCCACCGGTCCGCTGAACGTCATCGAAGGGCCCGGCGCACACCGCTTCATGGATCACCCGCGGGGCCATGTCTCGATCATCAACCTGGCCAGTGTCCGCGATCTGGAAGAGAAGATCGGCCGCCCTGTCGATCCCCTGCGCTTCCGCGCCAACCTCTATGTCGAGGGCTGGCCGGCCTGGGCCGAGAACGACTGGGCGGGCAGGACGTTGTCCCTCGGCGAGGCCCGCGCCACCGTCTACAAGCCCATCGTCCGCTGCGCCGCCACGGCCGTGGACCCCGTCACGGCGGAGCGGGACATCGACATCCCCGCCGCCCTGTTCGACCACTACGCCCATGTCCTGTGCGGCATCTACGTCAACGTCACCGACGGCGGGGCCATCGCCGTCGGGGATACTCTGGAAGTTCGATGACCAACCTCGTCACCGCCTGGAAGACCGCCCAGGCCACCTTGAAGGCGGCCGGCGTCGACCAGCCGTCGATCGATGCCCGCCTGATGCTGGAGGCCGCCGCCGGCGCCACCCGCATGGACATCCTCACCGACCCCTACCGCGAGCTGACGCCCGACCAGCAGGCGACCTTCGACGACTATATCGCCCAGCGGTCGCGTCGCCGGCCGATCAGCCACATCCTCGGCCGCAAGGGCTTCTGGAAGATCATGCTGTCGGTCACCCCCGACGTCCTGACCCCACGGCCGGACACCGAAAGCATCCTCGACGTCGTGCTGCCGGCCTTCCCGGAAGGGATGGCCTTCCAGATGCTCGATCTCGGCGTCGGCAGTGGGGCCATCCTGCTGGCCATCCTCGCCGAGCGGCCGGCCGCCAGGGGGCTGGGCGTCGACTCATCGTCCGAGGCCCTGGCCGTGGCCAAGGAGAACGCCGCCAACCTCGACCTGAACAATCGCGCCGCCTTCCTGCACGGCGACTGGACGGCCGGCCTGGGCGAGGCTCAGTTCGACCTCGTCGTCTCCAACCCGCCCTACATCCCGACCCAGGACATCGACACGCTCGATCCGGAGGTGCGCGACCATGAGCCGCGTCTGGCCCTCGACGGCGGCCCCGACGGGCTGGACGCCTACCGCCTGCTGGCCCCGGAGATCCTGCGGGTGCTGAAACCCGGCGGCCTGTTCGCCGTGGAGATCGGCCACGACCAGTCGGCGGCCGTCGAAGCGCTGTTCAAACAGGCCGGCGCCGGCCAGGTGCGGACGACAAAAGACCTCGCAACCCGCGATCGCGTGGTGACTGGTTTCAAAAACCCCTTGGAAACAGGCGGATGAGGGGTTACATCCTGAATCGTTCCCACTCCTAAAAGCCGTACCGGGGAGACCTGAAGCGGCGGGCGCGCGTGCCAAAGAGGCTGCGAGCCGGGCGGGAACCCAAGGATCACTCCAGCAGGACAGTCACGGACCAGCACAGCGTCCGATACGTCACAAGGCAAGCTTCCAGGCCCGTGCAACCGGGACCTGAGCGACAGGGACATCATGAGAGATTTCAAGGGCATGAAGCGGCAGCGCGGCCGCAACCGGAACACCGGTAACAAGCCGCAGCAGCACAACGCCAACCGCGCCTACGACTCCAACGGACCCGAGGGCATCAAGGTCCGCGGGGCCGCCCAGAGCGTCTTCGAAAAATACCAGCAGCTGGCGCGCGACGCGACCACCGGCGGCGACCGGGTGCTGGCCGAGAACTATCTGCAGCACGCCGAGCACTATTTCCGCCTGATCCGGGCCATCCAGCCGAACCGGCCGGTCACCGACATCATCGGCCGCGACCACTACAGCTCCGGCATGGACATCGACTTCGAGGCCGAGCACGAGGAGCCGACCGAGGCCCAGATCGCCGAGGCCACCGAGAACAAGCCGGAAGCCGAAGACGGCGAGGAGCGTCCGCGCTTCGAGAACCGCCAGAACCAGAACCGCGACCGCGACGACCGGCCCCGGGACCGCGACCGCTACGAAGGCAACCGCCAGAACCGCGACGATCGTCCCCGTGATGGCCAGCAGGGCGGCCAGCAGCAGAACCGCGACGACCGTCCGCGCGACCGCTGGCGCGACGACCGTCCCCGCGATGGCCAGCAGGGCGGGAACCGCGACGATCGCCCGCGCGACCAGCAGCAACAGCGTGACGACCGTCCGCGTGACGAGCGTCCCCGCGAAGACCGCTTCCGCGACCGCGACGACCGCCCGCAGCGCGATCAGCAGCAGCAACAGCCGCGCGACGAAGCGCCTCGCGAAGACCGTCCGCGCGAAGAGCGCGAGCCCCGCCGCAGCCGCTATGAGCGGGACCGTCCCCGCGAGGACCGCGCCGAAGCCCGCGCCGAGGCCCGCGATCCGCTGCAGGTGATCGAGCCGCAAGCCGCGCCGATGACCGCCGCCCCGCTGGCCGCCGAGCCCAAGCGTCCCTCGCCCCGCCTGCGCGGCCAGGACGGCGCCGTCTCCGAACTCCCCGGCTTCCTCTCCCGCTCGGCCCCGGCGCCGACCGCCGACGACGCCGAAGCCGCCCCCAAACCCAAGCGCCGCCGCGCCCCGAAGAGCTTCGAAGGCGACGCGCCGAAGGACAGCGACGAGGGCTGATCCACCAAGTGACGCGCTGTCGCGCGCTCCCTCCCCTTTATGGGGAGGGTGTCACGCGTAGCGTGACGGGTGGGGAAGTCGGATGCCGGGCGCTCCGTCACGCGAGTACCCCACCCTGCGAGGCTTCGCCTCGCTGTCCCTCCCCATAAAGGGGAGGGGGGGCTCCTCCCCTCGCGCACCCCCCTATTCAGGGCGTTACACATCCGCCCACGCCGCTAGGCTCTCCCCAACTTCGGAGCCCCGCATGCGTCTGCCCCTCATCCTCCTCATCGCCGCCGTCATCGCCGGCCCCGCCGCCGCCCAGGGCCGTGGCCAGGCGATCACCTACGACAACCCGGTCGCCAAGCTCACCTGCAAGCCCGGGGCCGCCTTCAAGCCGGTCATCGACGCCATCGCCGCGTCCAAGATCGTGCGCGAGGCCGACCCCGACGACCGCGACTTCTGCCTGTTCATCGGCGCCGCTGGTCCTGGCCCCTGGCGTCGCTACGCCGTCGTGCAGATGGAGGACGATCCCTCCTGGTGCGGCTCGGCCGGCTGCCAGGTGCTGTTCTTCGTCGAGGACCGCGACGGCCGCTGGACAAACGTCACCGACCCGCAAGGCACGAACAACGGCTTCGCCCTCGAGGAAGGCGTCGGCATCGACGCCAGCGACGCCGTGCAGGGCCTGCCCTCGATCATCCTGCCCCAGCGCCACCGGGCCGACATGGACTGGTACGGCTGGCGCTTCGATCCCGAGACTGGGACCTACAAGGACCCGATGTCCGGCTCCTACGACTAGAGCAGGGCGCGATTTGATGGAATCAAATCGCCTGCTCTAGTTTTTTCGTTGTCGCGCGTTTGTTCCGATAACCAGTTCCCACTTATCGGAACGCGCTCCAGGGCCTACCCCCAGATCGCCGGCCGCCGGTCTTTCCACGGCATTTCCTTCTCCAGCTGTCCGGCCAGGCGATACAGCGTCCCCTCGTCGGCGTACCGGGCCGTGAACATCATGGCGATCGGCAGCCCGTCCGCCGACTGATGCAGCGGCAGGCTGACCGACGGCTGGCCGGTGAAGTTGAACGGCGGCGTGAAGGGGAAGGTCGCCGACTGGGCCTTGTCGAAGGCCTTGAGGTCGTCGGTCAGGGTGTCGAGGAACTCGTGCTTGGGCGGCGTCGTCCCCAGCACCGGGGTCAGGTAGATGTCGAAGTTCTCGAAGTTGCGCAGGATCTGGCGGTTCATGATCCGCAGCTGCTGCCAGCCCCACATCGCCTGGTCGCCGGTGATCCGCTTGCCGGCCTCGTAGCCGCGCCGGGCCAGGCCCTCGATCTCGCCCTCGGCGGGCTCATGGCCGATCTTCTCGACCCAGCGCCGCACGCCGGCCGAGAAGTTGCTGGCCGAGACCAGCGCCTGGGCCCGGTAGAGGGTGCGGTAGTCCACTCCCAGCCCCTGCTCGACCACCTCATGGCCCAGCGCCTTCAGGGTCGCCGCCGTCTGCGCCAGTTTCGCCGCCACCTCCTCGGAGATCGGCTTGCCGTTTGGCGTCTCCGGCGACCAGAAGATCCGCAGCTTGCCGGGCGAGCGGCCGACCTCGTCCAGGTAAGGCCGATCCTTGGCCGGATGGGCATAGGGGCTGGCGGGTTCGGGATAGCCGGTGGCGTCCAGCATGGCGGCGCTGTCGCGCACCGTGCGGCTGACCACATGGTCGACCGAGAAGCCGATGGCCCGGTCGTAGTCCTCGCCGCCGTTGGGATTGCGGTCACGCGTCGTCTTCATGCCGACGAGGCCACAGCAGGCGGCCGGGATGCGGATGCTGCCCAGGCCGTCGCTGGCGTGGGCCAGGGGCACCATCCCCGAGGCCGTGGCGCTGGCCGCCCCGCCCGAGGAGCCGCCGCTGATCCGGCTGGGGTCCCAGGGGTTGGAGCAGGGGCCAAGCCGCCGGCTGGTGGTCACCCCCGGGATGCCGAACTCCGGCGTGTTGGTCTTGCCGACCAGCACCACGCCGGCGGCCCGGTAGCGCCGGACCAGCTCGCTGTCGTCGGCGTCGGCCGCGACCTGCGCGAACATCGAGCCGGAGCTCCTGGGCCAGCCCTTCACCTGCGCGCCCAGGTCCTTGATCAGGAAAGGCACGCCCTTGAACGGCCCCTCGGGCAGGTCGCCGGCCGCGACCTTGCGGGCCTCGTCGTATTCCTTGTGGACCACGGCGTTGAGCACGCCGTTGTGGGCCTCGATCTTCTCGATCGCCGCCTCGAGGATTTCCCCGGGCGAAACCTTCTTGGCCTTCACCAGGGCCGCCAGCCCCAGCCCGTCATGCTCGGCGTAATCGGTGAAGGCCATGGTCTCTCTCCCGCTCTGTTCTGCTTTTTCGAAAGTCTGGCATGGCGGAGCGCCGGCAGGCAACGCGGGGGGAGTGTTTTGTGGCTGGCGCCTACCGCGCCGCCAGGAAGGCCAGCTTCTCCACCGGCCCCAAGCCGCCCGCCGTCCGCTTCAGATCGCCGAACGCCGCTTCCGCCGCTTCCAGCGCCCCGTCGATGTCGGCCTCCGTCATCGCCGCGCAGAGGAACATGTTGTGCCAGGGATGCACGTAGACGCCGCGCGCCAGCATGGCGCTCGACCAGGCGAAGCCCAGCCGCAGGTCGGGGTCGTCGTCGAACAGGAACAGCGGCATGGTCTCCGGTCCCGTCTGGCGCAGCCCGAACCCGGCCGCCGAGGCCCGTTCATGCAGCCCGGTCCGCAGCCGCGCGCCCAGGCCCTGCATCCGCTCCAGATAGTCGATCTCCCGCACCAGCCGCAGGGTCTCCAGCCCCGCCGCCATCGCCGCCCCGGCGAACCAGAAGCTGCCCGTCACATAGATCGAGGCCGCCGCCTTGCGGGCCTTGTCATTGCCCATCAGGGCCGAGATCGGATGGCCGTTGGCGATGCACTTGCCCCAGGTCGACAGGTCCGGCGCCACTCCCAGCACCGACCAGCTGCAGTCCCGCGCCACCCGCAGCCCGCCCCGCACGTCGTCGACCACCAGCAGGGCCCCGCGCTCGTCGGCCAGCTGCCGCGCCCGCCGCGCATAGGCCGGGTCGGGGGCCGCCTGGTCGATGAAGGCGTCATGCCGGAAGGGGGCGGCGAAGATGGCGGCCAGGTCGTCGCCGGCCGCCGCCACCGCCGCCTCCAGGCTGGCGATGTCGTTGTAGGCGCAGAAGTGCTGGTGGGCCTTGTCGCTGGGGATGACGCCGGCCGGCCGCGGCGTGCACCAGGGGGCGGCCCCGTGATAGGCGCCCTTGGCCAGCACCAGCCCCTTGCGCCCCGTGTGAGCCCGGGCGGTCATCATCGCCATGGTGGTGGCGTCGGTGCCGTTCTTGCAGAACATCGCCCAGTCGGCGTGGGTCACCATGGCGACCATGGCCTCGGCCAGCTCGACCATCAGCCCGGTCGGCCCGGTCAGGGCGTCGCCGATCTCCAGTTGGCGCACGTAAGAGGCATTGATCTCCGGATGCCCATAGCCGAACAGGTTGGGCCCGTAGGCGCACATCAGGTCGAGGTAGCGCCGCCCATCGGCGTCGGTCACGTGGGCGCCGTCGCCGCCGGTGAAGAACTGCGGATAGTCGTCGGGCAGCAGGCCAACCGACTGGTGGCCGTACATGCCGCCCGGAATCACCGCCTGGGCCCGCGCCCGCAGGTCCTTGTCGATCGGCCCGCTCATCGCATCGCTCCCTTTTTTTGGAACGATACCCGCCTGCGGCCCGGCGGCAACCTCACATCAGCCCGCGCGCCTGCTCCACCACCGCCAGGAACAGCTGCAGATTGGCCTCCAGGTTCTGGCGATGGACGCCGCCGTCGAAGACCAGATAGCGGCTCAGGGTCAGCACCTTGGGCTCGTCGGCCCGCACCTGCACCGCCGCGAAGTCCAGCCGTTTCAGCGCCTCCTGCGCCTTGGCCGGCGTCTCGTAGGTGACAAAGGCCATCAGGGTCGCGCCCCGGCAACGCAGCTTGTCGCAGGCCGCGCCCTGGATGACGAAGGCCGCCCCGGCCGCCGACCGCGCCGCCAGCACCGGGTCGCCGTTGTCCAGCCGCGCCTCCTGGGTGACGGCCAGCCCCATGCCCTGGGCCAGCGCCTTCATCTCCGCCGGCGTCCAGCTGGCGATCAGCGGCGCGGGCGGCGGGACAGGCGGCGCGGCCAGCGCCGGCCCCGTCGTCAGCAGCCCGGCCAGGACGGCTCCCGCCAGCCTCATCCCGGGTGTCGCCTCAGCCAGGCGGCGGCATAGCCGCAGATCGGCACGATCTCCTCGCCGCGCGCTTTCGCCTCGGCCTGCACGCCGCGCATCAGCCGGTCGCTGGTCCCCTTGCCGCGCAGGGGCACGGGGGAGAAGACGTAATCGATGTACAGCCGGCCGCCCTCGCGGCGGTAGTCGGCGTAGGCCGTCTGGTCCTGCTCGATCAGTTCGTAGCGGCCGGCGGCGGTGTTGTCGGTGATCGTCGTCATGGGGTGAATATAGCGCCTCGCGCGCCCGTCCGATCCCCGTTATCGTCCCGCAAAACCACCTTCTCGGGGAAAAAAGTCATGCGCGCTGTTCTTGCCGGTGTTTCGCTGATCGGCCTTCTGGCCCTGGCCGCCTGCGACAAGGGGGCCGACAAGGCCGACGTGGCCGGCGACGACGCCAAGCCGGCGGTGGCGCAGGCCAAGGCTCCCGAGGGTCCGCCCAAACCGACCTTCGGCCAGTGGGAGTACAAGAACACCGTCATGGGCCGGACCATGGCCATGAAGATGTGCGTCGACGCCAAGTCGTCCGAGGCCGTCTCCTGGGTCAACCCGGCCGCCCAGGCCGAGGACTGCTCCAAGCGCGAGTACAGCAAGCAACCCGACGGCACCTGGACCTTCTACACCGTCTGCCGCACGACCATGGGCGGCGAGACCACCTCGTCCGGCGCCGCCAAGGGCGACTTCAGCCGCAACTTCACGGTGCTGGTCACCGTCAAGACCGAGGGCGCCGCCCAGGCGGCGGCCAACGGCGTCATCGATATGAAGATCGACGCCAGCTACATCGGCCCCTGTCCGGCCGGCCAGCGCGGTGGCGACGTGGTCATGCCCGGCGGTCAGATCATGAACGTCCTCGACGCCGCCCAGAAGGCGGCCGCCGCCCGCTAGACCAGTTCCACCGCCATGGCGGTGGCCTCGCCGCCGCCGATGCACAGGCTGGCCAGGCCCCGCTTGCCGCCCCGCGCCTGCAGCGCGGCCAGCAGGGTGGCCAGGATGCGGGCCCCTGAGGCGCCGATGGGATGGCCCAGCGCCGTGGCGCCGCCGTTGACGTTGAGCTTGTCGCGCGGAATGCCCAGTTCCCGCTGGGCGATCATGGCGACCACGGCGAAGGCCTCGTTGACCTCGAACAGGTCGACGTCCTCGACGCTCCAGCCGGCCTTCTTCAGGGCCTTCCGCATGGCCGGGACCGGGGCGGTGGTGAACAGGCCGGGCTCATGGGCGTGGGCGGCGTGGGCGACGATGCGGGCGACGATCGGCATGCCCAGCCGCTCGGCCACCGACTGGCGGGTCAGCACCAGGGCGGCGGCCCCGTCGCTGATCGAAGAGGCGTTGGCGGCGGTGATTGTGCCGTCGGCGGCGAAGGCGGGCTTCAGGGTCGGGATCTTGGCGGCGTCGCCCTTGGGCGGCTGCTCGTCCTGCGCGATGATCTCGACGCCCTTGCGGGTCTTGACCTCGACGGCGACGATCTCGGCCTCGAAGGCGCCGCTCTGAATGGCGTGCTTGGCCCGGTTCAGGCTCTCGATGGCGTAGTTGTCCTGGTCCTCGCGGGTGAACTGGTAGCTGCGGGCCGAGTCCTCGGCAAAGGCCCCCATCAGCTTGCCCGGCGTGTAGGCGTCTTCCAGCCCGTCCAGGTACATGCTGTCCTTGATGGTGTCGTGGCCGATGCGGGCCCCGCCGCGGTGCTTGGTCAGCAGGTAGGGGGCGCCTGACATGCTCTCCATGCCGCCGGCGACGATGATCTCGGCGCTGCCGGCCGCCAGGGCGTCGTGGGCCATGATCGCCGCCTGCATGCCGCTGCCGCACATCTTGTTGACCGTGGTGGCCTCGACGCCCAGCGACAGGCCGGCGCCCAGGCCCGCCTGGCGGGCGGGGGCCTGGCCCAGGCCCGCCGGCAGCACGCAGCCCATGATGATCTGCTCGACCTTGTCGCCGGAAATCCCGGCCCGCTCCAGCGCCGCCCGCACCGCCACGGCGCCCAGCTCGGTGGCCTTGACGCCCGAAAGCGCGCCCTGGAAACCGCCCATCGGGGTGCGGGCGAAGGAGGCGATGACGACAGGATCGGCGGACATGGAGGTATCCTCAAGGTTCAGGCGAGGTTCAGGCGCGGGCTGTCACATGATGCATCAAGAGGGTCTCGGCAAGTGCGCCGGGAGCCGAGTGGCTCGCCCGGACGTTCAGACCTGAACGCCCGGACTGGGCCCCCTCAAAGGAGTACCGCCATGTTCCGGCCCGTCCTGCTGGTTTCCGTCGCCGTTTCGGCCCTCACCCTCGCCGCCTGCAATCAAAAGCCGGCTGCGCCGCCACCGGCGGCCGCCGCCCCGGCCTCTGAGCAGCTGGCCATCGCCCTCACCGACGAGGTCGCGCCCCTCGCCGAGAACCTTCCCGACGCCCCGGTCGTCCCTGTCCTGGCCGCCAGCGCCCCGGCCGCCAAACGCGACTACTGGCGGGACGTGTCGGCCGCTGACGGCTACTACGCCGACCGGGCCCCGGACTATTCCTACGAATACGACGACGTCGACCCGGTCTACTGGGAAGACGACCGTTACGGCCGCCGGGTGATGGAGCCGCTGCCCTACGGCGGGGAGCGCTACTACTACTACCGCGCGGGCGAGGATGAACCCTGGTTCGTCCGCGACCCGGACTTCGGCTACGCCTACGATGGCGGCTCCCTGGCCATCGTCTACGACAGCTACGGTCGCGCCCTGCCGTCCGACTACCGCAACAGCCGCGCGCCCTACGCCAGCCGCTACTACCAGCGGGCCGAGCGGCTGCGCACGGCCTCCCGCCGGGCCGAGCGCCGCCGGGTAGAGACCGCCACCTGGGAGCGTCGCGAGGTGCTGGCCGACCGCGAACGCGACGAATGGCGCGAGGTCTATGGCCGCAACGACGACTGGCGCCGGGCCGACCGGGCCGAGCGTCGCCGCGACGACGCCCCGCCGCCTCTGGTCGTCGCCCGCCGGGCCGAGGAGCTCCAGCAGGTTCGCCAGGATCGACTGGAGGAGGACCGTAAGCAGCGCGAGCAACGGATGGCGCAAGCCCGCGCCGCGGCCGAGGCCCGCAACGCCGAAGCGCTCAAGGCCGCCGAAGCCCGGAACGCCGCCGCGCGTCAGGCGGCGGTCGCCAAGCAGGCGGACGCCAAGGCCCAGAGCGCGGCCGCTGCCGCCGATCAGCGCAAGCAGCAGGCCGACACCCGTAACGCCGAGGCTCGCGCGGCCGCTGAAGCCCGCAACGCGGCGGCTCGCGAGGCCGCCGCTGCTGACCAGGCGGCGGCCAAGGCCCAGAGCGCGACGGCCGCGGCTGACCAACGCAAGCAACAGGCCGACGCCCGTAACGCCGAGGCTCGCAAGGCCGCCGAGGCCCGCAACGCGGCGGCCCGTGAGGCTGCCGCCGCCAAGCAGGCTGCGGCCAAGGCCCAGAGCGCCGCGGCAGCCGCCGAGCAGCGCAAGCAGCAGGCCGATGCCCGTAACGCCGAGGCTCGCAAGGGCGCCGAGGCCCGCAACGCGGCGGCCCGTGAAGCGGCCCTCGCCAAGCAGGCGGAGGCCAAGGCCCAGCGCGCGGCGGCCGCCGCCGAACAGCGCAAGCAGCAGGCCGACGCTCGCAACGCCGAGGCGCGCAAGGCCGCTGAAGCCCGCAACGCGGCGGCCCGTGAGGCGGCTCTCGCCAAGCAGACCGCCGCCAAGGCTGAGCGCGAGGCCGCCCAGGCCGAGACTCGCAAGGCCCAGGCGGAGGCTCGCGCCAAGGCCGCCCAGGAGAGGGCCGCCGCCGCCAAGGCGGCGAGAGAAGCCGCCGCCAAGGCCAAGGCCGAGGGTAAGCCGGTCGTGGCGCCGGCGCAGTAACCCGATCACCACCCCGGCTTTCGCCGGGGTGGTGAGGGCGTTCTCAAAGGAAACCCCCTTGCCTTCCGCCCAGGGAAGGCACAATTTGACGGTCATGGGCCGAACCGCCGATTATTCCCGCCAAAGCTGCCCGATCGCCGCCACCCTGGAGGTCGTCGGCGATCCCTGGACCCTGCTGATCCTGCGCGACGCCTTCAACGGCACGCGCCGGTTCGAGCAGTGGCAGGAACGGCTGGGCGTCGCCCGTAATGTGCTGGCCTCGCGCCTCAAGGCCCTGGTCGCCCACGGGGTGCTCGAGGCCCGGCAGTATTCTGAGCGCCCGCCGCGCCAGGAATATCTGTTGACCACCAAGGGCCGCGAGCTGCGCCCGGTGCTGCTGACCCTCTACGACTGGGGCGAGCGCCATGTGTACGGCGAGGGCTGCGGCCCCAACCACATGACCCACAACGGCCACCGCTTCCGGCCCAGGCTGGTCTGCGCCACTTGCGACGAGGTGGTCGGTGATGGCGAACTGCGCCGCATCGACCAGGACACCGCCACGCCGACGGTCGGCCAGGCTCTGGCCCGGGCGGTCGGCTGAGCGGCCGTCTACCCCGCTTGATCCCGGCTGCCCTGGCGGCCTCGCTGATCAGTTTCCCGGCCATGGCCGCCGACTGCTGGTTCGAGAACGGCGCCGTGGTGGCGCCCGCCAGCGTGGCGGGCATCGCCGGCGACTACCTCATCGACCCCAGCGCCCCCACCACCCTGATCCACGAGACCCGCGCCCAGGGCGAGGGCATCACGACGCTCGATCTGGTCGCCCCGGTCCGCGTCGCGGGCCTCAGCCTTGCCGCCCTGCCGGTCAAGGTCGTCGACCTCGACTTCCGGGCCCCCGGCTTCGACACCCCCATCGCCGGGGTCATCGGCGCCGATGCCCTGGCCGGCCAGGTGGTCGACCTGGACTTCGCCCCCTGCCGGGTTCGCATCCACGGCCCGACGCGGGGGCGGCTGCGGGGCAGGGCGGTTCCGCTGACCCTGGTCGGCGGCGTGCCAAGCGTGGCCGCCGCCGTCGCCGACGACCGCTCGGCTCGCGCCGGCCTGTTCGCGGTCGATTGGGGCTCGGCCGGCCAGGTTCGCCTGAGTGACCGCTTGGCCGCCTTCAAGCCTGTGCCCGAAGGTTACGACCCGCTGGCCCGCAACAGCGCGGCCGGCCATCTGCGGGCCTTTTCCTTTCTGGGGGAACTCAGCGAGGAGCCGCGCTCGGGCCTGATCGCCGGCCTCGACCCGGCGCTTTCAGGGTCGATCGGCACCGAGGAATGGTCGCGCTGGCGGGTTCGGCTGGACCTGTCCGGCCGGGTTCTCACGCTGTCGCGGCGCTAGAGCGCGTTCCGATAAGTGGGAACCGGTTATCGGAGCAAACGCGCGCCAACCAAAAAGCTAGAGCAAGCGATTTGATTCCATCAAATCGCGCCCTGCTCTAGGCCGCGTCCGCCCCGTCCGCCTGGAATTCGACAGGCACCACGCCGCCGCCGGGGTTCGCCGCCCAGGCCAGGGCCTCGTACAGCGCGCTGACCTGGATCGGCTTTGAAACGTGGGTGTCCATGCCCGCCGCCAGATACTGGCCGACGTGATGCGACATGGCGTTGGCGGTCAGGGCGATGATCGGGGTGCGGCGGCGGCCGCTGGCCGACTCCTCCTCACGGATGGCCCGGGCGGCGGCGACGCCGTCGAGGACCGGCATCTGGATATCCATCAGGATCACGTCCCAGTCGCCGCTGCGCCAGGCGTCGACGGCCGCCTGGCCGTCGTCGACGATGGTCGGCGTGACCCCCAGCTGCTCGAGCAGGGTAGTGAGGACGATCTGGTTGACGCGGTTGTCCTCCGCCGCCAGCACCCGAAGGGCGAGGTCTTCGCCGTCCTGGCTGTCGCGGGCCTCGTCGTCGCGGCCGAACTCCTCGCCAAGCCGCTCCAGCGGCAGGCTGAGGGTGAAGGTCGAGCCGACGCCGGCGTGGCTGGTCACGGTGATGCCGCCGCCCATCAGCTGGGCCAGTTCGTGGCAGATGGACAGGCCAAGGCCGGTGCCGCCAAAGCGGCGGGTCGTCGAGGAGTCCAGCTGGTCGAAGCGGCCGAACAGCTTGTCCATGTTGTCCGGCGAGATGCCGACGCCGGTGTCGATGACCCTGATCTGCAGGCGGCCGTCGTCGTAGGCGGCTTCGATCCGCACCTTGCCGTCCTCGGTGAACTTCACGGCGTTGGAGACGAGGTTGTAGAGGATCTGCCGCAGCCGGGTCGGGTCGCCGCGATAGCGGGCGGCCGCCGAGCCGAGATCGAGGTCGAGGGTCACGCCCTTCGACCGGGCCAGGTCGCCGAAGGCGGCGGAGGCGGTGCGGGCGATGTCGGTAAGCTCGAAGGGAATGCACTCGATCTCGAGCTTGCCGGCCTCGATCTTCGACAGGTCGAGGACGTCGTTGAGGATGGCCAGCAGGGCTTCGCCCGATTGTCGGATGATCCCAAGCCGCTCGCGCTGGGTCTCGTCCAGCCCGTCGGAGGCCATGGCCTGGGCCATGCCCAGCACGCCGTTCAGCGGCGTGCGGATCTCGTGGCTCATGGTGGCGAGGAAGGCGCTCTTGGCCGTGCTGGCCGCGTCCGCCTGTTGGCGGGCGGCGCGCAGCCGGCGGCTGCTGCGGATCAGCAGGATCACGGCCACGCCGGCGCCCAGGGTCAGGAGGACGCCCAGCAGGATCATCCAGCGCTGGGCGCGGACGGCGGCCGCCTTGAGCTCGGTTTCCTTGCGGGCGCTGCTCAGCTGGGTTTCCAGCGAACCGGTGATCTGGCGCACGCCGCCGTAGATATCCTGTGCGGTCTGGATGCGCTGCGCCCGCTGGTAGTCGCGGAACTTGGCATAGGCGGCGGTGGCGTCGCCGCGGGCGAGCATCAGCTCAGCCTCAATTTCGGGAAGCCGCTTGAAGGCCGAATCGTCGAAGTGATGGGCCGCCTGCAGCGACCGCAGGGTCGCCAGGTCGTGGGCGGCCGTCGCCGGCTTGCCCGTCCGGGCGTTGGCGATGGCCCGCATCGGCAACAGCCGCGGGGCGAGGAGGCCGGTGTTCTCGATCGGCTGACTCAGGCCGCCGGTGCAGTCCAGCACCTGGGCCGGTCCGGCGAAGGCCTCGGCGTACATGCCGCACAGATAGGCGTCCCAGGCTTTCAGGTTGCTCAGGCCCGAACTCACCGTCAGCTCGTGGTGCACCGTCACCAGCTTACGGGCCTGGGCTTTGTCGCCCAGCCGGATGGCCAAGTCGCCCAGATTGTAGACCGCGTCGAAGTCAGGCCTTGGATAGGCGACGTCGGCGAATTCGAACTGCGAGCGCTGGAAGGCGCGGGCGCTGCCGTCCAGATCGTTCAGCCCGATCAGGGCGATGCCGATCATCTCCCAGATTTCCGATTCGGCCGACTTGGCGTCGGCGTCCTTCTGGTCGATCAGCAGTTCGGCTTCGTAGAGCAGCTTGAGGGCGGCCCCGGTCTGCTGGCGGTTGACCAGCACCACGGCCCATATGGTTTCGGCGTGCACCTTGACGAACCAGTCGGTCGATCGGTCCCGCAGGGCCTGCAGGTCGGCCACCGCCGAGGCGTCGCCCTGGTTCATGCGGCCGGCGACCTTGTTCAGCTCGGCGACGGCCTGATAGCGCGCATCCCCCTGGGCCTTGGCGGAGTTGGCGAGCGCGTCGTTGTAGCGGTTGAAGAGGTCGAATTCCGACTGGTTGCGGAACACCGTGGCCACATAGTGCAGCCGGCGCAGGGCCTCGCGATCCTTGCCAAGCAGGGCCGCGTCGCCGAAGCGGCGCAGGTCGGCGAAGCTCGACGCCTCGGCCCTTCCCTCGATCGCCGAGGCAAGCTGGCCAGGAGTCATGCCCTGTCGCGCCATGGCCGGAGACAAGGCCATCAGCAGCGCCGCAATCGTTCCGCAGATGATGGCTCGCATGGTTCCCTCAGGATCGGGTTCCCTAATGCGGGCCAATGCGTTGAAATTCCGTGTGCTTCCGATCCGCGGCCCTCGGCCGCAGGCGGACAAAAAAAGACGCCGCCCCGTGAGGGGCGGCGCCAGGAGCGGGCCAAGGGGGATGGGCCCGCTTAGAAGCTGTAGCGAACGCCGACGAAGAACTGCCGGCCGCTGTGGCTGCGCACGTTCAGGCGGTTGCTGTCGTCGACATACTGGTCGTTGAACTCGTCGGTCAGGTTGATGCCCTCGATGCTGACCTTCAGCTTCTCGGTGATGTTGTAGGAGGCCTGCATGTCGAAGTTGGTGGTCTCGTTGGTGCCGTGGAAGGCGTTGCCGTCGTTGCCCGGCACCTGGGTCAGGTAGCCCTCGCGGTAGGCCAGCGAGCCGCGGATGCTGAACTGCTCGGTCTCGTAGTAGAGGGTGAAGTTGGCGGCGTTCTTCGACAGCCCGACCAGGGTCTCGGTGATGGTCGGGGCGCCGGGAGTCGTCGAGGTCAGATACTCGATGTCGCTGTCGACGAAGGTGTAGTTGGCCTGGATGCCGAAATTCTCCATCCAGCCCGGCAGGAAGCTCAGCCGCTTCTGGACGTTGATCTCGAAGCCCTTCAGCTCGCCGCCGTCGGAGTTGACCGGCTGGCTGACTACGAACAGGTCGGTCGGCAGGGCGGTGGTGCCGTTGAGCAGCGAGTCGGGCAGGCCCAGCTGGTTGAACGGGATGTCCTGGCGCAGGGTCTGAACGAAGGTGTCGATGTTCTTGTAGAAGACGCCGATGGCGAACAGGGAGTCGCTGTCGGGATACCATTCCAGCGACAGGTCGAAGTTCTTCGACTGGGTGGGATCGATGAAGGGGTTGCCGCTGGTGAAGCTGCGGTTGGCGCCCTGGATCTGGACGTCGCCGCCGGGGGTCAGGGTGCTGATCGAGGGCCGGGCGATGGTCTTGGCCGCGGCGGCGCGCAGCACCAGGGTGTCGGTCAGCTCCAGGGCCACATTGGCCGAGGGCAGCCAGGTGTCGTACTCGCGGCTGGCCGAGACCAGCTCGATGGTGGCCCCGACGGCGGCGTAGCCGGTCGAGTACTGCTTGGTCTGGACGTAGCGCACGCCGGCGTCGCCGCGCAGCGGCAGGCCGAAGACGTCGAACTTGAACTCAGCCTGGACGTAGCCGCCGGTGTCCTTCTCGTCGACGGTGATGAACTGGCCCCGGGCCGAGGAGTTGTTGGTGCTGGTCAGGGCATAGATGCCGCAGTTGCAGTAGATGTCGTAGGCGGCGTTGAACTTCCTGATGTCGGGCGCCAGCCAGGACGTCGGGTTGCCGGACGGGGCGCCGAGGTTGCGGCCAAAGCCGCTGTAGACCCGCGACACCGCCGCCAGCTGGGCCGGCGTCAGGGTGTTCACCACCGTCTCGCTGGTGCGGTACTGGCCCTCGGAGTCGAACTGGAACCGGCGCCAGTCGATGCCGGCCTTGAGGGTCAGGTTGTCGTTGACGTCGAAGGCGGCATAGGCCTTGGCGGTGGTGAACTGGTTGGTCACCGCGTTCGGCCGCAGGCGGACTTCCGAGGTGCCGTTGTTCATCGACCAATTGGCCGGGTCGGTCGGGTCGAAGTTCAGGGTGATGCCCGGCAGGCGGCTGCGGAAGTCGTAGCCGTAGCCCTGGCTGTTGGCCCGGTCGAAGGTGATGATGGTCGAGATCGGATTGGTGAAGTCCGACTTCGAATAGCCGGTGACGAAGCCGCCGCGCAGCCGGTCGCTGAACTCGTGGGTGGCGGTGAAGGTGTACTGCTGGAACTCGGTCTCCAGCTCATCGTAGGCCGACTGGGTGCGCAGGTCGACGTTGTCGAACACGCCCTGGACCAGGTTGTGGTTGCCGTCGACGATGCCGCTGCGGATGATGGTCTGCGGCTTGCCCGAACCGCCGCGGCTGAAGCCGATGGCCTGGAACTGGGCCTCTTCGCGGGTGCTCTTCACATCCGAGTACAGCATGTCCAGGGTCAGGGTGGTGGCGTCGGTCGGCTTGAACTGCAGCGCGCCGGTGACGCCCAGGCGCTCGGAGTTGAAGTCGTAGCTGACGTAGCCCGGGATGCGCGGGTGGTAGATGGCCGTGGCGGTGTTGGTGTCGTTGATCTGGGCGATGGTGTAGCCCGGCAGGGTCGAGGCGGCGTTGAAGCCGCCGTTGGCGCCGCCGTAGGTCCAGCGGGTGATGTTGGCGCCTTCCTCGAGGATGTGGCGCTCTTCATAGGCGATCGAGACCAGGGCCCCGAAACGGCCGTCGAACCAGGTGTCGGAGGCCAGGAAGGTCAGGCGGGGGGTGATGTCCTCGGCCAGGTCGTTGTAGCTGGCCTGGGCGCCCAGGACGAGCGTCGGCTTGCGGTAGTCGAAGGGTCGGGCCGTCTGCAGGTCGACCGTGGCGCCCAGCGAGCCTTCCTCGACGTCGGCCGAGGCCGACTTGCGCACCGTCAGGCTGTTGAACAGCTCCGAGGCGAACATGTTGAAGTCGAAGCCGCGGGTGCGGTTGGTGCCACCGGAGTTGACCGTGCCGCCGGTGGTGGCGATGGCCTCCATGCCGTTGACGCGGACGCGGGTGTATTCGGAGCCGAGGCCCCGCACCGAGATCTGGCGGCCTTCGCCGTTGGCGCGGGTGATGGCGACGCCAGGGATGCGTTGCAGGGATTCGGCCAGGTTCAGGTCCGGGAAGTCGGCGATGTCCTCGGCCTTGATGACGTCGACGACGCCGCTCTCCTCGCGCTTGGCGACGATGGCGCTCTGCAGGCTGGCGCGATAGCCGGTGATGACAACTTCCTCGACCTCGCCCTCTTCGGCGGGCGGCGGCTCGGCGGCCGGGGCGGGACCTTGAGCGAAGGCCGCGCCGGCGCCCAGCGCCATCGACATGGCCAGCGCCGACACGCCGGTCTTCAGCGCAACTCGGATTCCCTGCGTGGAACGCATCAGTGTCTCTCCTCCCCTGGTCCACGTGACGTGGATCTCTGTTGGCGGACGGCTTTCGGCCGTCAGCGTCGCCATGAGTGTTAGTGGCGGGGATCGATGCGCTCCAATCCCAAGAGGGCATGAACCGATGCACAAAGCGAACTGATGCCCGGGCGGGCATCGATACCGATATTGGATCGGTCCATAGGGCCTTTGGCTTAGACGCCCGTCCGCCCCCTGCCTATCGTCGCGCTTAACAGGCGCCCCAGAAGCGCCTCCCAGGAAGACAGGAAACGCCATGACCGACAGCACCGTCGCGGCCGGGACAGGCCGCCGCTCCAGGGTCAGGCTGCTGATCCTGCTGCTGATCTTCCTGTTGACCACCATCAACTACGCCGACCGCTCGACCTTCTCGATCGCCGGCGACGCCGCCTCCAAGGACCTGGGGCTGAACCCGATCCAGATGGGCTATATCTTGTCGGCCTTCGCCTGGGCCTATGTCATCGGCCAGATCCCCGGCGGGGCCCTGCTGGACCGCTTCGGCACCAAGCTGATCTACACCCTCGCCATCGTCCTCTGGTCGCTGTTCACCCTGCTGCAGGGCTTCTCGGGCTTCCTGGCCGGCGGGGCCATCTTCATCGGCCTGTTCGCCATGCGCTTCATGGTCGGCTTAAGCGAAAGCCCCTCCTTCCCCGGCAACGCCCGGCTGGTCGCCGCCTGGTTCCCCGGTCCCGAGCGCGGCACCGCCTCGGCCATCTTCAACTCGGCGCAGTACTTCTCCCTGGTCGTCTTCGCCCCCCTGATGGGCTGGCTGGTCCACACCTTCGACTGGCATTCGGTGTTCTTCGTCATGGGGGGCCTGGGCATCCTCGCCGCCTTCGTGTTCTGGAAGCTGATCCACAGCCCGGTCGAGCACCCGATGATCAACCAGGCGGAGCTCGACTACATCGAGGCCGGCGGCGGGCTGATCCGCATGGAGGACAAGACGGTCACCACATCGGCCGCCTTCAGCTGGGCCAACGTCAAACAGGTGCTGGGCAGCCGCATGCTGCTGGGGGTCTTCATCGGCCAGTACGGCATCAATGTGCTGACCTACTTCTTCGTCACCTGGTTCCCGATCTACCTGGTCAAGGAGCGCGGGCTGTCGATCCTCGACGCCGGCTTCGCCGCCGCCGCCCCGGCCCTCTGCGGTTTCATCGGCGGGGTGCTGGGCGGGGTGATCTCCGACCAGCTCCTGAAGCGGACCGGGTCGCTGACCCTGGCCCGCAAGACGCCGCTGCTGCTGGGCATGATCCTGGCCTCGACCATCATCGCCTGCGTCTACATCCAGCAGGAGTGGCTGGTCATCGTGGTCATGGCCCTGGCCTTCTTCGGCAAGGGGGTGGCGTCGCTGGGCTGGGCGGTGATTTCCGACACCTCGCCGCGCGAGTTCGTCGGGGTGACCGGCGGCATCTTCAACACCTTCGGCAACACCGCCGGCATCGTCACCCCGATCGTCATCGGCTACATCGTCGCCGGCACCGGCTCGTTCGACGGGGCCCTGTGGTTCGTCGGCGTCCACTGCGCCCTGGTCATCGCCGCCTACTTCCTGATCACCGGCAAGATCGAGCGGCTGGCCCTCAAGGCCCCGGAACCGAAGTGATGCATCGCCGCGCCGTCCTGGCCGGCGCCTCGCTGGGCGTCCTGGCCTTCGCGGAGACAGCGCCGCCGACCGCCGCGCTGGAGGTGGTCACGCCGATGGCGCCGCCGACCTGGGCGGTGCTGCAACGCCAGCTGCTGGCCGCCAACGCCGAGGCCTGCGAGGCCTTCTATGCCCGCTATTTCGACTCCCGCGGCTACTTCCAGTGCTTCGAGCGCTGGGGCGCCAACGACGGCCCCGACGACGCCATCGAGAACGTCAACAACTGGCCGCTGCTGCACGCGCTGGGCGGCGCCGAACGCGTCAAGACGATGTACACCCAGGCCTGGGAAGGCCACCTGCGCCAGTTCGCCAAGGCCAGGACCACCGTCGTCGAGGTCGCCCGGAAGGGGATGTTCCGCAAGGACTTCAACGTCCAGCTCGACTGGCAGCACCACGCCGAGGAGCTGACCCTGTTCAACGTCCAGGGCCTGTCGGCCCCGGACGACGCCCGTTTCCAGCGCCGCGCCCGCACCTTCGCCGGCCTCTACATGGGCGAGGATCCGGCGGCGCCCAATTACGACCCGCAACACAAGGTCATCCGTAGTCTGATGAACGGCTCGCGCGGGCCGATGCTGCGCAAGGCCACCGCCGTCGACTGGGCGGGCGACCCCTTCGATCCCAAGCCCTTCTTCATGGAGCACGGCGAGGAGACCTACGAGCAGACCCTGCAGCACTACGAGGAATACACCGACGTCGTCGGCGACCATCCGCTCAACATGCTGTCCGCCACCCTGGCGCTGAACGCCTACATGACAGCCGGGGAGACGAAGTATCGCGACTGGCTGCTCGGCTACATCGACGCCTGGGCGGCCCGCGCCAGGGCCAACGACGACCTCATCCCCTCCAACGTCGGCCTCGACGGGGTGATCGGCTCGGCCGCCGACGGCAAGTGGTGGGGCGGGACCTATGGCTGGGGCTTCAGCCCGGTCAATCCGGTCACCGGCAAGCGCGAGGATCGCAGCCGGGTGCTGCGCACCATCCCCGCCTTCTTCAACGCCTATCTGCTGACCGGCGACGACAAGTATCTGCAGACCTGGCGCGCCCAGGCCGACCGCCTCAATGCCGAGAAGCGCACTGTCGGCGGCAAGGTGCAGACCCCGACCATGTACGGCCCAGACGGCTGGTACGGCTGGAAGGACGGCCTGCATCAGACCAATGCGCTGGATATCTGGTGGTTCTCGATGCGCGAGGCCGATCGCCGCCGTGCGCCGGACCATCCCTGGGTCGGCTACCTCGAGGGCCGCGACCCGGCCTGGCCCGAGAAGGCCCTGGCCGCCGACCTCGCCCGCGTCTCCGACCGCGCCAAGGCCCAGCGCGACGACAAGACCACGCCCGCCACCCGGCTGGCCGATGGTGTGCTCGACATCAACCCGGCCAGCGTCACCGCCCTGATGCAGCAGACCATGGGCGCCCTGCACATCGGCCGCCCGTCCTGGTCGCCCAGCTCGCCGCACCTCGGCGGCTCGCCCCTCTACGCCCGCCTGCGCTACTTCGACCCCGTCGCCCGCCGCGCCGGCCTGCCGCCCGACACCGCCGCTCTTGTCGATCGCCTGACCGCCACCGAGACGGCCGTCACCCTGGTCAACCTCAGCCCGACCAAGGCCCGCACCCTGGTCATCCAGGGCGGCGGCTATGGCGAGCATCGGATCAAGTCGGTGGCCATCGGCGAGGCGGTTCAGCCGGTCAACGCCGCGACCTTCACGCTGCGGCTGGCACCCGGATCCGGCGCGCGGCTGGTGCTGACCATGGACCGCTACGTCAACCAGCCGACCCTCAAGTTCCCCTGGTCGCGCTGATCAGGTGCCCTGCTTGAGGAAGGGGGCGGTCTGGAACAGCCGCCGCTCGTCGGCGCGCGGATCGTTCTCGATGTGGCTGTCGATGTCGAAGATCATCGTCGCCCGTTCCGGCAGGGTGTAGCGGCCCCAGGCCGGGATGGCCGCGCAGTTGGGATCGCCGGTCTTCGCAAAGGCCAGGAAGACCTCGCTCATGGCGCCCGCCACCTTCTGAGCGTCCGGTCCCACGCCGGTCTTCGAGGTTGGCTGGGCGCAGTTATCGAAGGCCAGGGCGATGTCGAAGCTGTGGTAGGCGCGCAGCTTCGGATCGACCGGCGAGCCGAAGTCCAACTGGTACATCCAGGTCGGGCCGCCCAGCTTGGCCCGTTCCTCGGCCTGGATCAGATGGCCCGGCCGTGACCGGCCGCAGGTGGCGGCGGCGAAGAAGACGTCGACCGGCGACATGGCCGGGAAGCGCTTGCGGTACCAGTCGACGACGTATTGCGCGTTGACGTCGACCACCAGCTCCGGGGCCAGTTTGGCCGCCACCGTGTCCCAGGTCAGTTCGAAGTTGCGCGCATCCCCGGCCAGGAAGGCCCGCGCCTCGTCATGGGTGTTGCCGATGATCATCGGGATGTGGCCGCTCTCGCGCGGCGCGTCGGGCACGAAGGGATGCCGGGGCAGGGTGTCATGGTCCATCACCGACCAGAAGTAGATGTCGCCCTTCTCGAGCGGATCGGCCATCGCCAGCGCCTCGACCAGCCGCCCGGCCGGCAGGGTCGCCAGCTCGGCGGCCCGCTCCGGGGTCAGGCCCAGGTGACCCAGGAACCGGCGCATGCGCAGCTCGGCGTGCTGCGGCCCCATGGCGGTGACGTGCTGGCCGCTCATGGTGATGACCCGGTGGTAGAGGCCGGCCGCCCTGGGCATGGCCATCAGGGTGACCAGCTTGGCCCCGCCGCCCGACTGTCCGAAGACGGTGACATTGCCGGGATCGCCGCCGAAGCCGGCGATGTTGTCGCGCACCCACTCCAGGGCCAGGATCAGGTCAAGATTGCCGACGCTGCCGGAGGCCGCGAAGTCGCCGCCCAGCAGCTGTCCCAGACCGTTGTAGCCGAAGACATTCAGGCGGTGGTTCAGCGTCACCACCACCACATCCCCGCGCCGGCACAGCGCCACGCCGTCGTACAGCGGGTTGGAGCCGGAGCCGTTGGCGTGCGCCCCGCCGTGGACATAGACCATCACCGACCGTTTGCCGCCGTCGGCCAGGGCAGGGGTCCAGACATTGAGGAACAGGCAGTCCTCGCTCTGGTCGGCTTCCTGGCTCTTCTGCGGCGAGGCATGGCCGTAGGCCGTGGCCTCGGCCACGCCGGACCACCGCTCCGGCGCCACGGCCGGGCGGAACCGCCGGGGGGCGGTGTCGGCCCCGTAGCGCACGCCCTTGAAGACCTTGACGCCCTGGTCGAGATAGCCGCGCACCTTGCCGTGCCGGGTGCTGGCCACCGGGGCCGGGCTCGCCGCCCAGACGCCGCCCGCCGTCATCGCCAAAGCCCCGCCAGCAAGCGCGCAGATCGTTCGGCGGCTGGGGTCCATGGCGGTCGTCCTTACGGCTGCCCGTCCTCCGCCTGCGCCTCGATCAGCGCCAGCAGGGGTTTGAGGCTGGGGTTGTCGTTGTCGCGTCGCCAGGCGACGAACAGCTCCACCGGCTGGGCCGGGGTGATGTCGAGGGGCCGGAACTCGACGTCCTCGAAATGCAGCCGCATGGCCGCCGCCGGCACAACGGCGGCGCCGATGCGGGCGTGGACCAGGGCCAGCATCGAATGGATCTGGCTCATGTGCTGCACATACTGCGGCGAGACGCCGGCCGCGTCGAACAGGCCGGTCAGCATGCCGTAGAAGTATCCGGCCCCCTCCGGCGCATACATGACCATCGGTTTGGCGTGGAAGTCGCTCAGTTCCAGCACCGCCTTGGCCAGGCGCGGGTCGCCCGAGGGCAGGGCGGCGACCAGCGGCTCGGTCATCACCCGGATCTTGTCGAACTCCGGCCGGTTCAGCGGCGGCCGGATCAGGCCCAGATCGATGCGGCCGGTCAGCAGGGCCTCGATCTGCTCGCCGGTGACCATCTCGCGCAGGGCGAGATCCACGTTGGGCAGGCGGCTGCGGCCGATCTCGACCAGCCGGGGCAGGAAGCTGTAGCCCGAGGCGGCAGTGAAGCCGATCGCCACCCGCCCGGCGTCGCCGCTGGCGATGCGGCGCGTGGCCAGGGCGGCGGTCTCGGCCAGCCGCATGATCCGCCGCGCCTCGATCAGGAAGGCGCGCCCCGCCGGCGTCAGCCGCACCGAGCGGCTGGTGCGGTCGAGCAGCAGCACGCCGAGGATCCGCTCCAAGAGCTGCACCTGACGGCTCAGCGGCGGCTGGGTCATGTTCAGCCGCTGCGCCGCCCGGCCGAAATGCAGCTCCTCGGCGACGGCGACGAAACAGCGGAGCTGGCTGAGTTCAAACATGATCGGTCCTCTGTCGGACCTGCGAGCCTAGGCGTTTCGCCCAGGACGGGACAGGCTCAGCCGTTCACCGCCCGCTTGGCCGGGGCCGGTTCGACCCGGGCGATCAGGGCTTTCAGCTCGTCCAGTTCGCCGGCCGTCAGGTCGGTCAGCGGCGTGCGCACCGGCCCGGCGCTGCGGCCGATGGCGGTCATCCCGGCCTTGACGATGGAGACGGCGTAGCCCTTGCCCCGGTTGCGCAGAGCCACATAGGGCAGCACGAAATCCCGCAGGCCGGCCATGATGGTCGCATGATCGCGGGCCCGCACCGCCCGGTAGAAGCTCAGCGCGAAGTCCGGCACGAAGTTGAAGATGGCCGAGGAATAGGTGGTGACGCCCATCTCCAGATAGGCCGGGGCGAAGGTTTCGGCAGTCGGCAGGCCGCCGATATAGGTCAGCCGGTCGCCCATCCGGGCATAGACCTGCATCATCAGCTCGATGTCGCCGACCCCATCCTTGAAGCCGACGAGGTTGGGGTTGCGATCGCAGAGCTTCTCCAGGGTGTCGGCGTTCAGCACCGCGTTGTCGCGATTGTAGACGATGACGCCGAGCCTGGTCGCCTTGCACACCGCTTCGATATGGCCGGCCAGTCCCTCCTGGCCCGGAACCATCAGGAAGGGCGGCAGCAGCAGGATGCCGTCGGCCCCCGCCGCTTCCGCCGACTGCGCCATCTCCACGGCGATGGCGGTGCCATAGCCGGCCCCGGCGATGACCGGGGTCTTGCCGGCCGTCTCGGCGACGGCCGCCTTCACCACCGCCGCCACCTCCGGCAGCTTCAGGGAGAAGAACTCGCCGGTGCCGCCGGCCGCGAACAGGCCGGCCAGGTCATGCCGCAGCATCCAGGCGCAGTGGTCGCGGTATGGCCCTTCAGCGAACTGCTCGTCCGTATCGAAATGGGTGACCGGGAAGGACAGCAGGCCGCCGCCAAGGGTGGCGGCCATTTCCGCGGGCGTCATTCTGGACATGCATCTTCCCTGTCGTCTGCCGTCGGCGCGGCTCATGCGGCGCACTCACTGTCGCCTTCGTCCAAAAGCTATCGGGGCGTTCGTTGCTGGTCCAAGCCAATGCGGCTATCGACTGATGCTGCTTTTGGCTTGATCCAATCGGGCGTGATCGATGCTGATCTGCTCTTGATCCATGCCGCCTTGGACATTCGCCGCGCCCCCGCGAGGCGCTAGAGGCATTCGGAGGAAACCCGGAACACGCGCCATGACCGACACGCTTGAACTCTCCCACTGGATCGGCGGGGAGAAGGTCGGCGGCGATCGCGTGGCTGAGAGTCTCAACCCCTCCGACACCCGCGACGTCGTCGCCCGCACGCCCATGGGCGGCGCGGTCGAGGTCGACCAGGCCGTGGCCGCCGCCCGCGCCGCCTTCCCCGGCTGGGCCGACGCCTCGCCGGAGCTGCGCTCCGACGTGCTCGACCGGGCTGGGACCCTCATCATGGAGCGCCGCGAGCAGATCGGCCGGCTGCTGTCGCGCGAGGAGGGCAAGACCCTGCCCGAGGGCATCGGCGAGACCGTGCGGGCGGGCCGTATCCTGAAGTATTTCGCCGGCGAGGCCCTGCGTCTGCACGGCCAGAACCTGGCCTCGGTCCGCCCCGGCGTCGAGATCCAGACCTACCGCCAGCCGGTCGGCGTCTTTGGCCTGATCACGCCGTGGAACTTCCCGATCGCCATTCCCGCCTGGAAGATCGCCCCGGCCATCGCCTTCGGCAACTGCGTGGTCATCAAGGCCGCCGGGCCGACACCGGCCACGGCCGAGGCCCTGGTCGCCATCCTGCATGAGGCCGGACTGCCGGCGGGCGTGGTCAATCTGGTGATCGGCAACGGCATGGTCGGCCGAAGCCTCGTGGCCCATCCCGAGGTCGACGGGATCAGCTTCACCGGCTCGCAAGGCGTCGGGGCCGGTGTCGCCGAAGCGGCGGTCCAGCGTCAGGCGCGGGTGCAGCTGGAGATGGGCGGCAAGAATCCGCTGATCGTGCTGGACGACGCCGATCTCGACCGCGCCGTGGCCATCGCCCTGGACGGCTCCTTCTTCGCGACCGGCCAGCGCTGCACCGCCTCCAGCCGGCTGATCGTGCAGGACGGCATCCACGACCGCTTCGTCGCCGCCCTGGCCGAGAAGGTCCGCGCGTTACGGGTCGGCGACGCCCTCGATCCAAACACCCAGATGGGTCCCGCCGTCAGCGAGGCCCAGCGCGAGACCTCCTACCGCTACATCGACATCGCCCGCCAGGCCGGCGGCCGCGTCATCGCCGGCGGCGACCGCCTGACCCTGGAAAAGCCCGGCTGGTACGTGGCGCCGACCCTGATCGCCGACACCGATCCGGCCGCCCGCATCAACACCGAGGAGGTGTTCGGCCCTGTCGCCTCGACCATCCGCGTCGCCAGCTATGAGGAAGCTCTGGCCGTGGCCAACGGCGTCGAGTTCGGCCTCTCGGCCGGCATCGTCACCCAGTCCCTGAAGCACGCCCGCCATTTCCAGAAATACGCCCGGGCCGGCATGACCATGGTCAACCTGGCCACCGCCGGCGTCGACTACCACGTGCCCTTCGGCGGCACGAAGTCGTCCAGCTATGGCCCGCGCGAGCAGGGTTTCGCCGCCGTCGAGTTCTACACCCAGGTCAAGACCAGCTACTCTGCGTCGTGAGCCGGGTCCGGTTTGCCAAGAAATGTCACCGGTGTCATATGCCGGGCAGCCACCAAGAGCCGTATCGATGAGCCAGCCGCTTCGCCTCCATCCCGATCGCCTGTTCCCGGTCGACGCCGACACCCGCGCGGTCGCCCGGCGGCTCTATGCGGAGGTCAAGGGGCTGCCGATCATCAGCCCGCACGGCCATACCGATCCGGAATGGTTCGCCACCAACGCGCCGTTCGCCAACCCGGCCGAACTGTTGATCACCCCGGACCACTATGTGTTCCGCATGCTGTTCAGCCAGGGCGCCAGCCTGGAAAGCCTGGGCGTGCCGCGCGCCGACGGCGGGGCGGTGGAAGCCGATCCCCGGGCCATCTGGCGGCGGTTCGCGCAGAACTACCATCTGTTCCGGGGCACGCCGTCGCGCATGTGGCACGACTGGGTCTACGCCGAGGTGTTCGGCATCGATGTGCGGCTGTCGGCAGAAACAGCAGATCGTTACTTCGACATCATCGACGCGGCCCTGAAGACCGACGCCTTCCGGCCCCGCGCCCTGTTCGAGCGGGCCAACATCGAGGTGCTGACCACCACCGAGTCGCCGATCGACGACCTCAAGCATCACAAGGCGATCCAGGCCTCCGGCTGGAAGGGCCGGGTGCTGACCGCCTACCGGCCGGACCCGGTGCTTGACCCGGACTACGAGGGCTTCCTCGGCAACCTGCAGATCCTCGCCGAACAGACCGGCCGCGATACGGCGACCTGGGCCGGCTACCTCGACGCCCTGCGCGACAGGCGGGCCTATTTCGCGGCGATGGGCGCGACCTCGACCGACCACGGCCACCCGACCGCCTTCACCGCCGATCTTTCGAAGGCCGACGCTGAGGCCCTGTTCGCCCGCGTCACGTCCGGCCCGGCCAGCGCCGCCGACGCCGAGCTGTTCCGTGGCCAGATGCTGACCGAGATGGCGGCCATGAGCCTGGAGGACGGGCTGGTCATGCAGCTGCACCCAGGCTCGTTCCGCAACCACAACGCCGTGGTCTTCGAGCGCTTCGGCCGCGACAAGGGCGCCGATATCCCCACACGGACCGACTATGTGCGGGCGCTGAAACCCCTGCTCGACCGCTTCGGCTCCGACCCGCGCCTGACCCTGATCCTCTTCACCCTCGACGAGACCAGCTACGCCAGGGAGCTGGCTCCGTTGGCCGGCCACTACCCGGCCCTGAAGCTGGGCCCCAGCTGGTGGTTCCACGACAGCCCGGAGGGCATGCGCCGGTTCCGCGAGCAGGTCACCGAGACGGCCGGCTTCTACAACACCGTCGGCTTCAACGACGACACCCGCGCCTTCCTGTCGATCCCGGCCCGGCACGATGTCGCCCGCCGCATGGACTGCGGCTTTCTCGCGAAGCTGGTGGTCGAACACCGGATCGAGGAGGACGAGGCCCATGAGGTGGCCCGCGCCCTGACCTACGACCTGGTCAAGGCGGCCTACAAACTGTGACACGCCTCAGCGCCCGCACGCTGGCCGACTTGCCGGCGGATGTGGCGCGGCCGGCCTATGACCGCGCCAAGGTGCGGACCGGCGTCGTCCATCTCGGCATCGGCGCCTTCCACCGGGCCCACCAGGCGGTGGTGTTCGACGACGCCCTCAGCGCCAGCGATTTGCGCTGGGGCGTGCTCGGCGCCTCGCTGCGCTCACCGGCGGTGGCGGGGCAGCTGAACCCACAGGACGGCCTCTACACCCTGGTCGTCCGCGACGGCGCCGACGAGCGCCTGCGGGTCATCGGGGCGGGGCAGGGGGTGCTGGTCGCGCCGGATGACCCCGCCGCCCTGGTCGCGGCCATGGCCGACCCGCACGTCCACATCGTCACCCTGACCGTGACCGAGAAGGGCTACCGCCTCGACCCTGCGACCGGCGCGCTGCAACTGAACGACCCCGACGTCGCCGCCGACCTCGCCGACCTCTCGGCGCCCCGCACTGCGCCGGGCTTCATCGTGGCCGCCCTGCGCGCCCGCCGGGCGGCGGGCCTGGCGCCCTTCACCGTCATCAGCTGCGACAACCTCCCCCACAACGGCGCGCGAATCCGCGAGGCGGTGCTGGCCATGGCCCGGCGGGTCGATCCGCCGCTGGCCGACTGGATCGAGACGCACGGCGCCTTTCCCCAGACGATGATCGACCGCATCGTCCCGGCCACCACGCCGGACGACATCGCCCGCCTCGCCGCCCGCCTCGGCGTGGAGGACCAGGGCATGGTCAAGGCCGAGCCCTTCACTCAGTGGGTCATCGAGGACCGCTTCGCCGGCCTCCGGCCGGACTTCGCCGCCCTCGGCGTGCAGCTGACGGGCGCCGTCGCCCCCTGGGAGGACGCCAAGCTGCGCCTGCTCAACGGCGCCCATTCGGCCATCGCCTACCTCGGCGCCCTGTCGGGCCATGAGCACGTCCACGAGGCCCTCGCCGTCCCCGCCTTCGCGGCCTACGTCGAGGCCCTGTGGGACGAGGCGCAGGAGACGCTGAATCCGCCGCCCGGCCTCGACCTCGCCGCCTATCGCCGCGACCTGATGGCCCGCTTCCGCAACGCCGCCCTGATGCACCGCACTCGCCAGATCGCCATGGACGGCTCCCAGAAGCTGCCCCAGCGCCTGCTGGCCGGCGCGGCCGAGCGGTTGGCGCGGGGGCAGGGCGTCGCCGCCATGGCCCTGGGCGTCGCCGCCTGGATGCGCTGGCAGTCCGGCGTCACCGAGGCCGGCGAAGCCGTCGTCGTCGACGACCCCCTGGCCGGCCGCACCGCCCAACTGCTGGCCCTGGCCGACACCGACGAGGCCAGGGTCGCGGCCCTGCTCACCCTCGCCGCCGTCTTTCCACCGGCCCTGTCCGGCGATCCCCGCTTTGTGGCGGCGGTCACCGGCGCCTATCTATCCCTGAGCCGGCACGGGGCCGTCGACGCGGCCCGGCGCCTGGCGGAGGCCGTCCGATGAGCCGTGTCCTGATCCTCAACCCCACCGACGACGTCGCCATCGCGCTGGACGACATCACCGCCGGCGAGACCCCCGAACGCCTCGACGCCCCGGCCCGCGCCGACATCGCCGCCGGCCACAAGATCGCCCGCCGCGCCGTGCCGGCCGGCGAGGTGGTCCGCCGCTACGGCCAGGTCATCGGCCGGGCCAGCCTCGCCATCGCCGCCGGCGACCATGTCCACGTCCACAACCTGGCCATGACCGACGATGGCCGCGAGGCCGAGGTCGGCGTCGACGCCGTCCCGCCGGCCTACAGGACCGGGGCGACCTTCCAGGGCATCGTCCGCGCCGACGGCCGGGTCGGCACCCGCAACTACATCGGCGTGCTGACCAGCGTGAACTGCTCGGCCACCGTCGCCCGCCGCATCGCCGACGCCTTCCCGGATACGAGCCTGCCGCCGGGCGTCGACGGCGTCGTCGCCTTCACCCACCAGGGCGGCTGCGGCGGCTCCTCCCTGAGCGCCGACATCGCCGTCCTGCAGCGGACTCTGGCCGGCTACGCCCATCACCCCAACTTCGCCTCGGTGCTCATCGTCGGCCTCGGCTGCGAGGCCAACCAGATCCCCGCCTGGCTGGAGCGGGAGGGCCTAGTCGCCGGCCCGCATCTGCGCACCCTGACCATCCAGGAGGCCGGCGGCACCGCCCGCGCCATCGAGGCCGGTGTCGCCATCGTCCGCGAGCTGGTCGACGAAGCCGCCGCCATCCAGCGCCAGCCCGTCCCGGCCTCCCACCTGACCGTCGGCCTGCAGTGCGGCGGCTCGGACGGCTGGTCGGGCGTCACCGCCAACCCGGCGCTCGGCGTCGCCGTCGACCTGCTGGTCGCCCAGGGCGGCTCGGCCATGCTGTCGGAAACGCCGGAGATCTGGGGCGCCGAACACCTGCTGCTGCGCCGCGCCGCTTCACAGGGTGTCGCCGACCGGCTGAACGCCCGGCTGGCCTGGTGGCGCGACTACGCCGAGCGTCACCAGATGGAACTCAACAACAACCCCTCGCCCGGCAACCTCAAGGGCGGCCTGACGACCATCCTCGAGAAGTCGCTCGGCGCCGTCGCCAAATCGGGCTCGACGCCGCTCAACGACGTCATCGGCTATGCCGAGCCGCTGACCACCAAGGGTCTCAGCTTCATGGACAGCCCCGGCTACGACCCCTGCTCGGCCACCGGCCAGATCGCCTCGGGCGCCAACCTGATCGTCTTCACCACCGGCCGCGGCTCGGTGTTCGGGGCCAAGCCGGCCCCGTCGATCAAGGTCGCCTCGAATGCCAAGCTGGCCAGCTGGATGGACGAGGACATGGACGTCGACGCTTCGCCGGTGTTGGCGGGCGTGCCGATGGTGGAGGTCGGCCGGCTGATCTTCGAACGTATGCTGGCCGTGGCCTCCGGCGAGCCGTCCAAATCGGAGGCGCTGGGCATCGGCGACCACGAGTTCGTCCCCTGGCAGGTCGGCGGTTACCTCTGAGGCCAGCGACACTCCACGGCCACCGCGCCCCGCCGCCACCCCCGCTACCGTCATCCTAGGGCTTGTTGTTCAGCCCGGGGACATAGCGGACACCTGTTCGGGGACATGGCTGACACTTTG